>NZ_PSVA01000002.1:0-315675 GCF_002932155.1 Rathayibacter sp. AY1F9 | reverse complement strand
AGGCGCCCGCGAGCGGACGGATGCCCGCCGACTCCTCGTCGAGCACGTAGCAGACCGCGACGGGGCCGGGCCGCGTCGGCGGGGGACGAGGGCAGGGGGTGCTCGTCGTGTCCGTCAACGGTCAGGGATGGGCTGCGGTTCGGTGCGGACGTCGGAGGCAGCAGACGGGGCGTCCTGGGTCAGGAGAGAGTCGTGCGGAGCGCGGGCGGGCGCGGCGACGGGCGGGGCGGGGCGGCTCAGGGAGGATTCAGGAAAGAGAGGGTTGCGTCGTTACCGGGTCGTTATATAGTTCAAGTGCGTCGACCGTTTGCTGTGGCGGGAAGCGCGAGAAGTGATTGCAGGACACTCTTGGTGCAAGGGAATGAAGGCCGGCCGCTCGCCTCAGCGGCCGGCCTTCTGTCGTTCCCCCGGCCCCCTTCCTCCGACTCCCCTCCTCCCAGCACCCCGGCGTAGGCTGTACGGCGTCTGGATGTCAGGGAACCGCTTCCTGAGTGCCGTGAAGGAGGACCAGTGGGGTCGAGAGAGGCCGTCGCCGCCTGGGAGTCGCTCTTCCGCGCCCAGGTCCAGGTGATGCGCACCCTGAGCACCGAGTTCCCCTCGCGGGAGATCTCGATGAACGAGTACGACGTGCTCTTCAACCTCACCCGGCAGCCCGGTCGGCGCGCACGGCTGCGCGACCTGAACCGGCACGTCCTCCTGACGCAGCCCAGCGTCAGCAGGCTGATCGACCGGCTCGCCGCCCGCGGCTGCGTCGAGAAGAGCGAGGATCCGGCGGACGCCCGCGGCACGATCATCGCGATCACCGACGAGGGCTACGCGCTCTTCCGCCGCGTCGCGCTCACCCACATGAGGACCATCTCGGAGCAGGTCGGCGGCGTCCTCGACGAAAACGAGCTGAAGCAGCTGACCGCGCTCTGCGACAAGCTCCGCGACGGCATCGCCTCCGCCTGATCCGTCCCCGCTAGCACGGGCCGCAGCGACCGGCCAGGTCTTCGCCGCGGCGCGGGACTCGCGGATCATGGTGGTCACCATGAGTGACACCTCCCCCACCCTCGTCTGGCTCCGCGACGACCTGCGCCTGGCCGACAACCCCGCTCTGCGCGCCGCGATCGACCGTGGCGGCCCCGTCGCGGTCTGCTACGTGCTCGACGAGGAGTCGGCGGGCATCCGTCCGCTCGGGGGCGCCTCCCGCTGGTGGCTGCACGGCAGCCTCGCAGCCCTCGCCGCCGACCTGCGCGAGCACGGCGCCCCGCTGATCCTGCGCCGTGGGCCGGCCGAGGCCGTCGTCCTCCAGCTCGCCGAGGAGATCGGCGCCGGAGCCGTGCACTGGAACCGCCGCTACGGGAGGGCCGAGCGCACCGTCGACGCGGCGGTGAAGGAATCGCTCCGCAACGGCGGCCTCGAGGCCGAGAGCCACCAGGGCTCGCTGATGTTCGAGCCGTGGACCGTGCAGACCGGCGCCGGCGGCCCCTACTCCGTCTACACGCCCTTCGCCCGCGCCTGCCGCGCCAAGCCGACGCCGCGCGCGCCGCTCCCCCGCCCCCGCTCGCTCGACGGCGTCACGGGAGAGATCGCCTCCGACTCCCTCGACGACTGGGAGCTGCTGCCCACGCGTCCCGACTGGGCGGAAGGGCTGCGCGAGCGCTGGGTCCCCGGCGAGAAGGCGGCGGCCGACCGGCTGCGCGCGTTCCTCGCGGAGCAGCTCGACGACTACGCCGACGGCCGCGACCGGCCGGCGGAGGACGCCACCTCGAACCTCTCCCCGCACCTGAGGTGGGGCGAGATCAGCCCCTTCCAGGTGTGGCACGCCCTGGAGGAGGCGCACGCGAAGGGCCTGCACCGCGGCGACGGCAGCGACCGGTTCCTCTCCGAGGTGCTCTGGCGCGAGTTCTGCTACCACCTGCTGTTCCACTGGCCGGATCTGGCGACCGCGAACTTCGACACCCGGTTCGACTCCTTCCCGTGGGGACGCCCCGGCCAGGAGGCGATCGACGCCTGGCACCAGGGGCGCACCGGCTACCCCCTGGTGGACGCCGGCATGCGCGAGCTCTGGAGCACCGGCTACATGCACAACCGGGTCCGGATGGTGACCGCGTCGTTCCTGATCAAGAACCTGCTGGTCGACTGGCGGGTGGGCGAGGAGTGGTTCTGGGACACCCTGGTCGACGCGGACCCGGCGAGCAACGCCGCGAACTGGCAGTGGGTCGCGGGCTCGGGAGCCGATGCGTCGCCGTTCTTCCGGGTCTTCAACCCGGTCACGCAGTCGAGGAAGTTCGACCCGGCCGGCGAGTACATCCGCCACAACGTGCCGGAGCTCGGCGGAGTCGAGGGCGCCGCCGTGCACGAGCCGTGGACGCTAGGGGACACGCTGACCGGAGGCGCGGACGGCTACCCGGCGCCCCTCGTCGACCTCAAGGAGACGCGGGCGCACGCGCTGGACGCCTTCGCGCAGATCAAGAGCGCCCCGCGCGACATCTCGCCGAGGGGCGACGACTGAGCGTCGCCGGCTAGACGCGTCCCGCCGGGCCGGTGGAGCGGCCGGACCCGGCGAGCGGGTCCTCCTCCCCGCCCTGATCGCGCAGATCGCGGGCCGGGATGCCGACGAGCACCGCCCCGTCGGGCGCGTCCTTCACCACGACGGCGTTCGCGCCCACGCTGACGTCCGATCCGAGCACGAGCGGGCCCAGGACGACCGCGCCGGCGCCGACGACCACCCGGTCGCCGAGCGTGGGGTGCCGACGCTCGCGCCGGGCCGACCTCCCGCCCAGCGTGACGGAGTGGTAGAGCATGCAGTCGTCGCCGATCCGCGCGGTCTCGCCGATGACGACGCCCATGCCGTGGTCGATGAACAGGCGTCGGCCGATGGTCGCACCGGGGTGGATCTCCACCCCGGTCGCCGCGCGCGCCGCCTGGCTGAGCAGCCGGGCGGGCAGGCGGAGGCCCCGCCGCCACCAGGCGTGCGCGACGCGGTGCACCCAGACCGCGTGCACTCCCGGGTAGGAGAGGACGACCTCCACCGCGCTCCGGGCGGCGGGGTCGCGCTCCCGGGCGGTGCGGACGTCCTCGCGGAGCAGGGCGAGGAGCCCGGGACGCTCCGGTCCGGACGGGACGCGGCGCTCCGGCCGACCGTCGCGTCCGGAGCGGGGCGTCCCGCCTCGTCTCGAGGGGCTCAGCTGCGGAGGTCCTCGTACAGGACGGTCGAGATGTACCGCTCGCCGAAGTCGCAGACGATGGCGACGATGGTCTTCCCCGCGTTCTCGGGGCGCTTCGCGACCTCGAGCGCGGCCCACATGATCGAGCCGGAGGAGATGCCGCCGAGGATCCCCTCCTGCGCGGCCATCTCGCGGGCCACCCGCACGGAGTCGTCGAGCGTCACGTCGATGATCTCGTCGTAGACCTCGCGGTCGAGGATCGCGGGGACGAAGTTGGCGCCGATGCCCTGGATCTTGTGCGGCCCGGCGGTGCCCTGGGTGAGGAGCGGGGAGTCGATCGGCTCCACTCCGATGATCTGCACGCCGGGCTTGCGCTCCTTGAGCACCTGGCCGACTCCGGTGATGGTGCCGCCGGTGCCGATGCCGGCCACGAAGACGTCGACCTCGCCGTCGGTGTCCTCCCAGACCTCCTCCGCGGTGGTGCGGCGGTGCACCTCGGGGTTGGCGGCGTTCTCGAACTGGCGGGCGAGGATCGCGCCGGGGGTCTCGTCGACGATCGCGCGGGCGCGCTCGACCGCTCCGCGCATGCCCTCGCTGCCGGGGGTGAGCACGATCTCGGCTCCGTAGGCGCGGAGGAGGACCCGGCGCTCGACGGACATCGTCTCGGGCATCGTGAGGACGACCTTGTAGCCGCGGGCGGCACCCACCATCGCGAGCGCGATGCCGGTGTTGCCGCTCGTGCCCTCGACGATCGTCCCGCCGGGGTGCAGCTCGCCGGAGGCCTCGGCCGCGTCGATGATGGCGACGCCGATGCGGTCCTTCACGCTGTTCGCAGGGTTGTAGAACTCGAGCTTGGCGAGGACCGTCGCCTGGTCGGCGCCCTCCAGCCGGTTGATGCGGACGAGAGGGGTCCTGCCGACGAGCTGGGTCACGTCGTCGTGGATGCGTGCCATGGTGTGCGCTTTCTGCCGGGGCCGGCCGCCCGGGGCCCCGGAGCGGTGGGTGGAACGGGTGCTGCAGCGCCCCTCGGAGCGGCGCTCCCCCCACGATACGGATGCATCGACCCGAGGTCAGCACCCCGGACGCGCCCGCTCCTGCGCATCACCCGCCAGCTCCTCATCTCCACCGGGAGGAGGACGCCCCGCAGGCGCACCCGTCACGTACCATGAACCCGGGGGATCGCGCGACTGCTCGCGAGGCTTCTCGCCACCCTCCCTCACATCTCCGCGGCCCGGCGCCGCGTCGAAAGGACGACCGCTCCATGGCACTTCCCACTGCATCCCGCCGCTCCGTCCGGCCGCTCGGGATGTCGCTGCGGGCGGTCATGGGGTTCATCGGGATGAGCGCCGTGGCGGGCGTCCTGATCACCGTCGGCGTCACGCCGGCCCTCGCGCTGACGGGCCTGGCGACGAGCAACACGATCGGCATGTTCCAGAACCTGCCGGGCTACCTCGACGTGGGCCAGCTGATGCAGCGCACCAACGTCTACGCGAGCGACGGGACGACCCTCCTCGCCTCCGTCTACGACCAGAACCGCGTCGAGGTCGGCTGGGACGACGTCGCGCAGTCCGCGAAGGACGCGGCCGTCGCCGGCGAGGACCCGCGCTTCTACGAGCACGGCGGCATCGACCTCCAGGGCACGCTCCGGGCCATCGCCGTCACGCTGACGGGCGACGACCTGCAGGGCGGGTCGTCGATCACGCAGCAGTACGTGAAGAACGTCCTGGTGCAGAAGGCGGAGTCGATCACCGACGAGGCCGCGCGCGACAAGGCCTACCAGGAGGCGACGGACCCGACCCCCGAGCGCAAGCTCAAGGAGATGCGCCTCGCGATCGGCCTCGAGAAGGAGGCGTCGAAAGACGACATCCTGCTCGGCTACCTCAACATCGCCCTCTTCGGGGGCACCGTCTACGGCATCGAGGCCGCGGCGAACTACTACTACGGCATCCCCGCGAGCCAGCTCTCGACCTCGCAGGCGGCCGCGCTGCTGGCGATCGTGAACAACCCGGCGAAGTTCCGCTTCGACAACCCGGGCGACGAGGCGAACGGCGCCGCCAACGGCTACGCCGCCACCAAGGAGCGCCGCGACTACATCCTCTCGGAGGAGCTCAAGCACGGCCGGATCGACCAGGCCGCGCACGACGCCGCCGTCGCCGAGCCGATCACCCCGAACATCACGGAGCCCTCGACCGGCTGCACCACCGCCGGCAACGCCGCGTACTTCTGCGACTACGTGCTGAACGTCCTCCGCAACGACTCCGTCTTCGGGGCGACCGACGACGAGCGCTATCAGCGCATCCGCCAGGGCGGCTTCGACGTCGTGACGACCCTCGACCTCGACATCCAGCAGGTCTCGCAGGCGGCGCTCAACGCCTACATCCCCTCCGTCGACCCGCGCTTCCAGGTCGGCGCGACGGCCGCCTCCGTCGAGGCGAAGACGGGCCGCGTGCTCTCCATGGTGCAGAACACGCAGTACAGCCAGGACGAGCAGTTCCTCGCCGCGAACCCCGGCTACAGCGCGATCAACCTCAACGTCGACCTCAGCATGGGCGGCGGCTCCGGCGTGCAGACCGGATCGACCTACAAGGTGTTCACGCTGGCGCAGTGGCTGAAGGCGGGGCACACCGTCAACGAGTCGTTCGCCTCCCCCACCTCCGGCTTCAGCTCCTACCCCCAGAAGTGCAACGTCGAGGGCGACGGCGGCTACTACGGCAAGTTCTCGCCTCGCAACGACGACCCGTCGGAGGACGCGAGCTCGATGAGCGCGCTCGGCGCGACCACGAACTCGATCAACACCGGCTTCATGGGGATGGCGCAGCAGCTCGACCTCTGCGACATCCGCACCACCGCCGAGTCGTTCGGGATGCACCGCGCCGACGGCCGCGAGCTCGCCAACGGGCCGGCCTCGGTCCTCGGGACGAACGAGATCGCGCCCTTGACGGTGGCCAACGCCTACGCGGGGATCGCGAACGACGGCACGACCTGCTCGGCGATCGTCATCGACCGGATCACCGACAGCGAGGGCAACGCCGTCGCCGCCCCGGCATCGGCGTGCACGCCCTCCGTGTCGCCCGAGGTCGCCCGAGGGATGCAGTACGCGATGCAGCGGGTGATGACCTCCGGAACGGCCTACGCCTCGAACCCCTTCGACGGGATCGAGCACATCGGCAAGACGGGCACCACCGACGAGGCCGCCGACGTGTGGACGGCGGGCGCCAGCAAGGCCGCCTCCCTGGCGGTCTGGGTCGGCAGCATCAACGGCTTCGCCGACAACACCAAGCAGAACCTGCGCTTCATCAGCCTGACGGGCGAGAAGGGCACCATCCGCGCCTCCAACGCCCGGCACGCCATCTGGAAGCCGATCATGACGGCGCTCGACGAGAAGTACGGCGGGGACGACTTCACGGCACCGCCGGCCTCGATGCTCGCGTACTCGCCGCGATCGGCGGCGAACTCCGAGGTCCCCGACGTCACGGGCGAGACGGTCGAGAGCGCCACGGCCATCCTCACCGCCGCCGGTTTCGTCGTCGGGATGCACGAGTCGGTCGACTCCGCGACGATCCCGGAGGGCTCCGTCGTGTCGACGACGCCGAGCGCGGAGGAGACGGCGGTCGCCGGCGGGGTGATCCCCCTCCAGGTGAGCACGGGCAAGGCTCCGGCCAATCCGAACGACATCTCGGACCTGAACGGCGACCTGATCGAGTAGAGACGTCGCCCGTCCCGTGAAGGGGCCGATCCCTCCGGGGGTCGGCCCCCTCTGCTGTCGTGGCGCCGAGCCTGCGCGGGCGCCGTCGCGCCGACTCCGGGCGGACGGGCGTCCGGCGCGGCCGTGGCGCGCCTCGTCGGGGATGTCGCAGGCCTCGCCTAGGGTGCTGGTGCAGCGAGAGGATCCATCCTGAAGCGACCGAACGTCCCCGTCTTCCAGCCCCGTCGAACCGTCCACGGGGCTCTCGGCGCGCTGTTCGGATTCGTGATCGTCAGCGTCCTGGCGGGTCTGCTCGCCTCGCTCGTGGTCGCCCCCGCCGCCGCGCTCACCGGCGCGGCGACCTCCGGCACCATCTCGGCGTTCCAGTCCCTCCCGAGCTACCTCGAGGTCGGGCGCCTGATGCAGAAGAGCGACGTCTACGCGGGCGACCCGGACGATCCGACGCTGCTGGCCTCCTTCTACGACCAGAACCGGATCGAGGTCCCGGCCGACCGGATCGCCGACTCCGTGAAGGACGCGCTCGTCGCGAGCGAGGACCCGCGCTTCTACGACCACGGCGGGATCGACCTGCAGGGCACCCTCCGCGCCATCGCCAGCACCTACCTCCTCGACGGCGACACCCAGGGCGGCTCGTCGATCACGCAGCAGTACGTGAAGAACGTGCTGGTGCAGAAGGCCGAATCGATCCCGGACGAGGCGGACCGCGACCGCGCGTACGCGGAGGCGACGGCGACCACGGCCGAGCGCAAGCTCAAGGAGATGCGGCTCGCGATCGGGCTCGAGAAGGTGTCCTCGAAGGACGACATCCTCCTCGGCTACCTCAACATCGCGCTGTTCGGAGGCACCGTCTACGGCGTCGAGGCCGCGGCGGAGTACTACTACGGCATCCCGGCGGCCGACCTCTCCCTCGCGCAGTCCGCCTCGCTCCTGGCGATCGTGAACAACCCCGAGAAGTTCCGCTTCGACCGGCCGGACGACACTGCCAACGGCGAGGCGAACGGCTACGCGCAGACCCGGGAGCGGCGCGACTACATCCTCGACCGGATGCTCGAGACGGGGAGCATCGACCAGGCCGCGCACGACGCCGCGGCCGCCGAGGCGATCACCCCCGACATCACCCCACCGTCCACCGGCTGCCAGACGGCCGGCAGCGCGGCCTACTTCTGCGACTACGTGACCCACGTCCTCCGAGACGACCCGGCGCTCGGAGCGACCGACGACGAGCGCTACGCGGCGATCAAGCAGGGCGGCATCAAGGTCTACACGACGATCGATCTCGACCTGCAGAGGACCGCGCAGGAGCTGATGGACGAGCAGGTCCCCCCCTCCGATCCGCGCTTCGACGTCGGGGCGACGGCCGTCGCCGTCCAGAACGGCACCGGGCGCATCCTCACGATGGTGCAGAACAAGCGCTACAGCCAGGACCCGGACGTGATCGCGAGCGGGCCGGAGTTCTCGGCGATCAACCTCAACGTCGACGCGTCCGCGGGCGGCGGCAACGGCTTCCAGACCGGCTCCGCCTACAAGGTGTTCACGCTCGCCGAGTGGCTCGACCGCGGGCACACCCTGCTCGAGCAGTTCGACTCGAAGCAGAAGAACTGGACCGGCTTCGCCGACAGCTGCGAGGGCACCTGGGACTACGACTCCTACAACCCCAAGAACGCCGGCGACGGCGGCTACACCGACACCCAGACGGCGCTGTACTCGACGATCTACTCGCTGAACACGGGCTTCACCGGGATGTCGCACCTGCTCGACCAGTGCGAGATCCGCAAGCAGGCCGAGGCCTTCGGAGTGCACCGCGCGGACGGGACCGCGCTCGTGCAGTCGCCGGGAGCGGTCCTCGGCACCAACGAGATCGCACCGCTCACCATGGCGACCGCCTACTCCGGCATCGCCGAGAACGGCACGACCTGCACCCCCGTCGCGATCACGGCGATCGTCGGAGCGGACGGCCGCGAGATCGAGCCGGTGGAGACGACCTGCAGCCGGGCGGTGTCGTCGAGGGTCGCCTCGGCGATGCAGTACACGATGCTCAAGGTGACCGCCGAGGGCACGGGTGTCGAGGACGATCCGAAGAACGGCATCCAGCACATCACCAAGACGGGCACCACCGACAACTCCGCCGACACCTGGGCCATCGGCGCCTCGACCGAGACCTCCCTCGCGGTCTGGGTCGGCAGCATCTCGGCACGCGCGGACGGCTCGAGGGTGAACCTCGACTCGATCGACTTCGACAGCGGCTGGGCGCCCTCGGCCCGCCACCGGATCTGGAAGCCGTTGATGACGGCGATCGACTCCCGCTACGGCGGCTCCGACTTCCCGCAGGCCGACCAGTCGCTCATCGCGGCGCCGCAGGTCACCGTGCCGGACCTGTCGGGCCGGACCAGCGACTCCGCCGCGCAGGCGCTGATCGCCGCAGGGCTCACACCCGGAGCGACGTCGCAGGTCGACTCCACGCAGCCGATGAACACCGTGGCCGGCACCGGTCCGGCCGCGGGCACCCGCGTGGACAAGGGCTCGGTGGTGGGCGTGCAGCTGAGCACGGGGAAGGCGCCGCCCGCTCCTGCTCCGGGCGGCTGACACCGCTGGACCGGGATGTCGCCGGTCGGCGAGGATCTGCGACGGGAACGGGTCAGGGGGAACGGGTCAGGGAAGCCGGCTCAGGGCCCGACGGCTCCGGCGGGGAGGAGCCCGAACTCGACGAGCTCGTCGTCGGTGAGCAGTCGGCTGCGGATCATGAAGCGCTTGCCCTCGGGGGCTTCGACGCTGAATCCGCTGCCCCGCCCGTCGACGAGGTCGACGGTGAGGTGGGTGTGCTTCCAGTACTCGAACTGGGAGCGGGACATCCAGAAGTCGATCGGGTCCAGGCCGTCGAGCCGGAGCGACTCGACGAGCACGTCCGAGGCGCCGGTGCGGAACATCCCGGCGGGGAAGCACATCGGGGAGCTGCCGTCGCAGCATCCGCCCGACTGGTGGAACATGAGCGGCCCGTGCAGCGCCGTCATCCGGCGGAGCATGCTTGCCGCCTCCGCAGTGACGTCGACCCTCGTGGAGGTCATGGGTGGTGCTCCTTCGCTCGTTGTGCGGAATGTCTATATGCGCCCGACCGCTGACGGCGGACGCTCCTCCGGGCGGCGTCTCGATACGCCGCTGCGCGGACTACTCGATCAACATGAGGGGGCGCCCCCTCGTCCGATGCCTCGCCCGAAGGGCCGAGCACCGTTCTCCCGCGCGCCGTCAGGTGCCTCGCCCGTAGGGCCGAGCACCGTTCTCCCGCGCGCCGCCAGGTGCCTCGCCCGTAGGGCCGAGCACCGTTCTCCCTTGCGCCGCCAGGTGCCTCGCCCGAAAGGGCCGAGCACCGTTCTCCCGCGCGTCGTCAGGTGCCTCGCCCGCAGGGCCGAGCACCGTCCTTCCGCGCGCCGTCAGGTGCCTCGCCCGAAGGGCCGAGCACCGAACGGCGGATCCGCGTGCCAGCGGATCCGTCTCGGTGCGAACGCTCCCCGCTCCTCCCCACCCGGCCACGTCGGCGAGCCGACCGCGGCACGGGCGACGAGGAACGAGGAGCCCGTGCGAACCAGCTCAGAAGAAGCCCATCGGTCCTTCCGCGTAGGAGACGAGGAGGTTCTTCGTCTGCTGGTAGTGGTCGAGCATCACCTTGTGGTTCTCGCGTCCGATGCCCGACTGCTTGTAGCCGCCGAACGCCGCGTGCGCGGGGTACTGGTGGTAGGTGTTCGACCAGACGCGGCCTGCTTCGATGGCCCGGCCGGCGCGGTAGAGCTGGGCGCCGTTGCGGCTCCACACTCCGGCGCCGAGGCCGTAGAGGGTGTCGTTGGCGATGCCGATCGCGTCGTCGAAGTCGTCGAAGGAGGTGAGGGCGAGGACGGGTCCGAAGATCTCCTCCTGGAAGATGCGCATCGAGTTGCGGCCCTCGAACACGGTCGGGTTGACGTAGTAGCCGCCGCTGAGCTCGCCGCCGAGGTCGGCGCGGTCGCCGCCGATGAGCAGCTTCGCTCCCTCCTGCTTGCCGATGTCCATGTAGGAGAGGATCTTCTCGAGCTGGTCGTTCGAGGCCTGGGCGCCGATCATCGTGGCGGTGTCGAGCGGGTTGCCCTGTTTGATCCGCTTGACCCGCTCGAGGCCGTCACCGACGAAGTCGTCGTAGATCGAGCGCTGCACGAGCGCCCGCGACGGGCAGGTGCAGACCTCGCCCTGGTTGAGGGCGAAGAACGAGAAGCCCTCGAGCGCCTTGTCGTAGAAGGAGTCGCGTTCCGCGGCGACGTCGGCGAAGAACACGTTGGGGCTCTTGCCGCCCAGCTCCAGCGTCACCGGGATGAGGTTCTCGCTGGCGTACTGCATGATCAGGCGGCCGGTGGTCGTCTCGCCGGTGAAGGCGATCTTGCGGATGCGCGGGTGGGAGGCGAGCGGGGCGCCCGCTTCGAATCCGAATCCGTTGACGACGTTGAGCACGCCGGCGGGGATGAGGTCGCCGATCAGGTCGAGCAGCACGTGGATGGACGCCGGCGTCTGCTCGGCCGGCTTCAGCACCACGCAGTTGCCTGCGGCGAGCGCCGGCGCGAGCTTCCACACGGCCATCAGGATCGGGAAGTTCCAGGGGATGATCTGCCCGACCACGCCCAGCGGCTCGTGGAAGTGGTACGCGATCGTGTCGTGGTCGATCTCGGAGACTCCTCCCTCCTGCGCGCGGATCGCTCCGGCGAAGTAGCGGAAGTGGTCGATGGCGAGGGGGATGTCGGCGGCGAGGGTCTCGCGCACGGGCTTGCCGTTCTCCCACGTCTCGGCGACGGCGAGCAGCTCGAGGTTCGCCTCCATGCGGTCGGCGATCTTCAGGAGCATGTTCGAGCGCTCGGCGGGGCTGGTCTTCCCCCAGCTCGCGAACGCCTTCCAGCCCGCCTCGACGGCGCGGTCGACGTCGGCGGCGGTGCCGCGGGCGATCTCGCAGAAGGGCTTCCCGGTGATCGGGGTGATGTTCTCGAAGTACTGGCCGCTCGCGGGGGCGACGTACTCGCCTCCGATGTAGTGGTCGTAGCGCGAGCGGAAGGAGGCGACGGATCCCTCCGTGCCTGGATTCGCGTAGACCGTGGAACCCGGCTCCTGCGGTGCCTGCTCGGCGACCTGGTCGGCGTACAGCGTCATGTGGACCTCCATCGACGTCGTTGTCGTGGGCGCGGGGTGGGCGCCCGGTCCTGACGCTACGTCGCGGGGGGTTGCACGACGTTGCACGGGTCGACGCACCGGCGGGAGCGGCGAGGACGGAGACCGGACCGGCCGGGCGGAGACGCGGCCGCCCGAGGAGGAGGGCCCCGCGGCCCGGACCTCAGACGCTCGCGAGCAGGCGCTGGGCGATCCGGCTCATGTAGACGCCGTAGGTCACCGTGGCCGCTGCGGCCCCCGCGCCGACCCAGGACCACACCTGCGGCCAGGCGGAGCCATCGACGAGGACCACGACGACTCCGATCGCTCCGACCAGCGTCGTCCAGGTGGCGAGCCAGAAGTCGAGGGTTCGGCCGAAGATCCTCGCCATCGGGTAGAAGTGCAGGCCCACGATCACGGCGATCGCCGGCACGAGGAAGCGGTCGAGCCCGGTGCCGGTGAGGACGCCCACCGCGACACCGATCAGCACGCCCTCCGCGGCGAAGACCGCTCCGAACAGCAGACCGTTCGGCTTCGCCGCGCGGTCGGCGTCGGTGAGCTCCACCGCCATCCTCCGCCGGGCGACGAGGAGGCGGACGGCCTGCACGGCGAAGACCACGGCCGCGAGCGCGCAGACGGTCACGGCGGTCGTCGCCGCCGGTGCCGGCCAGCCGACCGTGGTGTCGCTCGCCCACCACATCGTGAAGACCGCCATCAGGAGCAGACCCCCCGCGACTCCGCTCGCGAGGGCCCGGGGAGGTGGTGCGAGGGTGCTCATGCGTCGAGGCTAGCGAGACGGCTCCGCGGCCTCACGGCTCCGGCGGCACTCCCGGGAGCGACCGGAACGGCTCAGCGCTGCTCCGCCTCGATCGTCTCGAGGTGCGCGGCGACACCGGCACGCCGCGGCGAGCGGGGCGGGAGGACGCGCAGGAGCTCCCGCCACACCTCCGCGTCGTCGCGGCCGTCCGGGCCCTCCGCCCAGGCGAGGAGGGTCGCGGGCGCCGCATCGGCGAGGACGCTCGCCCGCACCCGCAGGCGCAGCTCGCCGGCGATCGCCCGGATCCCCGGCGCCTCGGACGAGGGCAGCGGCGCGCCCCGGTAGGCGTCCAGGGCGAGACGGTGGGAGCCGCGGTCGAGCAGGCCCAGCACCTGGCGGGCGTCGAGGTCGACCGGGCTCGCCAGGCGGTAGGGGCGCGAGAGGGGCACCAGGCGCGGGAGGGTCGGCTCGAGCGCGCGGCGCAGCCGCACCATCTCGGCGCGGACGGTGACCACCGCGTCGTCCCGGCCGTGGAGCAGGAGGGCGAGCTGCTCGGCCGAGAGCCCGGCCCGGTGCCAGGCGAGCAGGGTCAGGATCTCGGCGTGCCGGCTGCTGAGCTCGAGCGTCGCTCCGGCGGCCGTCACCAGGCCCGTCTCGCGCCCGAGGACCCGCAGGCTCGGCGCCCGGGCCGCCGCCGTGCTCCGTGCAGCGGGCCGCCGCGGGCGGAGGAGCCGCTGCACCATCAGCTCGCTCTCGACGGCGGCGGCCGTGGCCTCCATCAGCGGGAGGGTCTGCGGGGCGACGACGTCGGCGCCACCGGTGATGTCGATCACTCCGAGGATCTCGTGCGTCTCGGGGTCGTGCACGGGGACGGCGGTGCAGCTCCACGGGTGCACGAGCGAGGCGAAGTGCTCGGCGCCGTGGATCTGCACGCCGTGATCGAGCACGAGGGCCGTCCCCGGCGCGGACGTCCCGACGTCGGGCTCGGCCCACGCCGCGCCCTCGACGAACGACATCCCCTCGGCGAGGCTCTTGAGGTGCTGGTCCCCGTCGATCCAGAGCAGCCGCCCGAGCGCATCGCCCACCGCGACCAGCACGCCGCTGTCCTCGTCGGCGTCGCGCACCAGCAGGCGGCGGATCACCGGGAGGACCGAGGCGAGCGGATGCCCGGTGCGGTACTCGCGGAGGTCGTCTCCCGAGAACGAGAGCGGTGCCGTCAGCCGGTCCGGATCGAGGCGCCGCCGCCGTGCGCGCTCCCACGACTCCTCGACCAGCGCGCGCCGCCGACCGCTGCCAGGGCGGGCCAGCCACGGGTTGGTCATGCGCTCCGCCTCGTCGTCGGGTCGGTGGGAGTCGACGCTACTCCGCGGAGCGCGGCGGCGCCTCTCTCCGCGCACCGGAACGGCGGCGCCCCCGCACCGCCAGCAGCAGCACCGCCGCCACCAGCACGGCGACGCCCAGGACGGCTCCCGCGGTCAGCCGCTCCCCCAGCACCGCCAGGCCGAGGAGGGTCGCGGTCGCCGGCTCCAGGAGGGTGAGCGTCGAGACGGTCGCCGCGGGCAGCGCTCGCAGGCCGCGCGCGAAGAAGGTGTAGGCCACGGCGACCGTCACCACTCCGAGCCAGAGCACGGCCGGGATCGAGCCGGAGAGCCGCGACGGATCGCCCAGCAGCAGGAACGGGAGCGCGAGCAGCGCCGCGGCTCCGAACTGGGCTCCCATGGCGGCGACGGGGCTGAGCCCGCGCTCGAGCAGCAGCTTGCTGCAGACGGCGTAGAGCGCGTAGGAGGCGCCGGCGCCGGCCGAGGCGGCGAGGCCGGGGAGTGTCACGCCGCCGGATCCGCCGCCGCTGAGGAGCACCACGCCGACCGCGGCGAGCGCGGTCGAGGCGAACCAGCGCGGGCCCGGGGTCGTCCGCAGGACGAGCCACTCCAGCAGGCCGGTGAAGGCGGGAGCGGAGCCGAGGGCGACGATCGTGCCGACCGCGACGCCGTTCTGCGCGGTGCCGGTGAAGAAGGCGGGCTGGTACGCGGCGACGCCGACCGCTCCGAGCACGACGAGCAGCACGACGGCGCGGGTCGGGCGGGAGCGGCTCCGCCGGCGCAGAGCCTCCACGCCGAGGAGAGCGGCCAGCAGGGCGCCGCCGAGGACGATGCGCGCCGCCCCGAGGAGGAGCGGATCCACGCCCGCCGCTCCGAGGGCCTGGGCGGTCCCCGTCGTGCCGAAGCAGACGGCGGCGAGGAGGACGGCGCCGATCGCCGAGGTCCGGGCCCCGCTCATCCCGCCCTGCTCCCCCGGCCGCCTGATGACCGGCTCCCAGTGTCCCAGGGATGGGCGCGTGCTCTTCCGCCTCTCGCACCGGGGGCCCAGGATGGAGGGACCGGACTAGCGGAGGAGCACGACGTGGGCATCGCGGAACCGTTCGACCTCGAGGACCACCACCGCAGCGCGCACGGCGCCCTGCGCGAGCACTTCTCGGTGCGCGAGTTCGAGGAGGTGCCGCTGGACCGCGAGGCCATCGTCGCCACCGCGTACCTGCGGGCGATCGAGCACGCCACCGTGGCCCGGGTGCTCCCACTCGCGCGCGCCCACCCCGACGAGCAGGTCCGCGCGTTCGCGTCCGTCTGGGCCGCCGAGCGGCACCGGATCGCCGACGCCCTGGGCGACGTGCTCGCGGCCTCGCCGCAGATCCGCGGCATCGACATCCGCCCGCCGGAGCCGACGGTGAGGTCGCGCCCGCTCCTCGACCGCGCCGCGGCCTCCCTCGCCGGCCCCGTCGCGCTGGCCCTCGCGGTGGACGCCCGGGTCGCGGTGCACGGCTACCGCCGGCTCGCCCGGCTCTCGCTGCACCCCGAGATGGAGCGCCTCGCCGAGACGGTCACGGGCATCCTGGAGCGGCAGGCCGACTTCTTCACGGTGCACGCGGCGGGACGCCTCGGACGCCCGCTGCCGCGCCGGGTGCAGGCGGCTGGCCTGCTCGCCGTGCTGCGCCTCCCGATCGGCGAGGCCGACCTGCCGGAGGCTCTCGCGCGCGAGGGCCGGGAGCTCGTCTTCGGCCGGGACGACGGCGGACTCGACGGGATCGACGCGGGCGTCGTCGCGGCGTTCGCGCTGCCCTGCACGGCGGCCCGGCGGCTCGTGCACCCGTACCGGCCGGTGTCGATCCGTGCCGCGCACCGCCTCGGACGACTCGCGGCCGACACCCGCGCCGCCGTCACGACCCTGCTGGAGCAGGTGCGCGAGTAGCGGCGGCGCTCAGCCCAGCAGCTCGCGCACGTCCTCGGCGGTGATCCCGCCGGTGGCCGCCGCGCCGTCGTCCGACATGACCGCGGCGAAGAGCGCGGCCTTCGCCTCCTTGAGGGCCATCACCTTCTCCTCGATCGTGTCCTTCGCGACCAGGCGGTAGACCATGACCGAGCGGGTCTGGCCGATGCGGTGCGCACGGTCGACCGCCTGCGACTCGGTGGCGGGGTTCCACCACGGGTCGAGCAGGATGCAGTAGTCGGCCTCGGTGAGGTTGAGCCCGAAGCCGCCGGCCTTGAGCGAGATCAGGAACACGCCCGCCGCGCCCGAGCGGAACCGCTCGATGACCTCGTCGCGCTTCTTCGTCGCTCCGTCGAGGTAGGCGTACTCGATGCCCGCCGCGTCCAGCCGGCCGCGGACCCGGCCGAGGAACCGCGTGAACTGGCTGAACACCAGCACGCGGTGCCCCTCGCCGAGGGCGTCGCCCAGCAGCTCGTCGAGCAGGTCGAGCTTGGTCGAGGGCACGCTCTCGTGCGCCTCGTCGACCAGTGCCGCGTCGAGCGCGACCTGGCGCAGCACGGTCAGCGCGCGGAAGATCGCGAAGCGGTTCTTCTCGAAGTCGCCGATCAGGCCCAGCACGCGCTGCCGCTCCCGCGCCAGGTAGGTGTCGTAGACCTTCCGCTGCTTCGGGCCGAGCTCGACCTCGAGGGTCTGCTCCTGCTTGGGCGGCAGCTCCTTGGCGACGAGCTCCTTGGTGCGCCGCAGCATCAGCGGGCGGATGCGCCGCCGCAGCTGCGAGAGCTTCTCGCTGTCGGCCTCGCGCTCGATCGGCTTCTGGTAGAACTCGACGAACCCGGCGGGCGAGGGGAACAGGCCCGGAGCGACGATCGACAGCAGCGACCAGAGCTCCATCACGTTGTTCTCCATCGGCGTTCCCGTGATGGCCAGCTTGAAGGGCACGTCGAGCCGGCGCGCGAGCTGGTGCGTCGCCGACTGGCGGTTCTTGACGAACTGCGCCTCGTCGAGGAGGAGCCCCGACCACTGGATGCCCGAGTACGACTCGTAGTCGAGCCGGAACAGGGCGTAGGAGGTGACGACCAGCTCGGCCTCGCCGATGACGCTCGAGAGCGCCTTCCGCTTCTTCTTCGACGTCTCGTCGATCCCGACGACGCGGAGGTCCGGGGCGAAGCGCTTGGCCTCGCCGACCCAGTTGGGCACCACGCTGGTGGGCGCGACGACGAGGAACGGGCGCGGCGAGGTGCCCGCCTCCGCGGCCGCGGCGCGCTGCTCCTGCATCACCCGGGTGACCAGGGCGAGGGACTGCACGGTCTTGCCCAGGCCCATGTCGTCGGCGAGCACGCCGCCGAGCTGGTTGTCGTAGAGGAACGAGAGCCAGTCGTAGCCGAGCTGCTGGTAGGGCCGCAGCTCCACGGCGAAGCCCTCGGGCAGGACCCGCGACTCCAGCGCACCGGTCGCGGTGAAGCCGGAGAGCCCCTCCACGGAGCGGCGCCAGGCGGCGGCCTGGGCCTCCACGACGCCCAGCTCGACCAGCTCGTCCCAGAGGGAGGACTGGAACCGGCTGATCCGCAGGGTCTCGCCGGGGTCGTCCGAGAGCTCGCGGGCCTCGGCGATCAGCTCGCGGAGGCGGCCGAACCGCTCGTCGTCGAGGGCGAAGTAGACGCCGCTGGGCAGCACCATGTACTCGTCGCCGCGGGCGAGCGCGAGGAAGATCTCGGCCAGCGGGACCGCCTCGTCGTTGACGGTGACGGAGATCTCGAGGTTGAACCAGTCGCGGCTGTCGGGCTGGGCGACGGTCTGCACGGCGACCACGGGGGCGGTCTGCGCCTCGCGGTACTCGACGCGCTCGCCGATCTCCTCGATCTCGACGGTGCCGAGCTCGCGGAGCCGCTCGACCTCGCCGGTGAGGAAGCCGACGGTCTGCATGCCGCGCAGGTCGAAGGTGGGGCGCAGGCGCCTGCTCGACGGGGACACCAGGGCGGGCGTCGACTCCGGGTCGAGACCCGCTCCCACGAGGGAGTCGAGGATCCGCTGCTCGGCCTCGGGGTCGCGGTAGCCCGCGTCCTCGCCGACCCGCAGCGGGAGCCGCTCGGCGTCCACGCCGCCGCGCGCCCCCTCCACTCCGTAGCGCCACCACCACGAGCCGCGCAGGCCCGCGCCGTCGGTGTGCTCGAGGGTGAGGCCGAGGCGCGGCTCGGGCACCGCCGGCGCCTCGAAGGAGCCGTCACGGGAGACGATGTCGAACAGCCGGTGCAGCCGCTGGTAGTGCTCGGTGAGGAACGCCGACTCCTCGGCCACCGGGATGCGGATGGCCTCGCGGCTCCAGAGGAACGTGCGCGCGGAGGACAGCAGCGGCGCGGCGAACGGGATGAGCGTGACCGGGCGGGCGCGCATCTCGTCGCCGCCCTCCCACGTGTAGAGGCCGACGGCCGGGTCGCCGATGAAGCCGAACTCCTCGGGCGCCGGGTGGTCGCCGATCGCGACGAGCGAGCGCAGCTCGAGGCCGGCGGCGGTGCGCGTGACGTCGATGGAGGCGGTCGCCGTCGTGTCGAGGATCTTCAGCGGCGTCTGGTCGCGGTCGCCCATCACCAGGCCGATGCCCGCGCGGACGGCGCCGTGCAGGGCCGCCCAGATCGCCTCGCTCCGGCACTGGTCGAGGTAGAGCCAGGTGTCGGGCGAGTAGTAGCTGGAGGCGCTGTGCCCGGAGAGCAGGCCCTGCATCTCGCGGATCACGTCGATCTGGCGCTCGTCGTAGTCGTGGCTGTAGTGCAGGTAGCCGAGGTCGCGCCAGCTGGTGCCGGTGCGGACCCAGCGATCGCGGTCGCCCATCCGCACCGGGCGCACGCCCAGGCGCGGGCGCGGCTCGGGCGGTGGCCGGTAGGAGTTGTAGCGGCCGGGCGGGCGACGCACGGGCTCGCCGGGCAGCAGCTCGAACTGCAGGCCGAGCGGGATGCCGGTGTGCGAGCGCTCCGCGCCGGCGAGGAGCGGGGCGAGCGCGCTGCGCCACTCCGGGACGGCGTCGACAGCGGCCTCGCCCGGGAAGGGACCGGCCACACCGCCCTCGCGCTCGCGGCGCAGGGCCTCGATCAGGACGGCGGCGACGTGCTTGCACTCGTGCTTGACCGGGCAGCTGCAGGCGCCGCCGAGGAGGGTCCAGTGCTCGCCCTCGTCGCGGAGCTGCACGCTCACGGCGTACGGCGAGCGCCCGGATCCGCGGACCTGGCCGAAGAGGCGGGTGCGGCCGCCGAACCACTGCAGCTCGCGCACGCGGCCCTCGTCCGCGTACGCGGTGCCCTTCTCAACGGCGGCGGTTCCGACGAGGGCGCGGATGTCCTGCTCGGAGAAGGGCTCGTGGCCGGCGGTCACCGGCCCGGGTGCGGCCGACGGCAGCACCTCACCGGGGGGACTCTGGCGGGCCATGGACCTCACGCTCTCCGCGCTCGAACGAGCGCATCCGTCTATTCAACCCGATTCCGGAGGCGCTGCGAGCCGCGGGCCGGGATCCGTGGAGGACGCACGGCCGTCCCTACGATGGAGGGATGCCCCGTCTGGCCGTCGTCTCGGCGCACACCTCCCCGCTCGAGCAGCCGTCGACGGGCGACGCGGGCGGGATGAACGTGTACCTCGCGGCGGTGCTCCCGGAGCTGGCGGCGCTCGGCTGGGAGATCGAGGTGCTGACCCGCGGCAGAGGCGTCCGCGCGCTCGCGCCGGGTGTGCGGGTGGTGGGCGTGCCGGTGCCGGCGGGCGACAAGTACGCGCTGGCGTCCGCGGCGCCGGAGTTCGCGCGCGCCGCGGAGGGGGCCGACGTCGTGCACTCGCACTACTGGGTGTCGGGCCTCGCGGGGGCGCTCACCGGCCGGCCGCACGTGCACTCGATGCACTCGGGCTCGCTCGCGAAGAACGCCCGGCTCGCCCCGGGCGACGTCGCGGAGCCGCAGCAGCGGATCGACGCGGAGCGCTCCGTGCTCGCCTCCGCCGATGCGATCGTGGTGGCGGGCGCCTCGGAGCGGGAGGACGTCGTCAGCGGGTACGGCGCGGATCCGGACCGGGTCGTCGTGGTGCCGCCCGGAGTCGACGCGCGGTTCCGCCCGGGCGGCGGCGAGCGCTCCGGAGTCGTCCTGGTCGGCCGGGTGCAGCCGCTCAAGGGCCAGCTGCTGGCGGTCGAGGCGCTCGCGAGAATCGCGCCGGCGGAGCGGCCGGTGCTGCGGCTGGTGGGCGGGGCGGCACCGGGCCGGGAGTCCTACCTCGACGCGGTGCGCGCCGCGGCGGCTCCGCTGGGAGACCGCGTGCTGATCGAGGGGGCCGCCGACCGCGACCGGGTGGCGGAGCGGCTCCGGAGCGCGCAGCTGGCGCTCGTGCCCTCGGCGGCCGAGACCTTCGGGCTCATCGCGCTCGAGGCGGCCGGCAGCGGCACTCCGGTACTCGCGCGCAGGACGACCGGCCTGGTGGACGCGGTGCGCGACGGCGGGAGCGGCGTGCTGCTCGACTCCGACTCCCCCGCGGCGTGGGCCGAGGCGATCCTGACCCTGCTGGGCTCGCCCGGTGAGCTGGCGCGCCTCGGCCGCGGCGGCGTCGACTGGGCGGCCGCCCACTCCTGGCCGGCCGCAGCCGCCCGGCTGGACGCCGTCTACCGCGGCCTGTCGGCCCGCTGAGGGAACCCCGGACCGTCGAGGGACCCAGCGCCTCCGGAAGACCTCGACGGGTCGGGGCTCCCTCGGTGCAGGGACGAGTGTCAGTCGGCGATGGCGGGGGCCCCGGGGTCGAGGCGGGCGCCGCGAGTGGAGCGGTACCAGGGAGCGAGGCGGTCGGGCGAGACGGCGACCATCGCGGCGCCCGTGAATCCGGCGTCGTTGCCGAAGCGGGCGGGGACGATCTCGGTGCCGATGTCGAGGAAGCGGGCGAACTCGTCGAAGACGTGCGCCGCCGCGCCGCCGATCACGAACAGCTGCGGCGAGAGCAGCATCTCGAGGTGCCGGTAGTAGACGCTGAGGCGACCCGCCCACTCCTCGAGGGTGATGCCCTCGCGGCGGACGGCGGAGAAGCCGACCTGCGGCTCGAAGTCGGGACCGTCGATGTGCAGGTGACCGAGCTCGGAGTTGGGGATCACCACGCCCTCGTGGACGAGCGCCGTCCCGATGCCGGTGCCGAGGGTGGTCAGCAGGAGGAGGCCCTCGCGTCCGCGCATCGCGCCGAACTCGCGCTCGGCGACCCCTGCCGCGTCCGCGTCGTTGACGACGACGACGTCGACCCCGGTCGCCTCCGAGAGGAGGACCTGCGCGTCGAGCCCGACCCAGCGCTGCGAGACGTGGGTGGTCTGGCGGACGACGCCGCCGCGGACGATCCCGGGGAAGCCGACGCCCACGGGCGTGCCCGCGATCGGCGAGACGTCGCGGACGATGCCGGCGATCGCCTCGGCGAAGTCCTCGGGCTCCTTGCCCAGCGGGTTCGCGACCGCGAAGCGCCGAGCCGCCCGCTCGCCGGTGGTGACGTCGACGAGAGACGCCTTGATCGACGTCCCCCCGATGTCGACGCCGACGGCGAAGCGCGGGAGGAGGCCGTCGTGGGGCTGGGTCACGGATGCTCCGTCTGCAGTGGTGGGCGAGCGCGGGGACTCGCGAAAACGGTCGGCCCGAGGATCCGGGATCGCGACGAGCCGAAGGCGATTCTACGAGCCGTCAGGTGCGCGCGGGCTCCGAGAGGGCGCGGAGGACGAAGTCGATCACCGGCTCGTAGAGGTGGACGGCCAGCCCGTCGTCGATCGGGACGACCACCTCGATCGAGCCCTGCGCCTCGGCGACGAACACCGCCGGGTCGTTGCAGTCGGCGA
This sequence comes from Rathayibacter sp. AY1F9, assembly GCF_002932155.1. NCBI lineage: Bacteria > Bacillati > Actinomycetota > Actinomycetes > Micrococcales > Microbacteriaceae > Rathayibacter > Rathayibacter sp. AY1F9. Next base: position 293,821 of record NZ_PSVA01000002.1, on the reverse strand, counting down.
TCGCGATGACCGGCAGCCCCCGCCGGCCGGCCGCGCCCGCGAAGCCGTGGTCGGCGACGACCAGGTCGGGGCGGACGCCGAGCTCGTCGAGGCGGTCGAGCAGCGCGTCCATCGGCTCCGGCGAGTGCGTGTGCTGCAGCCCTCCCCCGCGGTAGACGCAGGTGACCCCGCCGGTGCACCACAGGGCCTGGTGCTCGTCCGCGAGAGGCACGCGGATCCCGTCGGGGGCGGCGAACGGGAGCGCGTTCACGTCGATCACGCGGGCGCCCCGCTCCGTCGCGGCAGCAGCGAAGCGGCGGTAGACGTCCATCAGGGTCGCGGGGTGCGCGGTGGCGAACAGGAGGAGCGCCCCCTCGCGGACAGAGGCGGCGAACCGCTCGCGGTAGCGGGCGAGCCCCGCGACCGTCAGGCGGGCGTCGATCCGGTCCTGCCCGCTCTCGAAGGAGGGGTCGGTGCTGATCCCCACGCGCTCCCCCATCAGCGCGAGCAGTCTCTCGAACGTCCAGTCCTCGGCCACGTCCACCCCGTAGAGGTGCGCGGGCTCGCGGGCGGCGAGGCCGCGGAGGTTGCCGAGGTTGCTCGCGCGGCCGGTGAGGACGTCCCCGGCGAGGAGGGAGGAGCCGAGGTACGCCTCGAGCTCGGAGTCGGGACGCGGCATGCGGGACCTCTCGATCGACGGGGAGCTCCCAGGCTACGGGCAATTCAGGTGTTGACATCCGATCCGTCGCCGATATATCGTTACTGCATCGCCGACAGATCGGAAGCAGCCGCTCCCGACGGGCGACCGGATCCGATCGAAAGGGATCCCCTCACGACAGAGAGCAGCACACCCATGAACTCCAGGACCTTCTTCTCCGACGACCGCCGCGACTCGTGCGACGGCGACCACTCCTCCCGCCAGGAGCACCCCGGCCGCGGACAGCGCCGCGGACCCGGCGGTCACGGCCGCGGCTTCGGGCCCGGCTTCGGCTTCGGCCCGGGCTTCGGCCCCGGCTTCGGCGGCCCCTTCGGCCGCGGCGGAGGACGCGCCCGACGCGGTGACGTCCGCGCGGCCCTCCTCTCCCTCCTCTCCGAGAAGTCCTCGAACGGCTACGGCCTGATCAAGGCCATCGCCGAGAAGACGAACGGATCGTGGCGTCCCAGCCCCGGCTCCGTCTACCCCACCCTCCAGCAGCTCGTCGACGAGGGCCTCATCACGGCCGTCGGCGAGGGCCGCGGCACCGAGTACCAGCTCACGGACGCGGGCGGCACCTACGTGCGCGAGCACGCCGACGAGCTCGACGCGGCCTGGGAGGCCACTCCCGGCGCGAGCGACGCCGATCGCGCCTTCATGGAGAACGTCGGCAAGCTGATGGGCGTCGTGCAGCAGTTCCGCGGAGCGACCGAGGCGCAGCGCGCCGCCGCGTCCGCCAAGCTCGACGAGACCCGTCGCGCGCTGTATCTCATCCTCGCCGACTGACCTCGGCTCCCCTCCCGCGATCCGTCGCGGGAGCCCCCGGACGGACGGGACCCCTCGCCTCGGCGACGGGGTCCCGTCCGTTCCTCTGTCTCGGGAGCCGGCGCCTCAGCGGGCGGCGGACAGACGGGCCAGTCCCTCGTCGAGGGTGACCGACGGGCTCCACTGCAGATCGGCGCGCGTGCGGCGCTGGTCGAACCAGTGCGCGGTCGAGAGCTGCTCGGCGAGGAAGCGGGTCATCGGCGGCTCATCGGCGCCGGGCCGCACGGCCCACACGCGCTCGACGAGCGAGCCCGCGGCGCGGGCGACGGAGGCGGGGACGGACCAGCGCGGCGGCTCGACGCCCGAGGCGCGGCAGATCCCGGCGAGCAGCTCGGCGACCGGGCGCGGCTCGCCGTTGGTGACGACGTAGGAGCGGCCGTGCACCTCCTCCGCCCGCCCGAGAGCGGCGACGATCGCCGAGGCGGCGTTGTCGATGTAGGTGGAGTCGATCAGCGCCTGGCCGTGCCCGAGGAGCGGCAGACGGCCGGCGCGCGCCCGCTCGACGATGCGGGCGACGAGCTGGGTGTCGCCCGGACCCCAGACCAGGTGCGGGCGCACGGCGACCACCGCGAAGCCGGGGGCGTCGGCAGCGAGGGCCAGCAGCTCGGCGCGGGCCTTGGTGCGCGCGTAGTCGCCGCGGGCCCGGTCCGGATCGGCGGGTTCGGCGTCGTCGCCGGTGATCGAGGAGCCGGAGTGGGCGACGGAGGGCGACGAGATCTGGACGAAGCGGCTCACGCCGGCGCGGGCGGCGGCGGCGAGCAGACGCCGGGTGCCGTCGATGTTCACACGGTCGAAGTCGCCCGGATCGCCGGCGAGCGAGACCTTCGCGGCGAGGTGGACGACGCCCTCGGCCGCGTCGACGGCCTCCTCGACCGCGCGCGGATCCGTCAGCGAGCCACGCGCCTCCTCGACGCCCGCGACCCCGGAGGGCCGGCGCTGGAAGGTGCGGACCTCGTGCCCCTGGGCGACGAGGCCCGCGGCCACCGCACCGCCGAGCAGGCCGCTCGCGCCGGTGACCAGGACCCTCACGGCGCCACCATCCGGCCGCCGGCGAGCACGCCCTCGGCCCAGCGCGAGAGCGCGGCCCGGTCGATCTTGGAGTTGTGGCGGACGTCGGTGGGCAGCGCCGGGACGACCAGCACCGCGGCGACGGGCCGGTCGACGGCCGCGCGCACCTCGGCGGCGAGGGCCTCCTCGGCCAGCACCACGCGGCGCGCGCCCGAGCGCAGCTCGACCACGGTGACCAGCTGCGCGACTCCGCGCGGGCCGGCTCCGACGATCGCGGCGCGGGCGACCGAGGCGACGCGCGCCTCGATCCGCTGCTCGGGTCCGACCGGCGTGACCACACCGTCGGGCGTGACGACGACGTGCGGCATCCTGCCCTCGACCCAGAGGCGGCCGGCGGAGTCGATCCGCCCGACGTCCCCGGTGCGGTGCCAGCGCTCGCCCGGGACGGCGCCGACGCGGGCGGCACGGTCGGTGAGCCAGAGGCGCTCGTAGTGGTCCTCGACGTGACCTGCCGAGACGACGATCTCGCCGGTCGTGCCGGTGATCTCCTCCGGCTCGTCCGTGGCGCGGCCGTCGGCGTCGAGCGGGGCGATCCGCAGCCGGACGCCCGCGGCGGGCACGCCCACGCAGACGCCGCCGCGCGGATCGTCATCGGCGGCGGCCTCGCGGATGCCCTCCAGCGACGCGTCGGTGAGCAGCAGCCCCTCGGTCATGCCGTAGGGAGTGCGGGCGGAGGCGTTCGGCATGAGCGCCTGCGCCTCGCCGAGCAGTCCCGCCGAGACGGGGGCGCCGGCCGAGAGGAAGGTGCGCACGCCGGCGAGGGCGCGGTGGTCGTCAGTGTCGAGCGCGCCGGCTGTGGCCACGACGTTGGCCAGTGCGGCCGGCGAGAGGAACAGCACGGTCGCGTCGACCCGGGCGGCGGCCGCGGCGACGGCGGCCGCGGTGAGCGTTCGGGGCGCGGTGACGTCCATGTCCGGTGTGGCGGAGCGCGTGCCCAGCGCGGGACCGAGCAGGGCGAAGGGCGCGAAGCCCGCGACGAGCCCGGTGCCCGGTCCGATCCCGTACTGGCGGGCGAGCGCGTCGCGGACGCCGGCGAGCTGGCGGTGCGTGTAGACGACGCCCTTGGCGGGGCCGGTCGAGCCGGAGGTGAACAGGATCGCGGCTACGGCGTCGGCGGCGGGAGCCTCGCCCAGCGCCTCCGGGTCGGCGGCCAGCTCGGCGCGGCCGAGCTCGATCAGCTGCCCGAGCGAGGTGTCGACCCCGAGGGCCGAGGCGGAGGCGCGGGGCAGGGTCTGCGTCGAGACCCGGCCGCCGGGCCAGCGGAGGGCCCGCGCGACGGCGAGGCCGGGCAGGGCGCCGACCACCAGATCCGGCCAGGCACCGCGGACCGCGCGGGTGAGACCGCGCAGGCCCAGGCCCGCGTCGGCGACGACCACGACGGCTCCGATGCGCAGGCACGCGTAGAGCAGCGCCGTCAGGTCGGCACCGGGCGGCACGAGGAGCGAGACGCGGTCGCCCGGGGAGACGCCGGAGGCGCGGAGCCCGGCGGCGAGCTCGCGGACCCGCTGCGAGAGCAGGCGCCACGAGACCGAGCGGGGCCCGCCGCCTCCGGGAGGCGCCATCTCGACCAGGGCGAGCGAGTCGTCCTGCGCATTGCGGTCGAGGTGCGCCCAGAGCGGCTCGACCGGCGCGGTCGGGCGTCGGACGTCGGGGGCGGGGTCGCCGCCGAACGGCTCCTCGCCGTCGGAGAGGTCGCCCAGCCAGGTGAGGACGGCGGACGAGTAGTCGACGTCCTCGGCCACCAGGTGGCCCGCTCCCTCGTAGCGGTGGACCTGCGCGTGCGGGAGGCGGTCGACGAGGTCGTCGAGGTAGCGGTCGGAGAAGATCGGGTCCAGCGGGCCCCAGAGCATCAGGGCCGGCGTCGTCAGGGCGCTGACGCCCTCGGCGATGCGCTGCAGCTCCGGGTCGCTCGGGTGCGCGGAGTCGACCGGGATGTCGGCGACGAAGCCGCCCACTCCGCCGCGGCGCGACGCGGACCGGTAGGGAGCGCGGTACCCCTCCTTCACCGCGGAGGGCAGCGCGGGGTGCCCCAGCGCGAGGGTCGTCTCGAGGAAGGCCGGCGTGCCGACCGTCGAGGCGCCGAGCACGCCCGAGGCGAGCGCGAGCCGGAGCGGGGCCGGGATCGGCTCGTCGGCGCTCTGGTGGATCGCGGTGTTCAGGAGCATCGTGGCGCGCAGCTGCTCCGGGTGGTCCACCGCCCAGCCCAGCGAGACGACTCCGCCCCAGTCGTGGCCGAGGGTGACCACGTCGTCGAGGCCGAGCACGTCGGTGAGGTTGGCGAGCTCGCGCACGCGGTCGGCGAGCGTGTGCAGGGCGCCGGTCCGCTCGGAGAAGCCCATCTCGAGCTGGTCGACAGCGACCACCCGCCAGGCGGGGCCTCCCCGGCGGGCGGACTCGAGCGTGGCGGCCGCGAGGCGGCGCCAGAGGTAGGACCAGGTGGGGTTGCCGTGCACGCAGAGGACGGTGCCGACGGGCTCCGTGCCGAGGGCCTCGCCCGTGTCGAGCAGGTGCCAGCGGCGCGGCACGCCCTGGGCGTCCGGAGCGTCGACGAGGCGCGACCACGCGGGATCGAGCCCGTCGAGCCCGGCCGGGGGCAGCTGCGCGGCGGCCGTGGAGCCGAGCGCTCCGCGGATCCGCTCGGCCGGGTGAGGCGCGGTCACCAGGCGATCTCGAGCATCGCGGTGTTGATGCCCGAGCCCACTCCGATGAGCAGCACCCGGTTGCCGGGCTGCAGGGTCTCGGCCTCCTGGGCCAGGGTGATCGGGATCGACGCCGGGCCGACGTTGCCGAGGGTGGGGTAGGTCGTGGGGACGCGGCTGCGGTCGATGCCGACGGCCTTCACCAGGGCGTCGGTGTGCACGTCCGACACCTGGTGCGTGATGTAGCGGTCCATCCCGCTCCAGTTCCAGTCGCGGGTGGCCTCCTTCCACGCCGAGAGGACGAGCTCCATGCCGCCCTTGAGCAGCGCCTTCGCGTCCGTGAACATGCCGTCGACGCTGCCGACGCAGAGCTCGTTGAACTGCGTGGCCGCGCGGGTGATGCCGCCGAGGATGCGGTGGCCCTTGGGGTGCTCGTCGGCCGGGCCGAGGACGGCCGCGGCGGCGCCGGAGCCGAGGGTCAGGCTCGCGAACTCGCTCATGAAGTCCTTGCGCTTGACGCCCTCGCGGCTCAGGCGCTCGATGGTGTTGACCTGGATCTCGTCGGCGTCCTCGCCGTCGATGATGAGCGCGTAGCGGATCTGGCCGGAGTCGATCAGCTGCGCGGCGAGGGTCATGCCGTTGACGAAGCCGAGGCACGCGTTCGCGATGTCGAAGTTGATGGCCGACGAGGGCAGGCCGAGCCCGTGGTGCAGGCGCACGGCGACCGAGGGCTCGAGGTGCTTGCGGGTCACCGACGTGTTGATGATCAGGCCGATCTGGTCGGCGCGGACGCCGGCCTCGGCGAGAGCGCGCTTGCCCGCGTCGATCGCCGCTCCGTCGAAGCCCTGCTCGGTGCCCCAGTTGCGGCGCTCGTGCACTCCGGCGACGCGCTGGAGGAGCCCGGTGGGGAGCCGCAGGCGCTTGAGCGCCGGAGCGAGCCGCGCCTCGATCTCGGCCGAGGTGGTCACGCGCGGAGCCAGCGTGGTCGCGACGGACAGCAATGCGACGTTGCGGTGCGTGGTCGTTGCGTTTCCGTCCAACGGAACTCCCTGTCGAGTTGTCGATCCTGGCATGTGCCTCCGTGATTTTACGCTGTCGTTCAGGCTGCGCTTCCTGGACGCCCGCTGGGCGGTCGCGGAACGCGTCCTCGGCGGCCCGGCGGATGCTCCTCCCCCGGAACGACGGGCGAGGAGCCGCCGAGGTCACACGCGACGCGCGGTGTCAACCCACCCGCCGGGGCGTCAGGTCCCCATCGCCCACGGCTCGCGATCGCCGCGGAGGCGGGCGGCGAGCGCCATCGCCTGCTCATCGGTCAGGGTCGCGACGTAGTCGACCACACCGCGCCCCCGGCCGAGCCGCTGCAGCGCGGCCGGGTCGGAAGTCGGCCGGCCGCGCTCGTCCGCCGGGAGCCAGTCGGGGTGGTCGGCGCGCAGGCGGAAGTAGCCGTCGGTCGCGAGCTCGATCAGGTCGAGCAGCTTCTGCGGAGCCCGCGAGCCGTCGCGCGGGTCCTCGAGCCAGGCGTCGAGGTGGGTCACCAGCGTCTCGAGCACCTGCGACTGGCCGCGCTGGTAGGTGGCGAAGTCCGGCCGGTCGATCACGAAGCGGGTGTGCACGAACTTCAGCACGGCCACGTCGTGCCAGGCGTCGGGGAGGAGGGAGAGGTGGCCCGAGCGCACGTTCGGCTCGGCGAGCACCACCACGGAGCGCTGCAGACGGCCGATCCAGGAGGAGACGAACGCCTCGATCGCGCGCTCGGTGCGCGTCGATCCGTCGAACGGGAGCGCGAGGAGCCCCTCGACCAGCTCGGTCGACACCCGCTCCACGGAGGCGCGGAAGTGCTCGTCGCTCGCGATCCACGGGTCGCGGGCCACGAGCCTCCGGCGGAGCATCTCGAGCGAGTGCCCGGGGGCGCGCGCCCACAGCTCCTCGGCGTCGAGGGCGGCGAGCGCGTTCTGCTCGCGGAGGAACGCGCGGAACTCCACGGCGACGGCCGCCTGCTGCAGCACTCCCGCGCGGTAGAAGTCGTCGAGGTCGTGCAGCGAGTAGGCGATGTCGTCGGCGACGTCCATCACCGAGCACTCGAGGGTCTGCTGCCAGGGGGCGATCGCGGCGAAGCCTGAGCGGGCGTCGAGCAGGTCGTCGAGGTCGAGGGTGTACGCCGAGAACTTCGGCGGCGCGGTCTCCCACCGGCTGGCGGTCGAGCCGCGGGGCAGCTCGGTCGGGTTGGCGGAGTCGATGCCGGGGCGGTGGACCGTCCGCCCCCACGGGTACTTGAGCACGGCGGCTCGGGAGGCGGCGGTGAGGTTCAGCCCCACCTCCACCGTCTCGCAGACGTCGAGCTCGGAGAGGATCCGGAACGACTGCGCGTTGCCCTCGAAGCCCTCCGCGAGCCCCAGCCGCTCGCGCGCGAGGCGGTCGAGCGCCTGCTCGCCGAGGTGGCCGAACGGAGGGTGGCCGAGGTCGTGCGCGCTGGCCGCGGCCTGCACGACCACCGGGTCGCAGCCGCCGAGCCGCTCGACCAGCTCGCGCTGGGCGGGATCGGTGGTGGTCAGCTGCATCGCGATCGCGCGGGCGACCGCGGTGACCTTGATCGAGTGCGTGAGCCGGTTGTGCACGACCTGGCCGACGCCCGAGGGCGAGATGACCTGGGTCACCGCGGAGAGGCGGGCGAAGTAGGGCGAGAAGCGGATCCGCTCCAGGTCGACGCGGTACTCGGGGTACTCCTCGCCGGTGGCGAACCGGTCGACGGGCTCGGGGATGCGCCGGTCGCGGCGGTGGTCGTGCGGGGCCGAGGCCCGCGGGGCCGTCGTCTCGGGGAGTGCCGGCTCGCTCATGGCTTCACCCTAATCAGGGGCGCGGGGGCGGAGGGACCGCGCCGCTCCGGCGGTCGGCGTCGCTCCTCCGGTCGGCGTCGCTCCTGCGGCGAGACACCGCGTCCGCCGGCGAGGCACCGCGGGGACGGCGGCGCCTCGGGGAGCGCACGAACACCTCGGCGGTCCGGTGGGCGAGGCCGGCGCCTCGGCGGACGCCGGGACGCCCCGCGGCAGCCCGGCCGACGGGCGAACAGAAGACGGGGGGCGCGGACTCCCGTCAGGCGGACTGCTCGCGCGGAGCGACGGCGAGGTGCACGGCCGCGGCGACGACCGCGCCGAGGACGTAGGCCGCGATGTCGAGCCAGGAGAAGGTGGTGCCGACGACGAGGCGGAGCGGCGCCCACAGCTCGACCAGGCGCGCTGCGACTCCGATCGCCTGCAGCTGCTCCATCGCGATCGACCAGGCCAACGCGATCCCGGCAGCCGTCACGCCCGGGATTCGCGGCAGGAGCACCGCGATCAGCAGCGCCACCAGCACGACGTAGGCCACTCCGCCGGCGAGGTCGGCGAGCAGCCCCGTGAGCACGAACCGCAGTGCCAGGCCCAGGCCGAGCACGGCGACGGCCGCGAGGGCGAAGCGGAACCGCGCCTTCACCGGGCACGCTCCTCGAGGGCGCGCTGGAGGCGCTCGAGAGCGAGGAGGAACGTGCGGTCGTCGGCCACGCGCCAGCCGAGGGCGGCCGGGGCGGCGACGACCAGGGGCACGAGGACGGTGCGCGGGCGCCGCCTCGCCGCACGCAGGACGGCGGAGGCGGGCGGCGGGGCGAGGACCGCCAGGACCAGCGCGCGGACCCGGTGGGCACCCGAGGGCGAGGTGCCGACGCCCACCGAGACGATCCGATCCCACTCGGCGATGCGCAGGGCGTCTGCGCGCTCGGCGGCGAGCTCGAGTCCGTCGCGGCCGACGGCCAGCACCGCGGCGGCGGCGGCCGGAGCGGCGGAGGCGGGTGCCGCGATCCGGCGCAGCGCCCGGGCGAGCTCGGGAGTGCGCAGGACGGCGAACCCCTCGGTGACCGCGGCGAGCGCCGCCAGCCGGCGCTGCCGCTCCGGGGCGGCCTGACGGACCCGGGCCCGGACGGCGGCCGGGGCGGGCAGGGGCGCGGCGAGCAGCGCCGTCGGCTCGAACCGCGTGCGCGGGGGCAGCGGGACCGCCGGCGGCGTGCGCGGCGGGGGCTCGCCCCAGTGCGGCGTCGATGCGGGATCCATGCGCCCCTCCCTCCTCGCGCGGCTCCGAGCCGCCCCTGAGATCATCCCTCCTCCGCCCTCCCGCCTTGCCGAGAGGGCTCGGCGGGCTTACCATGGAGTACCCCCCGGGGGTATGCCGCGACCGGCGTGCCGACCGGACGCCCACCGAGCCGATCGACCGGATCGGACCGGACGCACCACACAGGAGGACCCATGAGCACCAGGATCGACCTCGGCCTGACCGCGAGCGGATCGACGGGAGGGTGCGGCTGCGGCGGAGGCGGCGCCTGCGCGTGCGGCGGCCACGGCGGCGCCGGCCGCTCCGACGCCGGCCACGCGGCGCAGGGCTCCCTGTCCGCCGCGTCCGTGCAGAGCTTCGGCGTCGCGGGCATGACCTGCGAGCACTGCGTCCGCAGCGTCACCGAGGAGCTCGCCGCCTACCCCGAGGTCTCGGCGGTCGACGTGTCCCTCGCCCCCGACGGGGTCTCGACCGTCACGGTCGGCTCCTCCCGGCCGCTCGGCCGCGAGGAGATCGCCGCCGCCGTCGCCGACGCGGGCTACCGCCTCGCTCCCCTGAGCTGACGTGGCCGAGACCACCGGCACCCCGCTCGAGCTCGCCATCGGAGGGATGACCTGCGCCTCCTGCGTCGCGCGGGTCGAGAAGCGCCTCGACGCGCTCCCCGGCGTCCACGCGACCGTCAACCTCGCCCTCGAGCGCGCGACGCTGACCCTCCCGCCCGGCACGACTCCGGCCGACGCGATCGCCGCCGTCGAGGCCGCGGGCTACAGCGCGACGGTCCCCTCCACCGGCGAGGCGGCTCCCGCGGAGGAGCAGGAGGAGCAGAGCGACGACGACCGCGAGCGGCGCGCCCTGCGCACCCGGCTCCGCGTCTCCGCCCTGCTCGCCGTGCCGGTGGTCCTGCTCTCGATGATCCCGCCGCTGCAGTTCGCGAACTGGCAGTGGCTGTGCCTCGCCCTCGCCTCGCCGGTCGCGGTCTGGGGCGCGCTCCCCTTCCACCGCAACGCCTGGCGGGCGCTGCGGCACGGCTCCACCACCATGGACACCCTGATCAGCCTCGGTGTCAGCGCCTCCTTCGCCTGGTCGGTCTGGGCTCTGTTCCTCGGCGACGCCGGGCGGCCGGGCATGAGCATGCCGTTCGAGCTGCTGGGCAGCCGGTCCGGCCACGACGAGATCTACCTCGAGGTCGCCGCCGCCGTCCCTGTCCTCGTGCTGGCCGGCCGCTACCTGGAGGCGCGGTCGAAGCGCGACGCCGGTGCGGCGCTCCGGGCGCTCCTCCGCCTCGGCGCGAAGGACGCCGTGCGCGTCGCCGCCGACGGACAGGACGAGCGCGTGCCCGCGTCCTCGCTCGCCGTCGGCGACGTCCTCCGCGTGCGCCCCGGCGAGACCGTCGCCGCCGACGGCACCGTGCTCGAGGGCTCGAGCGCGATCGACGCGAGCATGCTCACCGGCGAGAGCGTGCCGATCGAGGTCGGCCCGGGCTCGACCGTGACCGGCGGAGTTCTCAACGCCCACGGCCTGCTCACCGTCCGCGTCGACCGCGTCGGCTCCGAGACCACGCTCGCGCGGATGGGCCGTCTCGTCTCGGACGCGCAGGCCGGCAAGGCGCGCATCCAGCGGCTCGCCGACCGCGTCTCCTCCGTCTTCGTGCCGGTCGTGGTGGTGCTCGCCCTGGCCACCCTCGCCGGCTGGCTGATCGCCGGCGCCGACCTCGCCGCCGCCGTCTCTCCCGCCGTCGCCGTCCTCGTCGTCGCCTGCCCGTGCGCGCTGGGCCTGGCCACCCCGACCGCCGTCCTCGTCGGCACCGGCCGCGGCTCCCAGCTCGGGATCCTCCTCCGCGGGCCGGAGGTGCTCGAGGCCGGGCGCCGGATCGACACGGTCGTGCTCGACAAGACCGGCACGCTCACCACGGGCGCGTTCCAGGTCGTCGAGTCCAGCGACGACGAGAGCCTGCGGTTGCTCGCCGCCGTCGAGCGCGGGTCGGAGCATCCGCTCGCCGCAGCGATCGTGGCCGGGGCCGCGCACCTCGACGTCCCCGAGGCGACCGGATTCCGCTCCAGCACCGGGTTCGGCGTGCGCGCCCGGGTCGAGGGCCGCCTGGTCGTCGCCGGCCGGCTGCGCTGGCTGGAGGAGCAGTGGGGCTTCGCGCCGGGCGGTCTCGCCGAGCGCGCCGAGCGAGCGACCGCCGAGGGCGGCACCGTCGTCGGCGTCGGCTGGGAGGGGGCGCTGCGCGGCTTCGCGGTCCTCCGCGACGAGCCGAGGCCGGAGGCGTCCCGCACCGTCCGCGCCCTGCGCGAGCGGGGCTTGCGGGTGATGGTCCTGACCGGCGACAACCCGCGGGCGGCGCAGGCCGTCGCCTCGGCCGTCGGCATCGACGAGGTCGTCGCCGAGGTGCTGCCGGAGGAGAAGCTCGCCGTGATCGAGCGCCTCCGTGCGGAGGGCCGCCACGTCGCCTTCGTCGGCGACGGTGTGAACGACGCCGCCGCGCTGGCCGCCGCGGACGTGGGGATCGCGATGGGCGCCGGATCGGACGCGGCGATCGAGGCGAGCGACATCACCCTCGTCGGCGACGACCTCGGCCGGGTGCCCGACGCCCTGCGCCTCGGGCGCCGCACCCTCGCGGTCATCCGGGGCAACCTGTTCTGGGCCTTCGCCTACAACGTGGCCGCGATCCCGCTCGCGATGGCCGGACTCCTGGGGCCGCTCGTGGCCGGCGCCGCGATGGCGTTCTCGAGCGTCTTCGTCGTGCTGAACAGCCTGCGGCTGCGGTCGTTCCGCTGAGTCCCGGCGGGCCGTCCGGAGTTCCCTCGCGGAGCTCTTGACGGCCCGCCCGCGGATGGCGAGGGTGAGCGCATGAGCCTCTTCATCACCTGCCCGGTCGACGACGTCGAGCGCGCCACCGCCTTCTACACCGCGCTCGGCTGGACCCTGAACACCGAGATGTCCCGCGAGGACGTCTCCTGCTTCGCGATCGGTCCCGACACGTCCGTCATGCTGGCGAGCCGCGCCATGTACGAGAGCGTCGGCGCCACCGAGGAGCTGATCGGCGCCCCCGGCACCCCCTCGAAGGTGACCGTCTCGTTCGACCTCGACAGCCGCGCGGCCGTCGACGAGCTCGTCGAGCGGGCCGCCGCCGCGGGAGGCCGGATCGGCGACACCGACGACTACCCCTTCATGTACCAGCGCCAGTTCGACGACCTCGACGGCTACCACTACTCCCCGTTCTCGATGAAGCCGGGCGGCGACGCGGCGGAGTGACGGGGCCGCGCGGACTCACTCCGCGTGCCGCAGGCGGTGCCGCCGGACCGCGGCCCGGTTCGCGCAGCGGACGGAGCAGTACCGCTGCCGGCCGTTCCGCGTCACGTCGACGACGACGTTCCGGCAGTGGTCGCCCGGCGCCCGACCGGCCTCGCACCGCAGGAGGCGGCTCATCCCCCGGGTCGTCAGGTGCAGCGCCGTGCCCACCGCGATGACGGCGTGGAGGACGTGCGCCAGGGACTGGTCCTGGTCGCGGTAGTGCAGGTGCCAGCCCTCGTCGTCGTGGTCGGTCAGGCGCGGATACGCGGCGATCGCGGCCATCTGGCGGTTCAGCGACGTCGCCCGGTCGCTCGGAGTCGGCGCGTCGACCACTTCCAGCCACTCGTCGATCACGTCGCGCGTCCGGGCGTGGTCGTCCGGGCCGGACTCGAAGGCCATCGTCATGCCGTATTCGCGCGTTCGAGCCTCGATGCCCTCGCGGTCGGACGGCCAGTCGTTCGCGAGGGAGGCGGCGAGCAGGACCGCGTACTCGCCGTAAGGGTTGAGCTGCATAAGACCATGACAGCACAGTGGCTCCCATGCGCACCTCCACACCCTCCCCGCACCCCTCCGAGCCGCTCGCCCCCGCCGTCGATCCGCACGAGCACGGCTGGACGACCGAGTCGGCCCACCGGACCAGCGAGGGCGTCGTCGTGTACGTCCGCTGCGTCGGCTGCGGGACGCGGCGCGTGGACGTGCGGACCGGGCACCAGGATCCCCCTGCCGCTCTCAGCCGCGTCCTGCCCGCCTCCGACCACCGCTCGCGGGGTGGAGCAGCGAGCGGCCGCGGGAGGATGAGGGCATGATCGCCGACCTGACCCTCCCCTGCGACGCCGGCCCCGAGGAGAGGAGCCTCCTCCTCCGCCGCGCGGTGCTCGACGACCTCCCCGCGCTCGTCCGGCTCCTCTCCGACGACCCGATCAGCGCCGGGCGCGGAGACGTCGCCGCCGAGGAGGACGGGGCCGCCTACGAGTCCGCCTTCCGGAGCATCGCGCAGGACCCGGGCAACGATCTCGTGGTCGCGATCGACCGCACCGGAGCCGTGGTGGGCACGCTGCAGCTGACCGTGATCCCCGGGATGGCGCGCCGCGGCAGCTCCCGCCTGCTCGTCGAAGCGGTCCGGGTGGCGAGCGCCGAGCGGTCGGCGGGGATCGGCACGGCCCTGATGCGCTGGGTGCTGGACGTCGCTGCGATCGAGCTCCGCACGCCGCTCGTCCAGCTGACCTCGGACGCCGCCCGCACCGACGCCCACCGCTTCTACCTGCGCCTGGGCTTCGTCGACTCGCACGTGGGCTTCAAGCGCCGCGTCGAGCTGCCGGGCTCGTAGCGGCGGTGCGGGCAGCCCGTCCGGACGCCTGATCGGCGTGTCCCCGCAAGCACGACCGGCGCAGGAGGGGACGCCCCGAGCGGAGGCCCGGACGGCACTGCTCGCCTCTCCCCGGCCGACGTGATTGGCTGGCCCGATGAGAACCGAGACCCGTCAGGGCGTCCCCCTCCTGCTCGTCGACGACGACGGAGGCGCGCTCTCGACCCCGGACGACGCGATCGCGCTGATCGGCGAGACCTACGGCGGCGACGTCGAGACGATCGTGGTGCCCGTCGGCCGGCTCGACCCCGAGTTCGTCCGCCTGCGCTCCGGCATCGCCGGCGAGTTCGTGCAGAAGTTCGTCTCGTACGGCAAGCGGCTGGTGATCCTCGGCGACGTCAGCGGGCCGGTGGCGGAGTCGAGCGCGCTGCAGGCCTTCGTCGTCGAGTCGAACCGCGGCGACCACCTCTGGTTCGCCGCCGACCTCGAGGCGCTCGACGCCCGCCTCCGCAGCTCCGGCACCGCGACCGAGCCCGGCGCCGACGGCGGAGTGGAGCCGACGCCCGGCCCCGCCCGCTGATGCCCCTGCTCCAGCCCGGCCCCGACGGCTCTCCACCCGAGGTCGACGGTCCGGTCCGCCTCCTCCTGCTCGCCGACACGCACCTCCCGAAGCGGGCGAAGGCCCTCCCGGACGAGGTGTGGCGCGCGGTCGACGAGGCCGACCTGGTCGTGCACGCGGGCGACTGGGTCGACGAGGCGACGCTGGACGCGCTGGAGGAGCGGGCGGCGCTCCTGCTGGCCGTGTGGGGCAACAACGATCCGGAGCCGCTGCGCGCCCGCCTGCCCGAGGTCGCGCGCGCCCGCATCGCCGGCCTCGACGTCCGCGTGGTGCACGAGACCGGAGCGGCGACCGGCCGCGAGACCCGCGCCGACGCCGCCCATCCGGGTGCCGACGTGCTCGTCTTCGGGCACAGCCACATCCCCTGGGACACCGTCTCCCCGGCGGGTCTCCGCCTGCTCAATCCGGGCTCCCCGACGGATCGGAGGCGCCAGCCGGCCTGCACCTTCCTGACCGCCGTCGCCGACGACGGAGTGCTCCGCGACGTGCACCTGACCGCCCTGCCGCTCCGGGCACGAACCATTCCCGGCGGCGGCGCAAGGGGGTCACAGAGCATTTAGGTCGGCCTAAGCTCACCTGGATGAGCAGCTCACACGACCACCCCGACTCCGCGCACCTGCGCCCGGAGGGTCTCGACGACGCCACCGTGGCGGCGCTCGGGAAGCTCTCGGAGGCGCTCGAGACGGTCGAGCACGCCCGCGGTCTGCTCTACGGCTTCCACCGGCTCACCGGCGCGGCCGACCTCGCTCTGGGCGAGGCCGTCGACGCGCTGCGCGAGGCCGGCCACGCCGCGACCGCCGAGCGGATCGAGGCCGAGCTCGTCGGCCGCAACGTCATCGAGGGGCGCTGGACCTTCCAGATCGTCGAGGACTACGACGACACCTACTACGCCGCGTTCCGGGAGCAGGAGCGCGCCGCGCGCGACGAGCTCGCCGGCGGACGCCGCCACCTCTTCGAGTCCGAGATGAAGGAGGACCGCCGCTCCGGCGGCCGCCGCCACCACGAGTCGCGCCCGGAGGCGGGCTCGTGAACGCCGTCATCCGGATGCACGCCTCGTCGCTGCGGGTCAAGGCGGTCACGCCGGGCCGCGGCACGCCTCCCGGGCCCGAGGCGACGATGCGGCGCACCACGCTCAGCATCGACGGCCGCCGCTTCCTCCTCGCCGTCTCCCTCGACACCGAGGAGCTCGAGAAGCGCCTGGTCGAGGCCGTGCGCAACCGCGGCGACATGGTGAGCTTCACGGTCGCCGGCGAGCGCGAGGTCTGCGTGCTGGTCTCCCCGGGCGTCGCGGTCATCCTCGAGCACGAGGACGTCCCGGTCGAGGATCCGGATGCCGAGGACGCGCCGATCCTGTACGACGACGTCGAGTACCTGACCTGATCCGTCGGCGGCCGGTCCCGGCCGCCGGTCCGGGCGCGGCTCTCGACTCGGGTCGTCCACCCGCTCAGACCGCTCCGGTGCTCGCCCACAGGTGGAACGCCGCGTGCGCCCGGTGCGGCCGCCACGCCTGCGACGCCGCCTCCGCCTCCGCCGTGCTCACCCGGCCGAGCGCCTTCCGCAGCACCAGGTCGCCGGCGGGGAAGGCGTCCGGATCGCCGAGGAACCGGAGCGCGAGGTAGTCGGCCGTCCACGGCCCGATGCCCGGGATCGCGAGGAGCGCGTGCCGCTGCTCCGGCAGGTCGCCCGCGCGGTCGAGCACGGGTCCGGCGGCGAAGGCCTCGGCGACGGCCCGGACCGTCCGCGCCCGGGCGTTGGTGATCCCGATCGCCGAGCGCAGCGCCTCGAACTCCGGGGCGAGCAGGGCGGCGGGTGCGGGGAAGGCCAGGAGACCGCGCTCCCCCGGGGCGCCGAAGGCCGCGGCGGTGCGTCCGCCGAAGGTCCGGGCCGCGGCGACGGACACCTGCTGGCCGAGGACCGCCATGACCGCCGCCTCGAACGCCTCCGGGTACTGCGTCGCGCGCAGCCCCGGCCGGGCCGCGACGGAGCGGGCGAGCAGCGGGTCCCGCGAGAGCTCGGCGCCGATCGCCACCACGTCGGAGTCGAGGTCGAACCAGGCTCGGACGACCGCGGCCGCCGGCGTCAGCACGTCCGGCTCCGCCTCCACCCGCAGCCCGGTCTCCGTCACCTCGAGCACGATCGGCCGCGGCGCCCCGTCGAGGGTGAGCAGGCGCTCCAGGCGTCGGCCGTCGGCCGAGACCCGCTCCACTCCGGGGAGGGCGTGGTTGCGGAGGAGGCTCGCGGCGCCGGCTGAGTCGAAGGGCCCGAGGGCCGGCAGGTCGAGGGAGGACGTCTCGTTCAGGGGAGCAGGACCGTCTTGCCGCGCGCGCGGCCCGACTCGACGAGGGCGAGCGCGGCGGCCGCCTCGGTCAGCGGGAAGGAGGGCCCGAGCACGACCTCGAGCTCCCCGCGACCGGCGCGGTCGAGCAGGCCCGGCCGGGCGGCGTCGCGGAGCGCGGTGCCGGGATCGGCTCCCGGTCCGCCGCCGAGCAGCAGGATGCCGCCGAGGCGGGCGGCGTGCTCGAAGCCGGCCACAGTGGCGATGCGCGAGCGGTCGGCGACCAGAGCCACCGAGGCGTCCAGCGCCTCGTCGGTGCCCGCCGTGTCCAGCGCGACGTCGACGCCGCCGGGGGCCAAGACGCGCACGCGCTCCTCCAGCCCGGCGCCGTAGCGGACCGGCTCCGCGCCGAAGCGGCGGACGACCTCCTCGCCGCGCTCGCTCGTGGTGCCCAGCACCCGTGCTCCGCGGGCGACCGCGAGCTGCACCGCGAGCGAGCCGACGGCCCCGCTCGCCCCGTGCACCAGGACGGTGTCCCCGGAGGAGACGCGGGTGGCCTCGACGAGGTGCTCGGCGGTCGTCCCTGCCAGCAGCAGGCCCGCGGCCGCCGCCCAGCCGAGCCCGGCGGGCTTGGGCAGGACCGCGCTCGCGGGCGCGACCAGCTCGGCGGAGTAGCCGCCGGAGACCCGGAACGCCACGACCTCGTCGCCCACTCGGATCGGGCCGAGCGGCCCCTCGGCCCCCACTCCGACCGCGGTCACGACTCCGGAGACCTCGCTGCCCGGCCGGACCGGCACCCGACCGCGCCCGAACATCCCGCGCAGGAGCTTCGCATCGGCCGGGTTCACGCCCGCGGCGCGCACCGCGATCCGCACCCTGCCGGGCGTCGGCTCCCCCGGATCGACCTCGACGGCGCGCAGCGCCTCCGGCCCGTCGAATCCCTCGGCCTGCATCGCGACGACCATGCGTCCGCCTCCCGTCCCCGGGCGCCTGCGCACCCGAGCGCGACGCTAGCAGCAGCGTCCGATCCCCGGACCCCCTGCGGAGAGCGCGGCAGCCGACCGAGAACGCCCGTTCTGGTAGCGCCTACCATGGAGGGATGTCCCCGATCCTCGACGAGCGCCCTCCCCGCGAGGCGATCCTCGCGGCCGCCGACCGGCTCTACTACGAGCGCGGCATCCAGTCCGTGGGGATGGACGAGCTCCGCACGGCCGCGGGCGTCTCGCTGAAGCGCCTCTACTCGGAGTTCCCGAGCAAGGAGTCGGTGGTGGTCGCCGTCCTGCACGGCCGGCACGAGCAGTGGACCCTCGGCGTGACCACCCGGGTCGCCGCGGCGGACGGACCTCGCGGCAAGCTGCTCGCGATCTACGACTTCCTCTTCGACTGGTTCTCCGAGGACTCGTTCCGCGGCTGCGGCTTCATCAACGCCTTCGGGGAGCTCGGCTCGTCGAACCCGATGGTCGCCGAGATGGCGCGCGACCACAAGGAGACGTTCCAGCGCTTCCTCGCGACCCTCGCCGAGGAGGCGGGTGGCGGCGCCGAGCTCGCCGCGCAGCTCGCGATCCTCGCCGAGGGCGCCCAGACTACCGCGGCCATCGCCGGAACCCCGGAGGCCGCCCTGCACGCGCGTCGCGCCGCCGAGATCCTCATCGACGCGGAGACGCGCCCCGTCTGAGGCGCGCCGCGCTCGGGATCAGGCCTCGCCGCCCCCGGGCGGGCCGACCACCAGCAGCGCCGCGAAGACGACGGCGACCAGAGCCAGGACCAGCGCCCCGGCGAGCACGGGCCGCGCGAGCGCCCAGCGGAGGAGCCGGCTCGTCACGCGCCGGTCGCGCGGGTCGTCCGTGGCGTGCGTCCGCCACGGGCCCTCCAGCAGGCCGCGGCGCTCGAAGCCGCGCTCCAGCGGGACCGTCGCGTAGGGCACGACCGCGCTGACGACCGCGAGCGCCGTCGCGCCCGCCGACCACCGCTGGTTCACCGCGAGCACCAGGGCCGCGGCTCCGTAGGCGAGGAACGCGAACCCGTGGATCGGCCCGGCGACGCTCACCGGCCAGTCGCCGGCACCGGCCGCGTACTTCAGCAGCATCCCGACGATCAGGAGAGTCCAGGTCACCGCCTCGACGATCGACAGCAGGCGGAAGAGGCGGCGCGGGCTCATGGGATCGGCTCCGTTCGGTCCGCGGCGACGCGGCTCGGGGTCGGTCGAGGGTCGCCCGGAGCCTACGGGAGCACGCTCGCGAGGAACCTGAGCGGACGAGGACCGCTCGGGGCGCTCAGCCCAGCCAGCCGGTAAGCGAGAGGGCCGTCACCGCGCCGACCAGGCCCGTGGCGACGAGGGCGACCGTGCCCGTGACTCCGCTGCGGGAGGGGGCTGCGGCGGGGCCGCCGGCCAGGCGCGCCCAGAGCCGGCGTGCCACCTCCTCGGCGGAGGGGCGGTCGGCCGGATCGAGAGCGGTCATCGCGGTCAGCAGCTCGCGCCACTCCGCCGGGACCGACTCCGGGACGACGGGCGCGTGGTGGAGGCGCTGGATCGAGATCTCGAGCGTCGTGCCGGTGTAGGCCCTGCGGCCCGAGACGGCCTCGAGCAGGACCAGCCCGAGCGAGTAGACGTCGGACGCCGGTCCGACCGGGCCGGAGCCGAGGCTCTCGGGGCTGAGGTACGCGGCGGTGCCCACCAGCACGTCGGAGCGGGTGAGCCGGGCGTCGTCGACCGAGCGGGCGATCCCGAAGTCGCTGAGCTTGGCCTCGTGCGCGGAGAAGCCGGACGCGGTGGCGCGCGAGCGGACGAGGACGTTCTCGGGCTTCACGTCGCGGTGGAGGACGCCCTGCGCGTGCAGGTGCGCGAGAGCATCGGCCACCTGAGCGCCGACCTCCGCGACGAGCCGCTCATCGCCGGAGCCGAACCAGTCGGCCGCCGGGTCGCTGCGGTCGAAGTACTCGAGGACGAGGAACGCGAGGTCGCCCTCCTCGCCGGGGATCTCGCCCTGGTCGAGGACGTCCACCACGGAGGCGTGACGCGAGTCGATCAGGAAGCGGATCTCGCGCTCGCGACGCGCCCGCTCGTTGGGGGTGTCCGGGACGTCGCGGTGGACCTTGACCGCGACCTGGCGGGCGAGGCGGAGGTCGCGGGCGCGGTAGACGACGGCGCTGCCGCCCTCCCCCACCCGCTCGAGCACGAGGTAGCGACCGGCCAGGGTGGAGCCGACCAGCGGATCCACGACGTCGGCCAGGAGCGGCTGCAGGCGGTCGAGTTCGTCCAGCACGGGCAGCTCCCTTCGCGAATGAGTCACTAGCTCGTCTAACTAGTAGTCCCTTCGTAGTGGTCGCCGCCCTTCCAGGCAAGCACCTCGGGGGAGGTTGGCTTGTCTAGATGTTCTTGCTACGAGACTGTCTAGACTGTTCGGCATGGATGAGGTCACGCTGAAGCGACCCGGGGCCTTCTGGTTCTCGGGTGAGGCGACCGAGCCCGGAGCGGTGGAGGTCCTCGCCGCGATGCGCGCCTTCCGCACGGCGGAGGCCGCGATGCGCCGACGGACCCGCGGATCCATGGGCATGGGCGAGAACGACCTGCTGGCCGTGCAGTTCCTCATGCGCCGCCAGCAGAAGGGCGTGCACGTCAGCCCGAAGGACCTGGCCTCCTACCTCGGCATCTCCTCCGCCTCCACGACCGTGCTGATCGACCGGCTGGTCAAGAGCGGGCACGTGGTCAGGGAGCCGCACCCGAGCGACCGCCGGGCCATCCGCATCGTCGCCACCCCCACCTCCCACCGCGAGGTGCGCGAGACGCTCGACGAGATGCACCGCCGCATGCTCGAGGCGGCCGAGACGCTCAACCCCTCCGAGGCCGGGACCGTCATCCGCTTCCTGCAGACGATGCGCGACATCGTCGAGCGCCCGGCCGACTCCGAGACGGTCGACGCCGCCCAGGAGCTCGCGGGCGAGCCGATCGGCGAGTACGCCGACGGCGTGCTGGAGCAGCGCCGCGCCTGACGCGCGTCCACGCGGCCGTGGCCGTGCGTCCCCGAGAGTTCACTCCGAGGGACTTCTGCCGCGCCCCGGGTCCGTCGGAGAATCGAGGCGACCGGCGGCGATGGACAGAAAACGCAGTCCGCGACGTAAGTAGCTAGCTCAACTAGTAGGAAGTCTTTCTAGCGATATAGAGTGACGGACGTCAGCCACTCGCACGTCAGATCGGAGCACACCATGGGCAACATCCTGTACGGCACTCCCCCCGCCGCCATCGAGGTCGAGGACCGCGCCCTCGCCCACCTCCAGATCGTCATCATCAACAAGTTCCGCCGCGACGAGCGCTTCCTGCTCACCCTCGACGCGAGCCCCCAGGCCGGCACCGGCCGCCGCGGCGTGTGGATGCACCCGACCATCCCGATCCAGTTCGAGTTCAAGGGCAGCCGCCAGCCCACGATCAACCCGGAGTGGGTCGAGGCCCTCATGGAGCGCGCCAACAGCGGCGCCGGCCTCCGCATCGTGCCCGAGCCGACGAGCAACGCTGCCGTCCCGCTGCGCCGCGCCGAGCCCGCCGCCTGACCCTCCGCGCCGGAGCCGCTCCCGATCAGGCTCCGCCGCCGCACACCGACACGACCCGCCTTCCCGCCCGGGAGGCGGGTTCCGTCGTCTCCGGGCCAGAGAACCCCGGGAGCGCGCTCGCAAGTGGTTGACATTCCGCGCCACGGTCAGGGTCGCAGTCCTACACTGCTCCTGCGGCACGGGGTCGTTCCGGCGGGCTCGTCCCTGCTGTCGCACGCATGACCGGCCGCCGGCCGCTCGGGCCCCCCTCTCGAGCGACCGGCGGACGGCTGCGCGGCGCACCCGAAGCGCCGTCCGCGAGGTCCGCCGGAACCAGGAGCGGCCAGATGACCCACGGAACGAACAGCCTCACCACCACCGTCGACGAGGTGCGCCCGGGCGACCTCTTCTGCGCCGTCGTCGCCCACGAGACCGAGCAGTGGCGCGTCGTCGCCGTCCTCGGCATCCGCGTCCTCGCCGAGCGGGTCTCCGGAGGAGACCGCCGCAGCTTCACCCTCCGCTTCGTGCGCCACCAGCTCTCGCCGGACGTGCTCATCGCGAGGGGCGCCGCAGCGACGGCCTCTCCGGACTCCCGCCGCTAGAGCGACGCCGTCGCCACGGCGGGACGCGCCAGGCGGGCGAAGAGGCGGTCGAACACGACCCGCCGATCGAACTGCAGGGCGTACTCCCGGGCGGCCGCCGCTCGGCGTGCGCGATCGTCGGCGCTGAGCTCGAGGACGGCGTGGTCGAGGAGCGCGGCGATCGTGTCCGGGCTGTCGACCGGGGTCACGAAGGCGTGCTCGCCGATCGCCTCGCCGATGCCGCCGGTCAGCGTGGTGATGATCGGCCCGCCCCCGGCGAGCATCTTCTCGGCCAGCGCGATGCCGAAGGTCTCGACGAACTCGGGCCGCGGCTTGCTCGGGAGCACGAACGCCGCGCAGCCCGCCATCAGGAAGGGCTTCTCCGCGTCGCCGACGTCGTCGAGGAAGCGGATGCGGTGCGCCAGCGGCGACGCCGCCGCGATCCGGCGCAGCTCCGCCTCCTGCGGACCGCGACCCGCGATGACGAGCTCGTGGCGCTCGTGGACGGCACTGCGCTCGTAACCGGTGATGAGGTCCTCCACGCCCTTCGCCTCGGTCAGGCGCGAGAGGAAGAGGACGTAGCCGTCGGTCCGGAGTCCGCGGGCCCGCACGACCTCCTCGACGACGCCGGGGTCGAGGTCGAGGTACGCGTCCGCGTCGATCGCCGGGTAGGACACGGCGATGCGCTCCCGGCACTGCGGAGCGAAGCGCGTCCCGTGCGCGGCGTCGACGCGCTCCGCCTCCTCGATGATCAGGTCGCGCGTGTACTCCGACACCGCGACGCAGTGGTCCTGCGAGAGGTAGGAGGAGAGGATGTGGGCGGCGGCGCCCAGCCGGCCCTCCTCCACCGCCCGGCGGACCACGTTGGTGACGTCGGAGCCGACGGCCTCGGCGATCGTGGTGACCTCGACGGGGAGTCCGGTGCTCCAGGCGGCGCGGAGGGCGTCGGCCACGACGAGCGTGTGCGGGCTCAGGTAGAGCGAGAGGCAGACGGTCGGGACGCCGTCGGTGAACAGCTCGATCAGGCGTCCGGTCATCCCGGCCAGCCAGCGGCCGTCCGGGACCTTGTAGTCGCCCACGGGTCCCGGCCGCTCCACGACGATGCCGTCGCTGTAGGGCAGCACGGCGTCGAGCGGCTTGAGCGGGAGGCCCGCGGCCTCGAGCCGGTCGATCGGCCAGGTGACGATCCGGACCTCGTCGAATCCGCGCTCCCGGGCGGTCTCGGCGAGATTGCGCGCTTCGACGGAGTGCCCGCAGATCACCGGATCGGCGCGGACGACGATGACGAGTCTGTTCTGCACGGTGTTCGCGTGCGTGCTCTGGTCCATGGGTCTCCTTCAGGGGTCGTCGGTCGGGTGCGGCGGCGGAGGCCGGACGCGCGGGGTCGGTGGTAGCGGGGGTGACGGCGAGCGGGGGTCAGTGCCGGCGCGCCGGCCACGAGGGCGGCCGATGCTCGGGCAGGGTCCCCCAGTCGGAGGGCTCCGGACCGAGGTGCAGGACCAGCTCGCCGCCGCGATGGAGGGCGGCCGCGGTCAGGACGCTCGTCAGGAGGGGCGCGCCGTCGAACTCGGCCGACTGCACGTACTGGACCGGCCCGCCCGGCTCGGGCTCGACGAAGCCGGTGGTCCGGATCTCGAGGTCGGCCCCTCCGATCGCCACCGACGCGCGCGCGAAGCTCGGCGCGTTGACCAGCACCAGGCCCTGCCCGGCGACGGGGAACAGCCCGAGGCTCGCCCACACGTACCAGGAGCTGAGGCCGCCGGAGTCGTCGTTCCCCGGCAGGCCGCCCCGGCCCGCTCCGAACCGCTGGTGCAGCACGCCGTGCACGATCTCGGCGGTCCGGTCGGGCCGTCCCGCGTAGTGGTACGCCCACGGCGAGTCCATGTCGGGCTCGTTGTTGAGCCCCTCGAAGCGTCCGAGCTCGGCTCCCGCGAGCATCTCGCTCCGCTCGGGGCGCAGCCCGGGCTGGACGACCGGCTCGGCTCCGTAGCCGAAGAACTCGTCCAGCTGGGCGACGAAGCCCTCGTCCCCTCCGCTGAGGGCGATGCGCCCGGCCATGTCGTGCAGCAGGCGGAACGAGTAGTTGTGGCGGGTGCCCTCGTAATACGTCGAGTCCTTGAGCAGGCCGGAGCGGAGGTCGAACGCGTTCACCCACTGCGCGGCGCGCTCCTCGAGCTGCTCGGCGAGCTCGAGATCGCCGACGTGGCGGGCCACGACGGCCGTGCACCAGTAGCCGTGCGCCAGGTCGAGCGTGTGGCTGATCGGGTGAGCCTCCCCCGCGGCGAGGAACTCCTCGCCGTACATCCGCTTGAGGTCCTCGCTCATGTGCACGAGAGCGGCGTCCCAGTCGACCCCGGGCAGCCCCAGCCGGCAGAGGTCGGCGAGGAAGGTGTGCGCGAGGGCACTGCCCTGGCGCGAGAACCGGTCGCTGCCCTTGGCCATCCGGTAGCCGATCGGGAAGTTGCCCTCCTCCTCGCAGATGGTGAGGAGCGCAGCCGCGATCTCGACCGCCCGCTCGGGCAGCAGCATCGTGAGCAGCGGGAGCTGAGTGCGGTAGATGTCCCACATCGTGCTGATGTCGAAGACGAAGGGTCCGTCCGTCGGCCAGAACGGGCTCTCGGAGGGAGCGAGGCACGGCTTGATCAGCGAGTGGTAGAGCGCGGTCGAGAAGACCGTCTCGCGCTCGGCGGACGGGGTGTCGACGGCGATCGTGCGCAGGCGCTTCCGCCACGTCTTGCGGGTGCGATCACGGCGCTGGTCGAACCCGGTGCCCGCAGGAGGGACGTCGCGATGCAGGTTCTCGCGGGCGCGGTCGGTGCCCCGCAGCGAGAAGCCCATCCGGAGCTCGACGGTCTGCCCGGCCGTGCTGGGTCCCGCCCACATCAGCCCGAAGGGGCGCAGCGTGGTGGGACGGATGTGGTCGAAGTCGAGCCGGGTCCCGCCGGGCATCAGCCGGCGGTCGTACCAGAGCATCTGCCGCCACTGCAGGGCGTCGCACTCCAGGTGCACCGCGAGCGGCGCCCCCTCCATCACGACCTCGCCGGCCGCGACGCCGGGCGAGATCGAATGCAGCTGCGCGCGCAGCG
The DNA here is from genome assembly GCF_002932155.1 of Rathayibacter sp. AY1F9. Classification (NCBI taxonomy): domain Bacteria; kingdom Bacillati; phylum Actinomycetota; class Actinomycetes; order Micrococcales; family Microbacteriaceae; genus Rathayibacter; species Rathayibacter sp. AY1F9. The sequence continues at coordinate 268,851 of NZ_PSVA01000002.1, read as the reverse complement.
GCACCGTCGCTCCGCTCGGGATCGCCAGACCCCCGAGGGAGAGGTCGACCACCACGCGGGCGCTGCGGTGCTCGGGGAAGGTGTAGCGGTGCACCACGGAGGCGGGCCCGACGGTGAGCTCGGCCCGCACGCCGGAGGAGAGGGTCGCCGCGTAGTAGCCGGGCTCCGCCACCTCGTCCTCGAGGGCCCAGCTGCGCCCGAGCTCGTCGAGCGGCTCGAGCATCGGCGTGACCCGCAGGTAGTTGTAGTACTTGCGGATCGCGCCGGTGCCCGACTGCTGGAAGTGGGTGAATCCGCTCGCCTCGAGGCCGTCGTGGAGCGTCGGCGGGACCCCCTCGAGCGCGAGGTCGTAGCGGCCGTAGCCCGTCGGATAGGCGCCGGAGTAGGAGCACGCGGACACCATGCCGAGGGGGTAGGTGGCTCCGGGGTGCGTGTTGCCGATCTGCGGCTTCGGCGACCACCACGTCGCTGCGAGCCCCGTCGGCTCCGGGAGCGCGGTCGCCTCCGTGCCCAGGAACGGGTCCACCCGCTCGATCATCCGCTCGCCGCCATGCCGTGACGCTAGGCACGGCGGGGAGACGAGGGGTGTCGACGGGGTATCCGGCGGACGACGGAGCGGCGACGGATGAGGGCCGGCGGGCTAGGGGATCAGGCGCTCCGCGCGGTAGCGGTCGAAGAGCGCCGTGAACGAGTCGACCGTCCGGTGGAACGCCGTGAAGCCGGCGAGGCGGGACTTGCCGATGTCGGTGACGACCTCGAGGTTCCGGCCGAGGTCGGCGTCGGTGTGCCACCAGGAGGCGACGCGGGAGAGGTCGGGCTCGATCAGCCCGTGCTCGTCGACGAGGCGCCGCCAGACGGGCTCGGCATCGGCCATCTGCTGCTCGAGCGGCTGCGGCTCCTCCCCCGGGCCGACCGGCTCGACGCCGAAGTGCTCCGCGATCCGGGTCCACATCCAGCGCCAGCGGAAGACGTCGCCGTTGACCACGTTGAAGGCCTGGTCGCGGCCCGCCTCCGACGTCGACGCCCAGAGCATCTGCTCGGCGAGGATCGTCGCGTCGGTCATGTCGGTGAGTCCGTTCCACTGCGTGAGCGAGCCGGGGAACACGAACGGGGTGCCCTCGGCACGGTGGATCGACGCCGCGACCGCGAGGGTCAGCCCCATGTTCATCGCGTTGCCGACGGCGTGCCCGATGACCGTGTGCGAGCGGTGCACCGACCAGGTGAACCCGGCGCGCCCGGCCGCGGCGAAGAGCTCGTCCTCCTGCGCGTAGTAGAAGTTCGGGGCGTCGAGGCGCTCCTCCTCCTCGTGGAACGGGGTGTCGGGCATCGCGCCCTGCCCGTACGCCTCGAACGGGCCCAGGTAGTGCTTGAGGCCGGTCACCAGCGCGACGTGCTCGACGGGAGCGTGCGCGAGCGCGGCGAGGAGGTCGCGGACCATGCCGCCGTTGACCGCGATGTTCTCCTCCTCCGTCGCCTGGCGCGACCAGGCGGTGAAGAAGAGGTGCGTGGGGCGCTGGTCGGCGAGCACGCGGGCCAGGTCCTCGGCGGAGCGCAGGTCGGCGGCGAGCGGAGTGACGCCGGGGCGCGCGTCGATCGGGCGGCGCGAGAGGGCGGTCACCGGCCAGCCCTGCTCGGTGAGCAGGTCGACGAGGGCGGAGCCGCCGATGCCGGTCGCACCGACGACGAGGGCGCTGCGGGGGTCGGACGGGGGGACGGGAGTGGTGGAGGACATCCCCTGGGCCAACAGCCCCGGGGGCGAGGCATTCCCCGATCCGGGCGTCACGGAGGGACACCGGAGGTCACGGAGGGACACCGGGCGTCACGGGCGGACCGCGGACCGGGCTCCTCCCCTACCGTCGAGCACGAGCCGCCCGGGGTGGGCGCAGCGGAACAGGAGCCGACGATGACCGCGACCGATCTGCGGGCCGTGCCCGAGGTGGACTACGAGGAGCTGGCGGGGCGGTTCCGGCCGCTGTTCGCCGAGATCGCGGCGGGGGCGGCGGCGCGGGAGAGCGCACGCGAACTGCCGGTCGCGCAGATCCGAGCGCTGGCGGACGCCGGGTTCGGCGCGGTGCGCGTGCCGCTGGAGTCCGGCGGGGCCGGCGCGAGCCTCCCCCAGCTGTTCCGCCTGCTGACGGAGCTGGCCGCCGCCGACTCCAACTTGCCCCAGGCGCTCCGCGGCCACTTCGCCCTGGTCGAGGACCGGCTGCTCGCGACCGACGGGACCCGCGAGCGCTGGCTCCGGCGCTTCGCCGACGGCGAGCTCGGCGGCAACGCCTGGACCGAGGTCGGCACGGTCGCGATCGGCGACGTGCAGACGAAGGTCGCTCCGGTCGAGGGCGACCCGACGCGGTTCACGGTGACCGGCACGAAGTACTACTCCACCGGCAGCGTCTTCGCCGACTGGATCGACACCTTCGCCCAGCGCACCGACACCGGGCAGAAGGTGATCGCGATCGTCGACGCGCGCCAGGCGGGCGTCGAGCACGCCGACGACTGGGACGGCTTCGGCCAGCGCACCACCGGCTCGGGGACGAGCACCTTCACGGAGGCGGTGGTCGCGGCCGAGGACGTGATCGCCTTCGAGACCCGGTTCCGCTACCAGACCGCGTTCTACCAGGCGGTGCTGCTGGCCGTGCTGGCGGGCTCGATCGCGGGGGCCGAGCGCGAGATCGCGGCCGAAGTGCGGGCGCGGACCCGGATCTTCTCGCACGGGAACGCCGAGTCGTTCGCGGCGGATCCGCAGATCCTGCAGGTGGTGGGGCAGGTCTCGGCCGCCGCCTACGCGGGAGCGGCGATCGTGGAGCGCGCGGCGGTCGCGCTGCAGCGGGCGCACGACGCGGCCCTCGACGGCGACCCGCTCGAGGACGAGCGGCAGAACGACCTCGCCGAGCTCGAGACGGCGCAGGCCCAGATCGTCCTGACGCAACTGGCCACCCGGGCGACCTCCGACCTCTTCGACGCGCTGGGCGCCTCCGGGGTGAGCACCCGCAAGAACCTCGACCGGCACTGGCGCAACGCGCGCACGGCCGCGAGCCACAATCCGTGGGTGTTCAAGGCGCGGATCGTCGGCGACCACGCGGTCAACGGCACCGTGCCGCCGCGGGTCTGGGCGATCGGCGCGGGGCCGAAGCGGTAGTCGCCTCGGCGCCGGCCGGGGGCGGTGGACAGCCGGCGAGAGCGGAGGAGAGGATCGAGGGGGCGGCGACGCGGCCGCCGCGGACGAGGGGGCTCGCGATGATCCGGACGACGACCGCGAGGGGCGCCGGTGCGCTGCTCGCCTGCGGGGCGGGGCTGCTCGCGCTGAGCGGCTGCACGGGAAGCGCCGACGAGGGGACGGCCCCGACGACCGCTCCACCGCTGATCTCGAGCGCTCCGACGCCGAGCAGTGCCGTGCCGACCGCGAGCGCCGGCAGCACGTCTCCGCTGCCCACCGCGACCCCGGCCACCGCCCTGCTCCCCTGCGAGGACCTGCTCACCGCCGACGAGGAGGGGTCGCTCGCCGAGGACGGTCTCGCCCTCTCACCCGAGGCGACGGTCTACGACGTCGACTACCCCGTCGTGCAGGAGATCGCCGAGGACGGGGTGCTCTGCCGGTGGAGCGGCCAGGGCGACGTGTCGGTCGTGGTCGGGCAGCTGGCGGTCCCGGACGCGGAGTGGCCTGACCGGAGCGCCGCGCTCCTCGCGGATGGGTTCACCGCCGACGACACCGCGGCTCCGGGCTTCCTCGACGGGCCCGACGGACCGGACGAGAGCTACCCCGGCCGCGGCGTCCTCCACCGCGACGGCGTCCTCTACTACGTGAGCTACTCCGGGATCGTCGGCTCGATCGTGCCGCTCTCCGGCTGAGGCGGCGGATCGACGACCCAGGGCGGGCGCCCGTGGTCGGCGCTGCTCCCCGTCGTCAGCTGCTCGCCGTGGTGGTCGAACGACAGCGGGGCTCCCGCCTCGGCGCACTCACGGCCGATCAGGTCCATGGCGTTCCAGAAGTACTCGCTCGCTCGTCGATCCCCGGAGATCGCGGAGAGCAGATTGCTCGTGGCGAGACGAGCAGCGTCGGACGCGATCGAGTTCGAGGAGCTCTCGTCGAAGCCCTCGAGGGCTTCGCGAAACGGTGGACGCAGAACGGGATCGAGTTCCGGCGCGTAGTCGTTCCACGTGCGCTCGAGCGGGACACAGGGAGCGGCCTCCTGATCGCCTCCCGGCTCGGTGCAGCCCACGAGGAGCAGCACGGATACGAGTACCGCCGATGAGGCGGTCGGGCGGTCCACCATCGTTCATCGCTCGATGTGCATCGTCCCCGTCGTGACCCAGACCGCGCAGGCCTTCTTGCGATGTTCCGGGGCACTGGTCTCGACGATGTGATCGCAGGTCGAGACGCCGGTGTACCACTTCACGCACCCCCCTTGGAACTCGTACTCGCAGTTCTTGTTCGGCTGAATCGGAGCGGCCGAGGCCACCTGCGCCCCGAGAACCGACGTCAGCGCCAGCGCGACGACAGCGAGACCGGACCCGAACCACAGAGAACTCTTCATGACGTCTCCTCATTCGCCGGCAGATCCATCGGGTCCTGGGACCGTATCCATCGCGGAGAGGGTGTCGGACGGTCGGCGCGAACTCGACACATCGAGGCGCGGGCCGGGCCCTCGAGAAGGGGTAGCGTCGACAGGTGCGATTCCCGTGGCGTTCCCGAGACAGCGAGCGACTGCCGCGGGACGTGCTCGTGCTGGGGGTCGTCGCCTTCTTCGTGATGCTGGGGTTCGGCGTCGTCGTGCCGGTGCTGCCGACCTACGTGCGCAGCTTCGGCGTCGACTACACGGCGGTCGGCGCGGTCGTCTCGGCGTTCGCGCTGATGCGGCTGGTCGCGAATCCGTTCGTGGGGCCGCTGGTCGACCGGTTCGGCGAGCGGGTCGTGCTCGCCGTCGGCATCGGCATCGTCGCGCTCTCCTCGGCGCTGGTCGGCTTCGCCTCCGACTACCCGCACCTCCTCCTGCTGCGCGGAGTCGGCGGCATCGGCTCCGCGATGTTCTCCGTCGCGGCGATGACGCTCCTCCTGCGCACCGCGAGCCCGGAGCGGCGCGGCCGCTCGATCGGCTTCTACCAGGGCGGCTTCCTGCTCGGCGGCATGGCGGGCCCCGCGGTGGGCGGCGTGCTCACGGCGATCTCGCTCACCGCCCCCTTCTTCTTCTACGCCGGCACGCTCGCGATCGCGGGGCTCGTCGGGCTGATCCTGCTGCAGCGGCCGGAGCGCGACGCGGCACCGTCCGCCGCGGCGAGGACGAAGCCCCTGCGCGAGGTCGCCCGCGACCGCCGGTACCAGAGCGCGGTGCTGGCGAACTTCGCCCTCGGCTGGTCGGCGATGGGAGTCCGCGCGACGCTCGTCCCCGTGCTCGTCGTCGAGGGGCTCGGCGGGCAGCCCGCCTGGACCGGCATCGCCTTCGCGATCGCCGCGGTGGTGCAGACGATCGCGCTAGCGCCCGCCGGCCGCTTCGTCGACACGGTCGGCCGGCGCCCGGCGCTGATCGGCGGATTCTCCGTCGCGGCGGTGGCGATGCTGGCGATGCCGTTCGTCTCGGAGCTGTGGCTGCTCGTCGTGCTGCTCTGCGTCTACGGAGCGGCGGCCGCCTTCATGGGCACGGCCCCGGGTGCGCTGGTCGGTGACGCCGCGGGCGAGCGCGGCGGCAAGCCGGTCTCGGTGTTCCAGGCCGCGTCCGACCTGGGCGGCGTGATCGGGCCGCTGCTCGCAGGCGCTCTCGCCGACGCCGCATCCCCGACCGCGGCCTTCGCCTCCGCCTTCGTGCTGCTGGCGGCGAGCGCGCTGCTCGGCCTGCGGATCCCGCGCTCGCGGATCGCCTAGCTGTTCCGCCCGCGGGCGTCGACGGGCCAGACGGCGCCGCCGCCGTCGCGGAGGAGGACACGGTACTCGTCGGCCAGGTTCACCGCGACGCAGACGTGGTTCGGCGCGATCCGCACCCGCGTCCCCACGGGCAGGTCGACACCGGTGATCGTCGCATGGTGCTCCGAGAGCACCGGGATGCGCGCCTCCGGGTGCTCCGGGAGGCGGCCGAAGCCGCTCGAGGCCGCGCCACGATCGGAGGAGAGCACCTTGCTGCCCGCGTCGGCGATCAGGTGGTCGCCGCGGCGGGACACGATCGTGGCGAGGACGGTGACGGCGATGTCCTCGGGCGTCACCGTGCCGATCTCCCACTGCTGGGCGTCGCCGAGGGCCGAGACCCCGGGGCGCAGCTCCGTGAGCACCGAGGAGTCGGCGAACGCGGCCGAGGGGGTCGAGCCTCCGCTGACCACGCGGGCCTCGACTCCGGACGCCGCGAGCGACGCGACCGACTCGGCGAGCGCGCGCGCCTCGTCGCGGGCGGCCGCCGCTCCGTTGCCGGCCGCGTAGCTGTGGCCGGGGAAGGTGAAGACGCCGGCGACGTCGAGCCCGGCGGAGACGGCGGCCGCGGCGATCGCGCCGGCTTCGGCGGGGAGCACGCCGCTGCGGTGGTGGCCGGAGTCGATCTCGACGACGACCTCGAGCCCCTCGCGCTCGGGCAGGGCCGCGGCCAGGCGCTCGGCCGACTCCGCCGAGTCGACGCCGACCCGCACACGGGCGCTCGCGAGGACGTGGCGGAGCCGCCCGGCGCGCTCGGCGTCGAGCCAGAGCGGGTAGGCGATGAAGAGGTCGCGGATCCCTCCCGCGGCGAAGACCTCGGCCTCCGAGACGGTCGCGACGGTGAGCCCGACGGCCCCCGCGGCGAGCTGGCGCCGGGCGATCTCGAGCGACTTGTGGGTCTTCGCGTGGGGGCGGAGCGCCAGACCCCGCTCGCGGGCAGCCGCGGCGACGGCGGCGATGTCGCGGTCGAGCACCGCCTCGTCGAGCACCAGCGCCGGAGTGGCGAGAGCGTCGAGCGCGGCGGAGCGGGCGGAGGAGTCGGCGGCGGCGGTATCGACGGTCACGCGCCGAGCCTAGGGCGCACCACCGGCCCGCGTCCGGCCGTCACGGCGGCCTCGCGCCGGTCCGCCGCCCGGTCGTCGAGCCCCGCGGAAGGCCCCGCGGAAGGATCCCGTCGAGCAGGACACGTCGTCGACCTCGGAGGCGGCCGCGCCGCACCGACACCGTCTTCCGGATCGCCCACCTCTCCGCCGGGACGCTCGCGACGACGCTCCTGGGCTTCGGCGTCGTCGGGCAGAGCCCTCTCGTCCACTGACCGTTCATCCGCCGCGGGATGCGGGGAGGACCCCGGCGCTGCCAGGCTGAGCGGATGACTCCGCAGTCCTCCCGCCTCCGGCCCTTCGGCCCGTCCGGCGCCACCGTCACCCGGCTGACCCTCGGCACCTCCTGGCGCCCCGAGCGCGTCGCCGACCTCGACCGGGTGCCGGCCCTCGAGCGCGTCCTCGACTCCGACGCCGCCACCCGCGCCGTCTCCGTCGTCGACACGTCCAACGAGTACGCCGGCGGCCACAGCGAGCGCCTGATCGGCGAGGCCCTGCTGGCCCGCGGCGGCGTCCCCGAGGGGATCACCGTGGTCACCAAGCTCGACCGCGACCCGAGCACCGGCAGCTACTCGGCCGAGCGGATGCGCCGCAGCCTCGACGAGAGCCGCGAGCGCCTCGGTATGGACGTCCTCCCCCTGCTCTACCTGCACGACCCGGAGCGCATCTCGTACGACGAGGCCTTCGCCGAGGACGGCCCGGTCCGCGCGCTCGTCGCGATGAAGGAGGCGGGCGTCGCCCTCTCGATCGGGATCTCGGGCGGACCCGCGCCGATGCTGCGCCACTACGTCGACACCGGCCTGTTCGACGCCGTGATCACCCACAACCGCTTCACGCTCGTCGACCGCTCCTCCGAGGAGCTGATCGACGCGTCCGTGGACCGCGGCGTGATCGTGGTCAACGCGGCGGTCTACGGCGGAGGCGCCCTCGCACGCTGGCCGGAGCCGGTCGCCTCCTACGCCTACCAGCCGGCGCCGCGCGAGATCGTCGACGCCGTCGCGGCGATGGGAGCGGCCTGCGAGCGGGCGGGCGTGCCGCTCGCCGCCGCCGCGCTGCAGTTCTCGACGCGCGACCCCCGCGTGACGACGACGGTCGTCGGCGCCACCTCCGCCGAGCACTACGACTCCTTCGTGGCCGACGACGCGCTCGAGATCCCCGACTCGTTGTTCGAGGAGCTGGAGTCGCTCGCTCCGCCGAGCACCGTCTGGCAGGACGCGCCCGGGGCGACCTGGCCGCGCTGATCCGGGCATAGCCGGGCTCTCCTCCCGGTTGGAGCACGTGACCCCCTCCGCGAGATGCCGTCGGCGTGCGCCCTCACCGGCGTATCGCCTACCGAAGCGGCGTTCCGCGGAGAAGCACGACAGGAGAGACATGACCGACACCGCCTTGTTCCAGCCGCTGACGCTCCGCTCGAGGACCGCGCGCAACCGCCTCTGGGCGGCACCGATGTGCCAGTACTCGGTGGAGGCGCAGGACGGCGTGCCCACCTCGTGGCACCTCGTGCACCTCGGCGGGCTCGCGCGCGGCGGATCGGGCGTCGTCATCGCGGAGGCCACCGCCGTCGTCCCCGAGGGGCGGATCAGCCCCTGGGACACGGGGCTGTGGAACGACGAGCAGCGCGACGCCTGGGCTCCGATCGTCGATTTCGTGCACGGACAGGGCGCGCTCGCGGGCGTGCAGCTCGCCCACGCGGGCCGGAAGGCGTCGACCTACCGCGAGTGGAGCGGACGCGGATCCGTGCCGCTGGAGGACGGCGGCTGGCCGACCGTCGCTCCCTCGGCCGTCGCGTTCGAGGGCTATGCGGAGCCGCGCGAGCTGGCGGCGGACGAGCTGCCCGGCCTCGTCGAGGCGTTCCGCGCCTCCGCCCGCCGCGCCGCGGACGCCGGCTTCGACGTGATCGAGCTGCACGCCGCGCACGGGTACCTGCTCCACCAGTTCCTGTCGCCGCTCTCGAACACGCGCGAGGACTCCTACGGCGGCTCGCTCGAGAACCGGGCGCGCCTGCTGCTCGAGGTCGTCCGCGCGGTCCGCGCCGAGATCGGGGAGCTCGTGCTGCTCGTCCGCTTCTCCGCGACCGACTGGGCCGAGGGCGGCTGGACACTGGAGGAGACGATCACCGTCTCGGAGTGGGCTCGCGCCGAGGGCGTGGACCTCTTCGACGTGTCGACCGGCGGACTCGTGCACGCCAGCATCCCGGTGGCGCCGCTCTACCAGGTGCCGTTCGCGCGCGACCTGCGGAAGGCGACCGGTGCGCTGGTCGGCGCCGTGGGACTCATCACCACGGCGGAGCAGGCGGAGGGCGTGGTCGCGAACGGCGACGCCGACGTCGTGCTGCTCGCCCGCGAGCTGCTGCGCGATCCGAACGCTCCGGTGCGGATGGCGCACGAGCTCGGCGCGGACCTGCCGGTGCCGCCGCAGTACACCCGGGCCTGGCGCTGAGCCTTCAACCGCGAGATGCCACTTGTGCGCACGCCTCGCGGCGTGTCGTGTGCACAAGTGGCATCTCGCGGAGGAGAGCGGTCGGGCTCCCCGGAGGAGAGCGTCAGCTCTCGGAGGGCTCCTCGGGAGCGTCCTCCTCGGGGTTGAAGTGCGAGTCTCCGGAGACCCCCACCGCCAGCCCGTCCTCGGAGTGCGGGATGGTCTCGTCGTCGCCGAGACCGTTCGCCTTCTTCTCGCCCTCGGACGAGGTGGCTGCGTCGGTCACGGCTCAGGCCTCGACGTCGCCGCGCCAGGCACCGTCGGGGGTGCCCTGCTTCTCGATGTACTCCTTGAAGTTGTTCAGGTCCTTCTTCACGGCGTGGCTGCCGGCGCCGACGAGCGAGCCGAGCGTCTCGAGGAAGCCCTTCGGCTCCCAGTCGAGCTGCACGGTGACGCGGGTCTCGGTGTCGGAGAGCTTGTGGAAGGTGACGACGCCGGCGTGGTCGGTCTCGCCGCCGGTGCTGTTCCAGGCGACGCGCTCGTCGGGGTGCTGCTCGGTGATGTTCGCCTCGAACTCGCGCTCGACGGGGCCGACCTTCACCTTCCAGACGGTGAGGGTGTCGGTGACCTGCTGGATCGACTCGACCTCGTCGAGGAAGCGCGGGAACTCCTCGAACTGGGTCCACTGGTTGTAGGCGACGGACACGGGGACGTTGACGTCGACGGTCTCGATGATCTGCGGCACGGTGGTGCTCCTTGCTGTCTCACTCGGTGTGCGGCGTTCCGCTGCTGCGGTCGTCACGCTCGACGTTAGGCGGGAGCCGCCTGGGAGCGCACCGGGTTGCGGACTGCCCCGAACGTGGTAAGCGGAGGCGGTGCTGCGGTGCGCGCGCCGGGACGGCTCCGTCGGGTGCCGAGACGCCGCCGTGCGCGCCGGGACGTCCGCGGGAGGGCGGCGTCCGGACGGCACGGCGGCGTCTCGGGAGCGGCAGGCCGGAGCAGGCCGTGGTCAGCGGTCCTGCGGGTCCCCGCCGAGCTGGCCGATGGCGGGGAGGGGGCCGCCGTCGTCGGCGCCGGTGCGGCGCCAGCGGGCGATGGCGTTGCCCAGGTGGTAGATCACGAGGGCGGCGCCGGCGCCGAGGACGATGCCGCCGAGCTCGAAGCCGCCGGAGGAGAACGAGAAGCCGGCGATCGCGATCACGAGGGAGACCGCGGCGGTGTACTGGTTGACCGGGCGCGAGAAGTCGACGCGGTTGTCGATCCAGATCTTGATGCCGATCACGCCGATCAGGCCGTAGAGCGCGGTGGTGGCGCCGCCCAGGACTCCGGCCGGGATCGAGTTGAAGACGGCGCCGACCTTGGGCGAGAGGCTGAGCAGGATCGCGGTGACGCCGGCGACCCAGTAGGCGGCCGTCGAGTACACGCGGGTGGCCGCCATCACTCCGATGTTCTCGCCGTAGGTCGTGGTGCCGGAGCCGCCGAAGGCGCCGGAGAGGGTGGTCGCCACACCGTCCGCGATCAGGGCCCGGCCGGTGCTGGCGTTGGCGGAGGCGTCGGTCATCGTCGCGACGCCGCGGACGTGTCCGACGTTCTCGGCGATGAGGACGAGCACGACCGGCAGGAACATCGCGATGCCCGACCACGTGGATCCGGAGGCGAAGTCGGGGAAGGTGAACGGCGGCAGCCCGAACCAGTCGGCCGCACCGACCGCGGAGTAGTCGATCTCGTTCCGCAGCAGGGCGACGACGTAGCCGATGACCACGCCGAGGAAGATCGAGACGCGGCCGAGGAAGCCGCGGAGGAACACGCTCGACAGGATGATCGCGGCGAGCGTGATCGTCCCGGTGATCGGCGCCTGCTTGAAGCTGAGGTACGCGGTCGGAGCCAGGTTGAACCCGATCAGGGCCACGATCGCGCCGGCGACGACCGGCGGCATCAGCCTGTCGATCCAGCCGAGGCCGACGACCTGCACGAGGACGCCGACGGCGGCCAGGAGGAGGCCCACGGCGACGACTCCGGCGAGCGCCGACCCCGTCCCTCCGACGGTGGTCGCGGCCGTGACGGGCGCGATGAACGCGAAGCTCGAGCCGAGGTAGCTGGGGAGCCGGTTGCGCGTGATCAGGAGGAACAGCAGCGTCCCGACTCCGGAGAAGAGCAGGGTCGTGGCGACCGGGAACCCGGTGAGCACGGGCACGAGGAACGTCGCTCCGAACATGGCGACGACGTGCTGGATGCCGATGGCGATCGTCGCCGGCCAGGCGAGCCGCTCGCCGGGGGCGACGACGGCGCCGGGCTCGACGGTGCGGCCGTCTCCGTGCAGGGTCCAGATGGGCATGGGGCTCCTCGGCGGGGAAGGGAGGCGGGGGTCGACGTTCACAGTAGCGAGGGGTCTGGCCGTGCCGCGGCACCCGACCTACGATCGGGCCATGGACGGAGCGCGGCGTCTCGGCGAGGAGGAGTTCTCCGCGCACCTCGCCGAGCGGGTCGCGCGGATCCGCGGGTCGTTCGGCGACCTCCCGCTCTGGGCGGTCTCGGGCTGGAACGGTCCGCGGCTGCTGGCGGAGTGGACGCTGACGGGCGGCCCGCGGGGGCTCTCGTTCCTCGCCGACGACGCGGTCCCGGGCGGGCCGGGGCCCTCCGTCGAGATCCGCACGACCCTCGGCGATCCGCGGCACGACGTCGCGCTGCTCTGCTGCCGGGAGGAGGCGCCCGTCTCGTTCGTGCAGCCGGAGGCGCTGCCCGCTCCCACGCGGATCGCGGAGATCCCGGTCGACGGGGCTCCGGAGCCCTTCGAGGTCTGGGAGGGAGCCGGGGCCGTGCGCGCGGCCGCCTGGGTGCGGGGGCACGTCCTCACGCTGGAGTGCCGCGGAGTCGATCTGGACGCTCTCGCGTTGGACGAGGTGGACGACATCGAGCCGTTCGTGGCCGGCTGGCTGGAGTTCGTCGGCGCCTCGCGGCGTTGAGCGACGACCCGCGCTCCCGCGCTGCTGGGAGAGCGCGGAGTCCCGCCCGGCGCGCCGGTGAAAGATGTGCGCCGATCCCGGACAGGAGGGAGCATGAGGCACATGCCAGCTCCCCTCGCGGGTCCCGACCGGTTCGCCGCGGTCGCCGCCGCGGTCGCCGATCCCGTCCGCCGCTACCTCTGGCGGCGCACCGACTCCGCCACCGCCGACGACGTGCTCGCCGCGACGCTCTCGGCGCTCTGGCGCCGCAGCGCCGACGTGCCCGAGGACGACCCGGTGCCGTGGGCGATCGGCGTCGCCCGGCTCCAGCTGCAGAACGCCCGGCGGATGCAGCGCCGCCAGGTCATGCTCGCCCAGCGGATCGCGGTCGTCGATCCGCCCCAGGTGCAGATCGACGAGGGCGAGGCGTCGGGCGCGGAGGAGACCGTGCGCCTCGTGCTCGCCCGGATGCGCGAGCAGGACGCCGAGCTGCTGCGCCTCTGGGCGTGGGAGGAGCTCGACGTCCGCGGGATCGCCGCGGTCCTCGGAGTCACGGCGAACGCCGTCTCGATCCGCCTCCATCGCGCGCGGCGCCGCTTCGCCGAGCTCTACGACTCCACCGACCCGCACGCGCCCGAAGGGGGACTCCGATGACCGGAACCGACGACGAGGACGTCCGCCGCCTCCTCCGCACGGTCGACCCCGCGCGGAGCCTCCCCGCGCTCGACCGCGACGAGCTCGCCGAGCAGATCGCCGCCGCGACGGGTGAGGGCACGCGGACGGTGCACTCCCGCCGCCGCTCCCCCTGGCTGATCGTGGGAGTCGGCGCGCTGAGCGCCGGGGCCGCCGCCTCCCTCCTGCTGCCCTTCGCGCTCGGCGTGGGCGGGGGCAGCACCTCGACGCTGATCCTGCCGAGCACGGGCGGGCCGATGGCCGCGTGCTCGCCGGTGACGGCCGCCGCGCTGGCCCCTGCTCAGCTCGCGTTCCGGGCCGAGGTCCGCTCGATCGACGGGAGCACCGTCACCCTGCACGTGCTCGAGCGCTACGCGGGCGAGGTCGGCGACGGCGTCACGGTCACCCAGGGCAGGGAGACGGCGGTGGACGGGGCCCCCATCGTCTTCGAGACCGGGGTCGACTACCTGGTCGCGGCCGACGGCGACACGATCCTGACCTGCGGCCTCAGCGGCGAGAGCTCCCCCGAGCTCGCGGCGCTGTACCAGGAGGCGTTCTCGCGGCAGTAGGCGGAGGCGGGTAGCGGCCCGCGCGGGCGGTGGCAAGGGCCTCCCCGATCGGGGGGAGCGGCGCGCAGGCTGAGGCATGGGCCTCTCGGCCCTCCCCCTCCGGTCGCCCGGCGGCGCCCGCGGGCCCTCGGCGACGCCGCCCCGCCCGCCCCGCAGGAGGCCCGCATGCCGGTGTTCCGGCTCCTCGAACCGCTCCACGCCGCCGGTGTCGCGCTCGCCGACCTCGCGAGCGATCGGCTCCGCCTCCACGGCGACGGCTCCGACGTCCGCATCACCGCGGTGACCGTCGCGCACACCGAGGCGGGCCCCGGCGCCCTCTTCGCCGCGCTCCCCGGGAGGAGGAGCCACGGCGCCCGGTTCGCGGCCGACGCGGCGGCGGCAGGAGCGGTCGCCGTGCTCACCGACGCGGGCGGGCTCGACGAGGCCCGCGCATCCGGACTGCCCGTCCTCCTCAGCGACGACCCCCGCACCGCCCTCGGCCCGGTCGCCGCGCAGGTGTACGGCACGAGGAGCGGACCGGTGCTCCTCGGCGTGACCGGCACCAACGGCAAGACCAGCACCGTGCACCTCCTCGACGCGGTGCTCCGGCAGCTGGGCGTCGTCTCGGGGCTGAGCTCCACCGCCGAGCGCCGCAGCGCCGACCACGTCGTCGCCAGCCGCCTCACCACGCCCGAGGCCTCCGAGCTGCACGCGCTCCTGGCCCGGATGGCGGAGGACGGCGTCGAGGCGGCGGCCATCGAGGTCAGCGCCCAGGCGCTCGTGCGCTCCCGGATGGAGGGGATCGTGCTCGACGTCGCCGGGTTCACCAACCTCAGCCACGACCACCTCGACGACTTCGGCGACCTGGACGAGTACCTCCGCGCCAAGCAGCGCCTGTTCACGCCCGAGCGGAGCCGCCGCGGCGTCGTGGTCGTCGACACCGAGGCGGGGCGCCGGGTCGCCCGCGAGGCCTCCGTCCCGGTCGTCACGCTCTCGGCCGGGGACGGAGCCGACTGGCGGATCGACGTGCTCGAGACCGCAGTCGACCGCACCCGCTTCCGGCTCACCGCCCGCGACGGCTGGTCGACGACCGCCTCCGTCCCGCTCCTCGGCCGCCACATGGCCTCGAACGCGGCCCTCGCGCTGGTGATGCTGATCGAGGCGGGCCACGCGCGCGACCGGGTGGCCGCGGCGGTCGGCTCCGGGATCGACGTCACCGTGCCCGGGCGGACGCTGCTCGTGTCCGGCGCCGACGGGCCCCGGGTCTTCCTCGACTTCTCGCACACCCCCGACTCGGTCGCGCGCACCGTCGACGCCCTCCGCGAGGTGACGCCCGGCCGCGTGCTCGTCCTCCTCGGCGCCGACGGCGACCGCGACCCGAGCAAGCGCGCGCCGATGGGCCGGGCCGCTGCCGAGCGCGCCGACCTGGTGATCGTCACCGACCACCACCCGCGCTTCGAGGACCCCGCGCGGATCCGCCGCGCCCTGGTCGACGGCGCCCGCCGCGTCGAGCGCTGCGAGGTGCTCGAGATCGCGGAGCCGGCCGACGCCGTCCGCGCCGCCCTGCACCGGGCCGGCCCGTCCGACTCCGTCCTCTGGGTCGGCCCCGGCGACACCGACTACCGCGTGGTCGGCGCCGACGACCTCCCCTACTCGCCCCGCGCCGACACGGCCCGCGCGCTGGCCGAGGCCGGCTGGAGCGTCGACCTGCTTGACTGATCGGGTGTTCTCGACCCTCCCGGTGCGCCGCGTGCAGGCCCGACCCGAGCACCCCGCCGACCTCGCGCGCTGGCCCGCGACGCTCGCGCCCGTGCGGCAGGTGCTGGCCGAGGGCTGGGATCTCGGCCAGGTGACGGTGATCACCGGCGAGAACGGCTCGGGCAAGTCGACGCTGCTCGAGGCGGTCGCCCTCGCCTACGGGCTGAACGCGGAGGGCGGATCCACGGGTGCGATGCACTCCTCCCGCGCCTCGGAGTCGGACCTGGCCGAGCACCTCCAGCTGGTCCGCGGGGCCGGCGCGTCCAAGCGCGGCTTCTTCCTCCGCGCCGAGACGATGCACGGCTTCTTCAGCTACCTGGAGGAGGTGGGGATCGACGGCGGATACCACGAGCGGAGCCACGGCGAGTCGTTCCTCGACATCGTGGCGAACCGCTCCCGGATCAGCGGGCTGTGGCTCCTCGACGAGCCGGAGTCGGCCCTCTCGGTGTCGGGCTGCCTCGCCCTGATCGGGCAGCTGCGCGACCTGGTCGCCGGCGGCTCGCAGGTCGTCCTCTCCACGCACTCGCCGATCCTCGCGGCCCTCCCCGGAGCCGACCTCTACGAGCTCGACGAGACGGGCCTGCGCCCCTGCCGCTACGACGACCTCGACCTGGTGCGGACCTGGCGCGGCTTCCTCGACCAGCCGGCCCGCTTCCTGCGGCGACTGGAGTAGGCCGGCGGCCGCTCGGCCGCGCCGGAACGGGCCCTGCGTGTTCACCACGAAGGGAAGTACGTCGGCAGGCTGCCCCGTTCTAGCGCATCCCGAGCCGGCCGGGCGAAAGTCTCCGCCGGCACGAGCACTGTCAGGCCGCGGAGGTCGCCGCCGGTCGGGCGACCCGGGGCGCCCAGCCCACCGCGATCGCGGCGCCGGCGAGCGCGAGCTGTCCGAGCGGCGGCAGGATCGCCGAGACCAGGGAGCCGTCGCCGCCGGAGGTGACGAAGGTGTCGGCGACCGACATCCCGAAGCCGAACCCTGCGAAGAAGCGGAAGACGACGGCGCTGGCGACCAGGGCGAGCATGAGCACAGCGATCCGCCGCGGAGTGAGCGGCGACCTCCGGCCGACGAGGGCGCCGGCCGTCACGACGATCGCGGCGGCCGTCCAGAAGGCGGCCCACCCGGTGACCCAGATCGCGTGGGAGCCGAACTCGAAGCCGTCGCGCTCGGACATGGTCGCGTAGATCTCCGCCAGGGCCACGCCGGGGACCTTCGCCTGCGGATTCCAGACCAGCAGGTCGACGGCGCCCACCACCGTGACGCCCGCCACGAGCGCGAGGCCCGCGAGGGCGACGGGGAGGCGCTGAGCGCGGGTCGCCGTCCGCGGTGCGAGGGCGATGGTCCTCGAGCCGCCGAGGACGATCGCCCCGCAGACGAGTCCGGCGAGGGAGACGGGCAGGCCGACGAGGGCGAGGGGTCCGGGGAGGAGGAGGCCGGCCGCGGTGAGCACCGGGCCGACGACGGCGGCGACCAGGGAGATCCGCGCGAGCACCGTGCGGGCCGACGCCGCAGCGCCGAGGAGGTGGACCGCGCCGAGGACCGCGACCGCGACGGCGGCGACGAGCACCGCGGTCTGCACGGCGCCGACGGCGGCCAGGGCTGTGTCGGAGGCGGCACCCGGCTCGGGGACGATCCCGCCGCCGGTCAGCGCGATGCCGCTGAGCATCAGCGCGGCCGCGGCGAAGAGCGCGAGTCCGCGGCGGGCGAGGCGGCGCGGGAGCGTGCCCCGCGCTTCGCCGGTGTGCGCGGGCAGGTCGCGGTCGACGCTCACCAGCAGGGCGAGCGCTCCGAGGACGACGCCGCGCCGGGGCAGTCCCAGCTCGGCGGCCCCGGCCAGGTCGGCCCGCCACTCCTCGAGGTAGCGCTCGCGGGCGAGCGGGGGCAGCAGCAGCGACAGGAGCCGCAGAAGCGCGCTCAT
This sequence comes from Rathayibacter sp. AY1F9, assembly GCF_002932155.1. Taxonomy (NCBI): domain Bacteria; kingdom Bacillati; phylum Actinomycetota; class Actinomycetes; order Micrococcales; family Microbacteriaceae; genus Rathayibacter; species Rathayibacter sp. AY1F9. The sequence continues at coordinate 251,607 of NZ_PSVA01000002.1, read as the reverse complement.
GCGGTCGCCTCCGCCGCTCGCGGCGCCGTCCGCGCGGTCGACCGCATCCGCTCGACGGCGGCCCGGGCTGCCGGGGCGCCCTCCGCGGTCAGCTCGTAGAGCCGGCGACGCGGGCCGCTCCGCTCGCTCGCGGCCTCCCACTCCGAGACCACCCAGCCCGCTCCCTCGAGCCGCTCCAGGATCGGGTAGACGCTGCCCGCCGGTCGCCCGGTGGCCTTGATCACGACCATGCCCCAGGTCGGGCCGTCGGCATCGAGGAGGGTCCGGAGGACGTCCGCGGTGGCGGACGTGAGGCGAGGGAGTGGCTGCACACGGATGACGCTACCTATGTAGAGATAGCGGGGTCAACACAGGCGGGACGGCATCTCTAAGCAATACCGCTCTCTGGATTCTCAGCTGCCTGTCAGCCTCTGACATACTCCGCAGATGACCGAGTTCAACCCCGCCGTATTCCCCGGCTCCGCCCCCTCCGCTCCGAAGAAGACCGGCAACGGGCTGGGCCTCGCCTCCCTCATCATCGGAATCCTCGCGCTCATCGGCGCCCTTATCCCGATCGTCAACTACGCCTCGGGCTTCCTCGCCTTCATCGGACTCGTCCTCGGCATCATCGGCCTCTTCCTCAAGGGCCGCTCTCGCGGCACGGCCATCGCCGGCACCGTCCTCAACGTGATCGCGCTTGTCCTCTCGATCATTCTCGCCATCGTCTACACGGCCGGATTCGCGAGCGGCGTCTCGAACGCGATCGCCACCGCGCAGGCCGAGAGCTCCGAGGCCGCTGCCGTGCCGCGGACGCTCGTCTATGAGGTCACCGGCTCGGCTACCGCGGCCTCCATCACTTGGTCGACCTACGACGGAGGAACCTCCGGCTCCGAGCAGGCCACCGGTCAGGCGCTCCCCTTCACGAAGGAGCTGCAAGTCCAGACCGGAGGCGACTTCACCTTCCAGAGCTTCACGCTGACCGCCTCGAACGGCATCGATGACGAAGGCGAGATCAGCTGCCGAATCACCCTCGACGGCGAGGTCATCGCCGAGCAGACCAGCACCGGGGCCTTCGCGTCGGCGCTCTGCTCGGCGACCCCGGAGTAGCCGCCGTGCGTAAAGCCCTTCTCCCTGCAGCTCTCAGTGCGGCAATGCTCCTCCTGACTGCCTGCACGGCTTCCCCGCCCGCAGCAGCTCCGGCCGAGTCGACGACCCCTGCACCTGCGGCGCCCGCGACACCTGCGTTCGTCGAGCTCGACACCGCACAAGCGGCGTCCCGTTATCTCGATCTCGTCTGCCCCAACAACATCGCGATCAAGAATCTGAGCGACGCCTTCTCATCCGGCGAGGACGAGCTTCTGAACGGTGGCGACCCGGACCCTTCCGGCGTGCACGCCGCTGCGTCTGCTCGGCTCGATCTGACAAGACGGACACTCACGCTCCTGGACGACTCGTACTACCACTGGCCGAGCGATGTCTCCGAGCAGATCGCGACGATCCGCGGCTCCTACATCGCCGAGATGTCCACTCTCAACACGATGGCCAACTCGGCCGATTTCAGTGACGCCTATTACTCGACGTTCCCTGAGGCCACGACTGAACAGCAGAGCGCCGGACAAGAGGTCCGCTACGCGCTGGGCGTCGATCCGGACACGGTCGCCAGCTGTGTCGGGCACGAGAACGGGATCGACGCTCTGACGTCCGAGAAGGAGCAGCGGGATGCCGGAGCGTAGCGCCTGATCGAGAGGCAGCGATCGGTGGGCGCGTGTTCCCGGAGACGGTCGAAAAGGGGACCGAGGGCTCCGACGCCGACCAGGCGACGTGTTCGCAAGCGGGAGCCCTCGCGCTGACCGTCCGCCGCCGGCCCTCGCGCCGCTAGCCGGACCCCGCACGCAGAACGTCGGCCGAGAGCAGCCGCCCTCCACCCTCGGGGGACGGCGGGCACTCTCGGCCGACGTTCTGCGCGCGAGCGCGGGGACTACTTGCGGAACATCCGCGCCGTGGTCTCGAAGAGGCCCTTCACGGGGCGCTGCTGCTCGCCCTGCTGGGCGCCGAGGACGATGATGACGGCGGTCAGCACGGGGATGGCCCACTGGGTGACCTTCTGCACGCGGAGGGCCGTGGTCAGCTCCTGCGAGTTCTGCTCCGACGCCTCGGTCACGCCGGGGGCGCCCTCGTCGGCGTGCTTGGCCTGCGTCGCTCCGGCGACCGCGGCGATCACCGAGGCGGCGCCGGCGAGCCCGGTCACGACGGTCTTGACGACGGTGTTCGTGCGGCTCTCCTGCTGGTTGGCCAGGCGGGTCTTGTTGGCGAGGACGAGTCCGATGCCGCCGACGCCGTGGGCGGCGATCGCGGCGAGCTGCACAGGGGTCCAGCGGGCCCAGCCGTTCGAGGAGAGGCGGAGGCGCTCCGCCGGGTCGGACGAGGTGGACGCGGCGCCGTTCAGGCCGACGGCGCCCATGAGCGAGCCGCCGAACCAGGCGGCGGCTCCGAGGTCGTGGAGACTGCGGACGAGGGTGTTGCGGGAGGGCATGTGGGCCTCTTCTCTGCCGGCGGCGGACGCCGGCGGTGGTCGGCTGGTGCGGACTCCTCCGACGCTACGCGCGCCCTGGAACCGCGCACGGGGCTTGACCTCTCCCCCTCCGACAGGCTCCGCTGGAGGTCACCGACCGACCCGGACCGACCGACCCGAGGAGCCCCGCGATGCCCACCGACGACGAGAAGCGGACGACCCGCGACGAGTTCCACGACGCCGTGAACATGACCGCGAAGGAGCTCGAGGAGTGGCTCGGCACCGACGAGTCGAAGGAGGTCGGCCAGAAGCCGGAGGGCGGCGGCGAGTCCGTCGGCCACGAGAGCGGGCGCCGCATCGTCGAGCTGCTGGGCACGAAGCAGGCCGACCTGAGCGAGGACGACTACGCCCACATGACGAAGGTCGTCGGCTACGTGCACCGGCACGCGAAGCAGCGTCCCTCGGGCGATGTCACCGAGACGAAGTGGCGCTACTCCCTGATGAACTGGGGCAACGACCCGCTGAAGGGCTGACCCGGTCCGAGAGCTGCGCTCAGCACATCCCGAAGAGGTTGCAGAGGGCGCCGCGGTCCTGGATCGACTCCATGCCGCCCGGCTTCTGCACCTTCGGCAGCTCGTAGGAGGCGGCGACCGTCTGCACGCCGGCGGACGAGGCGGCCTGCACGGGAGCGGCGGCAGGAGCAGCGGCGGGAGCGAGAACGGCTCCGAGGGCGAGGGCGAGGGCGGCGGCGGCGAGGATCGGGGCCATGGTCGTTCTCCTGTGATCGAGGGGTGCGATCGGCTCGACCGCTCCATAAGCATGGCGACGCCCCGTCGCACCGCTCCTGTACGAAAGACCAGTCCGCCCTTGTACGGAAGGCCGACGGGGCTCGGGGGAGGCTTCGGTACCCTGGTCCCGTGGTGGGGACGACGCGGTGGACGAACGACGTGCGGACGCTGCCCGGCGGGTGGATCACCCGGTCCCTCCTCCTCGGCTCCTTCACGCTCCTCGTCGTCATCGACCTGATGGGCGGCAGCGTCGACCTCACGTCGGTCCGCGGCTGGATCGAGCTGGCGCTCCCCTACCTGCCGCTCCTGGCGCTGCTCGCCGGCGCGATCCCCGCGGCGGTCTCGCTCTACCTCGTCTACGCCGTCGTCCTGATGCTCGGCGCCCCGCCGCTACTGCTCGCGGCGCTGATCTTCCCGACCATCGTGGTGGTCGGCTTCGTCACCTTCCTCCTCCCCTGGCGCGCGGGGCTCGTCTTCGTGCTCGGCACCCTCGTCCTCCTGCCCGCGGTGCTGCTCGTCGACCGCGCCATGGGCACGGCCGTCTACGTCCTGGGCGCGTTCGTCCTCTTCGGCGGCACCGCCGGGCTGGGCCTGAACGCCTTCCGGGGCCGCAGCGAGCGGAGCGAGCGCCGGGCCGACCGCATCCAGGAGGAGCAGGCGCGGATCCGCAACGAGGAGCGGACCCGGCTCGCGCACGAGCTGCACGACATCGTCGCGCACGAGGTCACCATCATCGCCATGCAGGCCCGCCGCGCGACCTCGGTCGAGGACCCGGCCAAGACCGAGCGCATCCTCGAGAGCATCGGCGACGCGGCGCAGCAGGCGCTGCAGGATCTGCGGAGCCTCGTGACGCTCCTCCAGGACGAGGACGAGGCAGGCGCTCCCGCCCGCGGCGACTCCGACCTGCTCGGGACCCCGGAGGTCTCGGGCGCCACGACCACCGCTGTCGGCTTCGTCCACGACGTGCGGAACGTCGCCGACGCGATCGAGCGCGCGGGCTTCCGGGTCCGCCTCGACGTGGCGGGCTCCGTGGCGCAGGTGCCCGCGAGCCTCCGCCAGGTGCTGCGGCGCACGGTCCGGGAGCTGGGCACGAACGTGCTCAAGCACGGCGACACCGCCGGTGAGGTGCAGCTCCGGCTCGAGGTGTCGGGGGGCGAGGTGCAGCTGAGCTCCTCCAACGCGATCGCCTCCGCGGCTCCGATCGTCTCCTCGCACCTCGGGATCGAGGCGATGTCGGCCCGCTGCGCCGTCTTCGGCGGGCGGCTGGACGCGGGAGCCCGCGGCGGCCGCTGGACCACGACCATGACCATCCCCCTCGAGGGCCGGGCGTCCGGTGCGCTCGTCGCGGGGGCGACCGACGAAGGACGAGAGCGATGACCCGCGTGCTGCTGGTGGACGACGAATCGATGACCCGCGAGATCCTCCGCGACTACCTCTCGCAGGACCCGGCGATCGAGGTGGTGGGCGAGGCCTCCGACGGGAGGATCGCGGTGCAGCAGGCGGCGACGCTCCAGCCCGACCTGATCCTGATGGACATGCAGATGCCGGTCATGAACGGCGTCGCCGCGACCGAGCGGATCCACGCCGAGCACCCGGGCATCGCGATCCTCGGGCTCAGCACGTTCACCACGGACCGCTACGTCGTCGACCTGCTCCGCGCGGGCGCCTCCGGCTACCTGGTCAAGGACACGAAGCCGCGGGAGATCATCGCGGCGGTGCACGCGGTGCTCGCGGGCGAGTCCGTGCTCTCCGCCGAGGTCACGCGCCACGTGGTGAAGGGGCTCGAGGAGTCGGTGCCGGCGGAGACGGTGCCGGACCCCGATCTGCTCGAGGCGCTCACCGAGAAGGAGCTCGAGGTGATCCGCCTGCTCGCCCGCGGGATGAGCAACCGCGAGATGGCGCAGGAGCTGTTCGTCACCGAGTCGACCGTGAAGGCGCGGTTCGTGAAGGTGATGGAGAAGCTGGGCGTGCGCGACCGGGTGCAGATCCTGGTCTCGGCGATCGAGCACGGGCTCGTCGACCTGGGGACGCGTCCCGGCCGGAGCTGATCGAGCCCGCCGGATTCAGCCCCAGCCGACCACGTCGGCGACGGGCCGCAGGAGCCCCGCGACCGCCCGCTCGAGCGCACTCTCGTCGACCGCGGCGAGCGCCGGCTCCGGATCGAGCACCAGGGCGCCGCCCCAGCCCATCACCTCGTACTCCACCAGGGTGCGCGCGAGCGTCTCGGGCGACCGCCAGGCGCGGAGGAGGTTCGCCCGTCCGAACGCGTGCGCGGCGCGTGCTCCCTCCCCGTGCGCGGCGCGGCCGTCGAGGACGGTGCGCAGCACGGTCTCGAGGGTCGGGATACCCTGGCCGGCCGGGGAGACGACCTGCCAGGTGAGGGAGGGGCGGCTCGAGCGCAGGCCCCGCGCGACCTGGGCGACCGCATCGCCGCCGGCGGAGCGCAGTGCGGCGGGGACGAGCGGCTCGGCCCCCGCGGTGAGGCGGCACAGCGCCAGGAACGTCGCAGCGTGGCCGACTTCGCCGGACGGGTCCGCGCCGGTGACGATCGTGCTCTCGTAGCCCTGCTCGCGGGACTGGTGCAGAGCGCTCGGCAGCGGAGCCGCGGCGGGCACGGAGACGGGCCGGGACGTCTCGCGGACGGCGCGTTCGGGCCCGACCACGGCGAGCACCGGATCCCCGGCTCCCTGGGCGCGCTCGAGCGTCAGGGCGGTCCAGGCCGCGGCGCCCTCCGGAGGGAGCACCGCGGTGAGGCTCTGCGCCCCGGCCGTCGCCGTCCACGCGAGCGAGACCGCTCCGGGGGGAACGGCCGAGCGGAGGCGGGCAGCGCGGTCGGGCCCGTCGTCTCCGGCCGGGGCGCGCCAGCCGAGGGCGACGACGGCGAAGCGGGAGCGCTCGTCGACGACGGCGAGCGGGGGTGCGGCGGTCATGGGCTCCTCCTTCCGGGACGGGTGGAGGCGGCGGGAACGCCCAGTGCGGCGAAGGGCTGCTCGGCGAGGCGGGCCGCGGCGTCCGCGAGCAGCGGGCGCGGCGGCCGCGCGGCGAGGGAGTCGACGAGCTCGCCCGCGAAGCCGGGCGCACCGCGCAGCAGGGCATCCCGGGCGACGGTGCGGGCCAGACGCTCGTCGTCGTGCACCAGCCGCTCCGCACGCAGCACCGCGCGGTGCCGGGCGTGCTCGAGGGCGGAGTCGTCGCTCACCGCGAGGGCGCGGAGGCGGTGCCACGGATCGACGGGCACGGCGGTGTCGTCGACCAGCACGAAGAGGTCGTCGGCGACGGTGTCGCCCGGGCCGAAGAGTCCGGCGCTCGCGTCGAGTCCGGCCTGCGCAGCGAGCGCCTCGGCGGCGATCAGGTCGCCGAGCAGCTCGTCGGAGACGCGGGTCGACGGCGCGGCGGCGGTCGCGGCGAGCCGGCGGGCGGCGGGCTCGGCGCGGTACTCGGGGCGGGCCGTCCCAGGTGGGACGGCGACCGGTCCTGCCGCGCGATCGGGCGTCTCCGCGAGGGCCGCGACCAGGCGGTCCAGGAGCCGGGCGGGGTCGTCGGCCGTGACGCCGACCAGCACGGAGCCGGCCGGGCGGTAGTGGCGCCTGTGCAGCGCGCGCAGGACGGGCTCGGTCGCGCGGCCCTCGAGGTCGAGGTCGCCGCTGCCGTCGTGCGCGTTCGGGGCGTCGGCCCAGTAGCGGGCGGTCAGGTGCGGCCACGGCAGCACGCCGCCCGGAGCGGGGGCGAGGCGCGCGGCCCGCTCAGAGGCGACCGCGCGGATCTGCTCCGCGATCTGCTCCGGCCGGAAGGCGGGGCGGAAGACCTGCTCGACGAGCCGCTCCGCGATCACGGCGGCCGACCCGGGAGAACCCGTCTCGAAGAACTCGGAGTAGTCGAGGTGCGTGTGACCGCCGAGGACGCCGCCGCTCTCGGCGACGCGGGTCTGCCGGACGAGACCGGCGACCCCCTCACTGTCCTGGTAGACGAGGTGCTCGATCAGGTGCAGCATCCCCTCCTCGCCGTCGCGCTCGTGGCGCATGCCGGCGGGCACGGCGAGGGCGACCGAGTCGTTGCGGACCTCCGGCCGGTGCACGACGAGCGCGCGGGCGCCGGAGGGCAGGGCGGCGGACAGGGTCGGGACGTCGCGGGCGCTCATTCCGCCCGCTCCCCCAGCTGTGCGGCGGACAGACGCAGCAGCAGCCGCGCCTGATCGCTGCTGGCGCCCCCGGAGCGGTGCCAGTCGACGGCGTGCTGGGCCAGCCGGAACGCGGTGCCGACGCGCAGCAGCTCGGCGTCGTGGTCCTCCTCGAGCGAGAGTCCGCGGCGGAGCGCGTCGAGGGCCGGGCGGAGCGCGGGGTGGAAGGCGTGCAGCTCTGCGAGCTCCCCGAGCACCCAGGCGGCGTCCCAGACCGGGTCGGCGAGCCCGACGTCCTCGCCCGTGAGCAGAGCGACGCGGGTCCCGTCGACGACGAGGTGGGCGAGGCCGGGGTGGCCGTGGACCACGACCGCGGCCGGCGAGGCGACGACCGCCTCCGCCCAGTCGGCGAGCTCGAGGAGACCGCCGGCGCCGAGCTCCTCGGCGGCGGGCGCCCAGCCACCGGCGAGCCAGCCGCGGGCGCGCTGCAGCGGACGCGGAGGGAGCGGCTCCCCGGCGGGCCGGGCGCCGTGGAGCGCGTCCAGCGCGCCCTTCCACTCGCGGCCGACGGAGACGAGCGCCTCCTCCGACAGCTCGTGGAGGAGCGCGGGCAGCAGGGCGCGGGCGGTGGTGCGGTAGCGGCGGATCGACGGGTCGGCGCCTCCCGGCACGATCCGGGGATCGGGCGCTGCGAGGCGGACGGGCACCGGCGAGAACGGCAGCGGCGCCTGCTCTCCGAGGCGGCGGGTCCAGACGGTGGTCCCGTCGGGTCCGGCCGAGAGCTCGGTGACGAGCAGCCCGGTGACGAGGGCCCGCGGAGGGGCGGTGGTGCTCACGCCGACCTCGCCTCCTCCGCGGCAGCCGGTGCCGTGCGCAGCGACTCCAGGTGGCGCAGCACCGCGGGGAACGCGGGCGGCACCCAGGCGAGCGCCGTGTCGCTGGACTCGCTCGGCCCGGGCACGGGGTCGATGACGGTGAAGTTGGCCGGCTCGCGCAGCAGCGCGAGGGTGGACTCGACGACCGGGTTGCCGAGCGCCCGCGGCGGGAGCGACGGAGCGATGCACACCGGCGCCTCCGTCGTGAGGGCCGCGAGCAGCGATGGGGAGTCGGTGATGCCGTGCGCGAGGCGCGAGGCGTAGTCGAGGGTGGCCGGGTAGATCAGGATGAGGTCGGCCCACTCGGCGAGGTCGACGTGGGCGACGACGATCTCGTCGTCCCAGCGGTCGTCCTGGATCCGGCCGCGCAGTCGCGACTCCAGGTTGTGCCGGGTGGTGAAGCGGTAGGCCGAGTCGCGGACGAGCACGCGGAACTCGGTCGCCGGAGCGGCGGCGCGCGCCCACTGGATCCAGTAGGGCATGACCTGGGTCATGGCGGAGCCGGTCAGGACGAGGGCCACCCGGGAGTAGCCGAAGCGGCCGAGCGAGAGGTCGGAGAGTGCGGCGCTCTGCGCACCGGGCGGGGTGGTCATGGCGGTCTCCTCAGAGGGCGGCGGGCGGGAGGGCGGATCGGGTCACGGCCGGCGGTGAGGACGGCGGCGGACGGGCGGACCGTGCCCGCGGAAGGGGCGGACGGGGATGGGCGGACGGCGCGAGCGGACGGCACGCGCCCGGGAGGGGCCGGGGCGACGCGGTCGAGGACCGGTCGCCCCGTGCCCGTCAGCACCCTGCGGTGAGGGTGACGCCGATGATGACGCCGGCGCAGAACGGGGTGGTGGCGGGCGCCTCGGAGGCGGCGTCGGTGCCGATCTCGTCGGCGGCGGTGAAGGTGTCGTGGGCGGTGGCGAGCTCGGCGAGGTCGGCGGGCTGGACGGTCTGGGCGGTGATGGTCGACATGGTGTTCTCCTTGGATGAGTGGTGGCGGCGGATCCGCCGGGTCGTGCGGGGAGTGGTGCGGGTGGTCCGGCCGGAGGGCCGGGGAGCGGGTGCTGCGGGAGCACCCGGGCGGGAGGAGGGCCGGGTCAGCAGCCCGCGCCGAGGGTGGCGCCGACGATGATGCCGACGCACAGGGGCGTGGTGGCGGGCGCCTCGGTCGCGGCGTCCGAGCCGAGCTCGTCGACGGTGGCGAAGGTGTCATGCGCTCCCGCGAGGGCGGTGAGGTCGGCGGACTGGGCGTCGGTGGAGATGGTGGTCATGATGTGTCCCTTTCGTGGAGTACCTCGGGCTGAGGTGGTGGTCCCCTCGGGATCGAGGGGAGGTTCGTGGGGCCCTAGCGGGCGGTGAGTCCCGGGCGGTCCGGGTCGATGCGCGCGGCGCGGGCGGCGTCGGCCCAGGCGTCGGCGGCGGGGATCGTCTCGGCCGAGGAGCGCAGGAGCGCTTCGGCGAGGACGCGGGAGCGGTGCTGGCCGAAGCTCAGTCCGCGGTAGGAGGAGCGCTCGTCGGCCGGGTCCTCGGCGTAGGCGAGGCCGTCGGCGAGCCTCTCGGCGAAGGCCGAGACGGCGGTGCGGGGCGAGGGCCGGGCATCGAGCAGCGGAGTGATCCTCCGGGCGACGTCGTCGGCGGAGTCGGCGGGCAGGTAGACGACGAGGGCGTCGGAGCGGGGGAAGGCCCGCGGGTCCGAGAGCGCCTTGGCCTGGTGGCGGGCTCCGGAGGCGGCGAGCGCCTCCAGGAGCGGGCCCCACAGGGCGAGCGCGTCCTCCGCCGAGTCGGCGACGAGCGAGAGGCGCACGACCCGGTCGGCGGGATCGAGTCCCATCGGGCCGAGGGCGAGGAGGTAGCCGGGAGTGGTGCGGGTGCGCCAGCTCGGCAGCCGGACGCCGGCGACGGCCCCGTCGGCGGAGCGGACGAGATCGACCTCGGGCACGAGGACCCGGACGCGGCCCAGCTCGACGACCCGGCGCTCCTCCCCCTGCACAGTGGCGGAGCCGAGCACCCCGGAGGGAGCGGGCTGCAGGACCGTGCGGTGCGGGATCGCGTCGATCAGCCGGGGGGCGAGGTCCTGGCCGTCGCCTCCGGCGGTCTCGCCGAGCAGCGGGTTCCGGAGGTGCAGGTGGGTGTAGAGGGTGGCGGCGAGTCGGGCCCGCAGCTCGATCGGCCCGGTGGCCTCGATCACGGTCCCGTCGACCTCGGCCCGCAGCCGGGCTTCGTCGACGCTGATCACGGCCTCGTCGAGGACGGAGCGGGTGGTGAGGGCGGTCATCGCGGGCTCCTGTCGAATCCGAGGGCGGTGGAGTAGGCGGAGGGGGCGAGCAGGACGCGGCGGCCGATGCCGGCGGCGGCCCGCTCGATCCCGGGGAGGCGGGAGACCATCGAGGCCCGGGCGAGGGTGCGGTCGACGAGGTGCCAGCCCAGGTGGGCGGTGGCGCGGACGGCGAGAGCGTCGTCCGCGCCGGCGGTCTCGGCGGCGTAGGCGAGCCACATCCGCCGGATCCTCGGGACCAGTGCCGCCATCCGCTCCGCGATGCGGGCGTCCGCGGCCGCGGTGTCGAAGGCGAGGGGAGGAGCGGAGGCGCCCTCCCGGGTGGTCACGGTGTCGAGCACCGCGCGGTGGATCCACTCCCCCGCCAGCGTGCCGAGGTCGCGGGCCGGATCCCCGATCCCGAACTCCTCCCAGTCGAGCAGCTGGAGGCGCCCGTCGCGGAGGTGGAACTGGTCGAGGCGGAGGTCGCCGTGGATCGGGGCCGTGCGGTTGCCGCTCTCCCACTCGCGGAGATCCTCCGTGGCCGAGACGAGCTGCTCGTCGTGCTGCAGGTCGCCCCAGAAGGCGAGCTCGGCGAGGGTGAGGTCGACGTAGCGGGTGTGCGGGATGCCGACGCGCAGCATCTCGACGGGAGGGCTGGGGTGCGAGGTCGCGGTGAGGCCCGCCACCGGGCCGGCGTGCAGCCGGGCCAGGAGCCGGCCGGCCTGTTCGGGGAAGTCCGCGGGGACGCGCTCCTCCACGAGCAGGAGGGCCAGGCTGGTGCCGGGGCAGTGCTCGAACACCAGCAGGGAGTCGTCCTCGTGGGCCGCCAGCAGGCGGGGTCCGGCCGGGGCGTGCTCGGGGCTCCGGGCGGCGAAGCCGGCGAAGTCCCTGGAGCGGCGGAAGGCCGCGGGGCCCGCCGTCCGGGGCGAGACGTGCTTGACGAAGACGCGGGCGCCGTCGTCGAGGGTCATCGTCCACGACGCGTTCCGGCCGGCGAAGGCGGGGCGGTCGATCGCGGCGACGCGGTGGCGTCCGCCGCCGAGCAGCCGCTCGGTCGAGGCCGCCGCCCGGAGGGCCGCCGGATCCGCGGGGCGGTGCCCAGGGGTCGCGGGGCGGAGCCCGGGAGTCGCGAGGAGAGTCACGATCGTGTCCTTCGGTCGGTCGAGCGGATCAGAAGAGGTAGGTGACGACGAGGTAGGCGCCGCCCGCTCCCCCGACGAGGAGGGCGGTGTTGACGAGCAGCTTCTTGAGGGGCGAGGGGCGGGTCGAGGCGGTGCGCGAGGTGGTCATGGTGGTGTCCTTCCGAGGGGTGGTGGTGGTGGATATCGGGAGCCGGGCCTAGGAGGCGTCGGCGGCCTTGAGGGAGGCGCGGAGCGAGACGCGGGAGCCGGTGCGGAGCGCGTTGTTGCGGTAGATGCGGACGACCAGGCGGAACAGCAGCGGCACCGTGATCGCGGCGACGACGGCGGCGATCACCATCTCGGGGGTGCCGACCGAGTCGAGGCCGAAGCGCATCGGCATCAGGTAGGAGGAGAAGAGGGGGACGAAGGAGAGCGCGTGCACCCAGGCCTCGTCGAGGTTCGCCGGCACCACGTAGAGCGCGATGATCAGCAGCGCCATCTGCACGACGGAGAGCGGCATGGCGGCGGTGCCCAGGTCCTCCTGCCTCGACACGGTCGAGGCGAGCAGGGTGCTGAGGAGCGCGAAGAGCACGTAGCCCTGCAGGAACCAGACGAGGAACCAGACCAGGCTCGGGCCGAGCTCGATCTCGAGGACCGACCACCCGCCGACCACGCTGAACCCGCCGACGACGGCGCCGCCGATCACGAGCAGCTGGGCCAGGGTCACCAGGCCGACGCCGATCATCTTCCCGGCGAGCAGCGGGGCGACGCCGATCTTCGTCAGCAGGATCTCGACGATCCGGGACGACTTCTCCTCGACCACCCCCGAGGCCAGACTCGACGAGGAGTAGACCATCGCGGCGAGCAGGGCGCTGATCATCGCGGTCGCGAACAGGATCCGGGTGTCGAGGACCACGGTCCCCGCCTCCCTCGTCGCGTCGACCAGGAACCAGCCGCCGATCCCGGCGCCGAGGCCGGCGATCGCGGCCAGCGCGAGGGTCGCGGTGAGGATCGTGCGGTTCCCGGTGCGGGTCAGGATCTCGCGGCGGACGATCGTCGCGGCTCCCCGGGCCGGCGTCGGAGGAGCGGAGCTCTCGGCGGTCCGGGCGTGGGCGGCGCGGGGGTGCGTGGTGGTCATCGTCCTGCTCCTTGGATCTCGAGGCGGCGCTCGGCCGCAGGGGTGGAGGCGGCGGTGAGCCGCTCGGACAGCAGCTCGGTCAGCGAGCGCTGCGCGGTGCGGATGCTCCGGAGGCCGCCGTGGCGGGTGAGGGTCGCGAGCACCTGCTCGGGGACGTCCCGGCCGCTGCCCTCGATCGAGACGAGCAGCGACTCCGGCTCACCGGGGACCGGCTCGGCCGACAGTCCCGGTGTGACGCCGAGCTCGGCGACGAGCAGGTCGTCCAGGGGGCGGGAGAACTGCAGCTGCCAGCGGCTGCGGCCGTCGTCCTGCAGCTCGGCCACCGCGCCGCTCGCGGTCACGCGGCCGGAGTCGAGCACGCAGACGGTGTCACAGAGGCGCTCGACCAGGTCGAGCTGGTGGGAGGAGAAGAGCACGCCGACGCCGCGGGCGGACTGCTGCCGGATCAGGCCGGCCATCGTCTCCACGGCGACCGGGTCGAGCCCCGAGAAGGGCTCGTCCAGCACCAGGAGCGACGGATCGCCCACCAGGGATACGGCCAGCTGCACGCGCTGCTGGTTGCCGAGCGAGAGGTCCTGCACCAGGGTGTCGGCCCGCTCGGCCAGGCCCAGCGCGTCGATCACCTCCTCGGCGGTCTCACGGGCTCCCCGGGCGTCGTGCCCCTCGAGCAGAGCGAAGTGGATCACCTGCTCGCGGACCCGCATCTGCGGGTAGAGGCCGCGCTCCTCCGGCATGTAGCCGATCGAGCGGCGGTCCTCGGCGGTGATCGGCGCGCCGTCCCAGGTGATGGTCCCCGTGTCGGGGGTGAGCAGGCCCAGGATCAGCCGCATCGTCGTGGTCTTGCCGGCGCCGTTGCCGCCGATGAAGCCGACGATCTCGCCGCGGCCCACGGACAGGTCCACGTCGTGCAGGACCCGGTGGCCGCCGAATGCACGGCTCACGCCGCTGAGCTGAAGCCCTCGCATGTCATCTCCTCGAAGTCGTTTCTCTTGACTCCTCAGACGCTACGGACGCTCTCGCGACGGGCTCCTGTACTTCGGTACAGCGCCGAGGTGGCCGAAAGTGCAGGTCCCGGATCACCGGACGTGCAGGTCCCGAGGCGGCCGCGCGTGCAGGTCCGGGGGCGGCCCGGGTGCGGGCCGCCGGCGTCCCGAGCACGACGGACGCCCCCGTGCTCGTCCGGTCGGCGACCGGAGCGCACAGGGGCGTCCGTGGAGGAGGAGGAGCGGGGGTCAGGCCGTCGCGCAGCTCCCGTCGACCTCGCCGATGACGCCGTCCGTCACCGACACGACCGCGCAGTTCGGGTAGCCCCGCTGCGGCCGGTGCGCGGGGTCGAGCGCGCGGAGGATGCTCCCCAGCACCGCTCCATGGGTCACGACCAGCACGTCCCCGTGCTCCGCCGCCGGCGCGAACCGCGCGATCGCGGCCTCCACGCGGGCGCGCACGGTGGCACCGCTGTCGGCCCGGCCGGAGGGGTCGTGGCGGTGGATCGCGTCGAGCACCGAGTCGAGCCCGGCGTCGGTCATCCGCGGCCAGTCGGCGGAGGAGGGCACGTAGGAGTAGCCGTGGTCGGCGAACACCGGCTCCCAGAGCGAGGCGTTCGGCTGCCCCTCGAAGGCGCCGAAGTGCCACTCGCGGAGCTCGACCATCGGCTCGGCCTCGAGCGACGGGTGCCCGGCGAGCGCCGCCGCCGCCGTGGTGCGGGTGCGGGTGAGGTCGCTCGTGAACGCCGCGACGAGCGGCACGTCGCGCATCCGCTCTCCGAGGGCCGCCGCCTGGCGCTCGCCGCGCTCGGTCAGCGGCGAGTCGCACCAGCCCTGCAGCTGGCCGGCGACGTTGAAGAGGGTCTCGGCGTGGCGGACGAGGTGGATCGTGCCGCTCACGGGCGCGCGCTCGCGGGCGTCGTCGGGCGGGCGGGGGTGGCGCGGTGCATGCGGTTCTCCGGGGTCAGCGCGCTACTCCGGAGCGGCGCGCGCGATGTGGAGGGCCAGGAAGGCGACCTCCTCGTTGGGCAGGGCGGCCTGGTACTCGGCCGCCACGAAGGAGCGGACCCGCTCGGCGGAGGCGATCGCGCGCGGGTAGCGGGCGCTGAGGCTGGTGAAGAGGAAGTCGTCCTCGCTCTCGAGCAGGCCGCCCGAGAAGAAGCGCTCGGCGAAGTACTGCAGGTGCGCCACGAAGCGGGCGGAGCGGAGGTCGTCGCGGTCGAGCGCGGCTCCGCTGGAGTGCTGGATGATCGCGGTCACCGAGCGGATGAGCTGCACGATCCGGAGCGAGTCGATCCCGACCTTGCCGAGCTCCGCGTTGGCGAGGTGGAACGCGACGTTCGCGGCCTCGTCGGCGGGCAGCTCCACGTCCAGCCGCTCGCGCATCCGCTCGACCGCCCGCTCCCCCACCGCGTACTGCACGGGGTAGACCGTCCGCATCTCCCAGGCCAGCCGGTTGGCGACCGAGAGCCCGCGCCGCTGCCGCTCCACCGCGAAGTGCAGGTGGTCGGTGAGCGCGAGGTACACGTGCGGGTCGAGCTTCAGCCCCTGCTCCTCCGCGTCGGCGACGACCGCGCGGGTGAGCTCGACGAACTCCGGCGGGATCTGCGCCAGGAGCTCGACGAGGTCGCGCTGATCCGAGTCGTCCAGCGCCACGAACACCTGGTCGACGCTCGAGGGCTCGATCGCCTCGCCGGCCTTCGCTCCGAAGCCGATCCCCCTGCCCAGGAGCACGCGCTCGACGCCGCGCTCGTCGACGACGAGGACGACGCTCGAGTTGAGCACCTTCTTGATGGTCTGCATGCGTGTCTCCGTCGACGGCCGCGTCAGGGCTGGGGTGGGGGTGGCGGGGCCTCTGCCCGGAGAGCCGGACGGCGCCTCCGGGCAGAGGAGGATCATCCCAGATCCGCGCCGTTGGAGGCGATGACCTTCTGGTACCAGAAGAACGAGTCCTTCCGGTAGCGCTCGGTGCTGCCGTGGCCGAGGTCGTCCATGTCGACGTAGACGAACCCGTAGCGCTTCGAGATCTGCGAGCTGGAGGCGCTGATCAGGTCGATCGGCGCCCAGCTCACGTAGCCGAGCAGCTCCACGCCCTCGTCCACCGCCTGGATCATCTGCTCGAAGTGCGCGCGGAAGTAGTCGATCCGGTACGGGTCGTGGACCCGGCCGTCCTCGGTCAGCTCGTCGCGCATCCCGAGCCCGTTCTCGACGATGAACAGCGGCTTGCCGTAGCGGTCGTAGAGGTCGATCAGCGAGATCCGCAGCCCGACGGGATCGATCTGCCAGCCCCACTCGCTCGACTCGAGGAACGGGTTCTTGACGCCGAGGACCGTGTTGCCGGGTGTGCGCTCGGCGTCGGGGCGGACGGACTCCGTCATCGACATGTAGTAGCTGAACGAGATGAAGTCGACCGGGTGCTCGCGCAGCAGCTCGACGTCGCCCGCCTCGAACGGGATCTCGACCCCGCGGCTCTCGAGCGCCCGCAGCGCCAGGCGCGGGTAGGCGCCGCCCGCCTGGACGTCGGTGCAGAGGTAGAGCATCCGCTCCTTCGCCTGCGTCGCCGCGACGTCGTCGGGGTGGCAGGTGTTGGGGTAGGTGGTCAGCATCGTGAGCATGCAGCCCATCCGCGACTCGGGCCACAGCTCCTTCAGCGTCCTCGTGACCGAGGCGGAGGCGACGAACTGGTGGTGCAGCGCCGTGTAGCAGGCCTGCTCCACGCTGCCCTCGACGGTCTCCTCGATGATCCCGCCCGAGGTGAACGGGTGGCGGATGATGCCGTCGATCTCGTTGAAGGTCAGCCACATGTCGACGAGGTGGCCGAAGCGCTCGAAGCAGGTGCGGGCGAAGCGCTCGAACAGCCCGATCGTGCGGCGGTCGACCCAGCCGTTGTGCTTCAGCGCGAGCGCGAGCGGCGGGTCGTAGTGCGAGAGCGTGACCAGCGGCTCGATCCCGAGGCGCCGCATCTCGGTGAAGAGGGCGAGGTAGTACGCGATGCCCTCCTCGAGCGGCTCCGCCTCCTCCCCCGTCGGGTAGAGGCGGGTCCAGGCGATCGAGACGCGGAGGGTGGTGAAGCCCATCTCGGCGAACAGCGCGAGGTCGCCGGGGTAGCGGTGGTAGAAGTCGATGCCGCGGCGCTTGGGGTAGTACTCGGTGTCGTCGTCGGACATCGCCGCCGTGATGCTCTCCACCGTGTTGCGGTGGTGGATCGCGTACTCCTTCGGGTCCGCCTTCGGCTTGTAGGAGGCGACGTCGCTGACCGCCGGGCCGCGCCCGCCCTCGCGCCACGCGCCCTCGACCTGGTTGGCGGCGAGGGCGCCGCCCCATCGGAATCCGTCAGGAAGCGCCATCGGCGAGCTCCTTCTCTCTCTGCGTCACGGTCATGATCCGGTCGCCGGCGGTGATCCGCTCGGCGGCCTCGACGAGCACGGTGTACTCGGCGGAGTTGGTCACGAGCACCGGGGTCGTGGTGTCGTAGCCGGCCGCGGTGATCGCGGCCAGGTCGGCGGTGAGGAGCAGCTGCCCGACCTCGACCCGGTCGCCGACCGCGACGTGCGCCTCGAACGGCGCGCCGTCCAGCTGCACCGTGTCGATGCCGACGTGGATGAGCACCTCGACGCCGTCCGCGCGGCGCAGCCCCACGGCGTGGCGGGAGGAGAGCAGCGCGATGACCTCGCCCGCGAACGGCGCCCGGACGGCTCCGTCGGTGGGGCGGATCGCCAGCCCCTCGCCGAGCACGCCGGCCGAGAACACGGGGTCCGGCACCTCCGAGAGGGGGATGACGGAGCCGGTGAGCGGCGCCTGCAGCGCGAGCGGGCTCCCGGCGGCGGCCGCCACGTCGCCGAGCGCCTGGACGCTGGCGGAGGCGTCGTCGCGCCAGATGACGAAGGAGACGACGAACGAGACGGCGACCGAGATCAGCAGGCCGATCACGGCGTTGAGCAGGTTCCAGGGGTTCAGCCCGTCGATGAACATCGAGATGCTCGCGACGCCGGGGCTGACCAGCGCGAACGCGGCGACCTGCGTGGCGCCGATGTAGGCGCCTCCGACGACGCTGCCCGTGATGACGGAGACCAGGGCGCGCTTGTTCTGCAGCGTGACGCCGTAGAGCGCCGGCTCGGTGATCCCGAAGAGGGCCGAGAGGCCGCCCGAGAAGGCGGTGGCGCGGAGGGTCGCGCTCTTGGTGCGCAGGGCGATCGCGAGGCTGGAGCCCGCCTCCGCCGCGTTGTGGGCGAGCGAGGAGGCGAGGTAGAACGTGTCCTTGCCCGCGCTGGCCATCGTCGCGATGGTCGGCGGGATGAACGCCTTGTGCATGCCGACCGAGATGATCAGCGGGAGCACGCCGGCCAGCAGCGCGACGGCCACCCAGCCGAGCGCCCCGTAGAGGCCGATCATCGCGCCGGTGAGCATCGAGCCGAGCCAGTAGCCGAGAGGGCCGAGCAGGAAGATCGTGGCCGGAGCGACGATCACGAGGCACATCAGCGGCACGTAGAACGTGCGGATCGGGCCCCACGAGTGCTTCGTGAAGAAGCGCTCGACGACCGAGAGCAGCAGCACGGCCAGGATCGCCGGGAACACCTGCGCGTTGTAGGCGATGACCGGCACCGGGACGCCGAAGAGCGCGACGCCGCCCTCCTGGTTGAGCAGCGTCGTGAACGCCGGGAAGACCAGGACGCCGACGAGCCCGAGCGCGAGCGGCCGGTTCACGTCGAGCTTCTTCGCGCTCGTGTAGGCGACGAGCAGCGGCAGGAAGCCGAACACCGCGTCCGGGATGGCGGACAGCAGCTTGAAGTTGTCGGAGGCCGGGTCGAGCCAGCCCAGCGCCGAGGCGAGGACGAGGAACGACTTGAAGATGCCGGCGCCCGCGATGGCCGGGATGATCGGCGTGAACACGCTGACCACGAAGTCCATGATCGTCGCGCCGAGGCGCTTGAGGGACCGCGGCTGCTTCGCCTGCGCCGTCGACGTGGTGGTGCCGCCGCGCAGCTTCTCGACCGCCGCGTACATCTCGCTGACGCCGCTGCCGACGATGACCTGCGTCTGCGGGCCGGTGACGACGCCGATCACGCCGGGCACCGCCTTCAGCGCCTCGACGTCGGCCTTCGCGTCGTCCGCCAGCGCGAACCGCAGACGGGTCGAGCAGTGCTGCAGCTTCGCCACGTTGGCGGCGCCGCCGACGTGCTCGAGGATCGCCTTCGCGTTCTCCTGGGTACTCATCGGTACTCCTCCGGGTGTGTGGGGACGCGCGCTTCCCTGCGCTGTGCTGCCCGGCCGTCCGTCGCCGTCCCCGCCCCCTCCGGCACCGTCATCGGTGCTCCGGCGGAGCGTCAGGAGGCGTCCGGGCACAAAAAAAGGACCCGACGACGCTCATTACGCGTTTCGTCGGATCCTGCCTGCACGACCAGTCACATGTCCGAGAGGGACGCTAACACGAGGGTGGGCGGGGCGTCAAAGACGGGGCGGACCACAACGGCTGCCCTCGGTGCGAGCCTGTTCTGCCCGCGCCAGCGCGTTTCGCGTCCTCCCCCGCGCGCTCTGGCGGCCTCGTCGCGCCGATCTGCAGCCGACGCGAGCCGGCGTCGATAAGGGCTCGTACTATCGGAGGGTGACCCAGGCTGAAGCGCAGAAGTACACCGTTGTCGAGATCTGCGCGGGCGCCGGAGGGCAGTCGCTCGGTCTGCACAAGGCAGGATTTGACCACTCGCTGGCCGTCGAGATTGATCCCACCGCGGCGGACACGCTGGCGTCGAACCTCGGTGCTCAGGTGGCGGTCGGCGACGTTGCGAACCTGGACGTCTGGGACCCCAAGGACTACGCCGGAGCAACGCTGTTCGCGGGAGGAGTGCCCTGCCCGCCCTTCTCGATCGCGGGGAAGCAGCTCGGAACGTCCGATGAGCGAGACCTGTTCGCCTGGGCCATCGAGCAGGTCGGCGTGATTCAGCCGCGCGCCGTGATGCTCGAGAACGTCCGAGGGCTCTCCGCTCCTCGTTTTGCCGCGTACCGGCAGCGCGTGCTCGATCGACTCGACGATTACGGCTACGTCGGCGAGTGGAAGCTCCTGAGCGCTTCGGACTTCGGCGTCCCTCAGCTGCGACCGCGTTTCGTCCTCGTCGCAATGCGTCCGGAGGACCAGGCGTACTTCCGGTTCCCCGAAGGCGGAACGGCGGCGCGAGTGACTGTCGGCGACGCTCTGCACGACCTCATGAGCTCGCGCGGCTGGACCGGCGCTGATGAGTGGAAGGACCTGGCAACCGACATCGGCCCAACCCTCGTCGGAGGAAGCAAGAAGCACGGAGGCGCCGACCTCGGCCCTACCCGCGCCAAGCTCGGATGGGCAAAGCTCCACGTCGACGGACGCGGCATCGCAAACGAAGCTCCTGCCCCGGACGCGCCGTCCGCGCTCGAGGTGCACCCACGCCTGACCGTCGACATGGCCGCACGGGTGCAGGGGTGGCAGCGGGAAGACAACTACATCTTCAGCGGACGGAAGACCTCGCAGTACCGGCAGATCGGCAATGCCTTCCCACCGCCGGTCGCCGAAGCCGTCGGCCGACAGATCGCGGCCGCCCTCCAGCATGAGGGCGCACGTCGTGAAGACCTCGGTATCGCCGTTGATCTGCACGACCCGGTGTACCGCGCTCTCGCGAACGCGTCGGAAGCCCTCTCGCTCACCGAACTTCTTCGAGCGCACAACGAGGGAAGCATCGCCTCGGTCGAGCGGAAGATCACCGCGCTCTCGCACGACTTCGATCTCGACGTCACTGTCGACGAGACCGGAGAGACCCGCTACAAGCTCGGCACGTTCAAGGGCTTCACCGGACAGCACGACCACACCCGCCACGAGTTCGTCGCGCAGAAGCGCAACCGGGTCAGCTGAGCATGGCTGACGAGCTGTCCCTCGACTGGTCGATCGATCCGGTCGCTGACGAGACAGACGAGGCCTTGGTCGAGGTGTTCCGCGCCTTTCAGCGAGCGGACCCGGACGGTTCACGCACCGGCAAGATGATGCGTCGCACCCTCGACCAGCTGTACGACGGCCAGCGGACCGGCCGGTACTCGTGGGCGCAGCTGCACAAGACCGAGCGCACGCACTTCGGCACTCTCTTCGAGATCAACCTCCGCCGAGAGTTCGATGACGTCATCGACGAGGGCATCACCCTCGACTACCGGGTGGCCGGCCACGACGTTGACTGCAAGTTCTCGCAGACCATGTTCCAATGGATGATTCCGCCGGAGGCGATCGGGCACCTGCTGTTCGTCGGACACGTCAACGACGTCACGAGCGAGTTCGCCGTCGGGATCGTTCGAGCATCCGCCGAGCATCTCCGCCCAGGTGCGAACCGAGATGCGAAGGTCGGCTTGAACCGAGAAGGCCGCTTAGCGGTCCGATGGCTCCACCGCCCCGGCGATCTGCCGCCAAACGTTCTCCTCCACGCCGATCCTGCCGACATCGCCGCCATCTTCGCGAACCAGAAGTCGGGGCAAGCTCGCGTAAATGAGCTCTTCCGACGCGTCGTCCGGCAGCGCATCGGCCGCAACGCGGTTGCAACCGTCGCCCAGCAGGACGACTTTATGAAGCGCGTGCGAGAGAACGGTGGCGCCCGGAGCAGCCTTCGACCCGAGGGTTTCATCATCCTTGGCGGCGACTCTGCCCACCACCGCTTCGTCGCGTCATCTCTGGGTGTAGTGGCTCCCGAACCGGGTGAGCTGGTTAGCGTTCGCGTTACGCCGGCTACAGACGACGACCCTGACACCGTCAGGCTTGACGGCGGTACGTGGCGAGCTGCAGCGAGCGGCGAGGAGCCGGATACCGCGGCGCCTCTCATTCGCCGACGGTGACGTCGCCACCTCCGAATCTCAGAACGGACCCTTGCTGAGTTCCCGCACGCAAAGCCAACTCTGACATCTATGCTCAACATCAGAACCGTGGTCACTCGCTGGGCCCGGTCACCTGGTAGACGCTGCAGATTGAGCTACGCCGATACGTCTCGGCCACCCGAATGGTGCCTGGCCACCGCCTCTCCACCAACACGCCACCCTACGGCTAGGTAGTTTTGCCATCTTCACGGGAAGGACCGTCGAGCTCGGGTCCTCGCGTCGCACTCCGCCCATTTGCGGGGCCGAGCGCGTTCAACGGTCGGACTCGTTCCTATCTCGCGTAAAACTACTTTAACGACAAACGCTCAGCTACTTGTGGTCACACGGCTTGTGCAGTGAGCACTTGGCAAGGCAAAGCGAGCTAGCAATTGGACAGATTCTTCGCGCGGACGCGTCTAACTCCCTGTAGCGTGTGCAGTGTGCACCGCAAACCTAGGAGGATGAACAGAGCAACCGCTGCCGCCGGAACATCTTATCGCGCCCTTTGCCACACGACGATCGCGTTCTTGCCAGTCGGGCTCGTCCCGAATCCACTTCGCGGCTCAAAGGACTTCTGATGAAAAATAATGCAAACCATCGATCGGAGTCAGGCACAAGCTTTTGTGACGCACTTTTATACAGCGGTAGAACCACTCCGGCCTTCAAGCGAACATGGATTCTACCAGGAGAAGCTCTTGCGCGACCGGCGCTAAAGCCCGAAATCTGTGGTTTCTCATAGATGGGATCTAGATATGGGAACCAGCGATCTTAAGACTGGCAAGATTATAATCCCGCAGCAACAGTTCGACCAAACCATCATAACCGCTCGAAGGACCATCAATGACTGAGTTCGGCCTACCCCCGAAAAGCAACGAGATTGCAGCCGTAATTAGCCAGCGTCTCAAGCAGGCAATGAATGAAGAAGGCGGAAAGATTACCATCGACTGGCGCGGAGAATCGCGTCATCTATACATCATTTCCATGCCGGTCGAAATGTTGTATTTCAACCCGGACACTCACCGAATTCGCGCTCAACGCACACTCGACCCCGAACGAAGTAAAGCGCTCGACGAAGATCCTTGGGGTAACGCCGCACAAACATACCTCCACGATCTACTCAAGCAACGACCCTCAAACCCGGACCAGATCGATCCTGACTACACAGCGCTACTGAACGAACTCGACGACGACGGCCAGCGCGAGCCTGGCATAGTGAGCCCGAATGGCATCCTTGTCGATGGCAATACACGCGCAGCCGCCCTCCGAGACCTAGGCGCGCAAATCATCAAAGTGGGTGTTCTACCGGATGACACTTCCCGCCATGACATCAACGCTGTTGAACTCTCCCTCCAATTGCGTAGGGACAGGCGGCGGGACTACTCATATATCAACAGACTCATCGCTATAGATGAAGAGCTTGGCCGGGGAAGAACCGAAATAGACGTTGCCCGCGACTTCAACATCAAACTCGCGACTCTTCAGCGCGATCGCTGGGTATATCGTCAGATACTTGATGCGATCGACCGTAGTCAATCCTCAACCGGCGCGTCGTTGCGCCTTGTCGATTTTGAGCAGCACCAAGAAAAGCTGCGAGAACTACATCGAGACTACGCCAAGCTTAAGCACGCGGATCCCGACGCCGCGAAAAGACTCATGCAGTCACGATTGGCTATGGTCTTACTTGACTACCCAAAAACTTCACTTCGTCTCGCTGAGTCTGACTTTCATCAGCGATATCTGGAAGAGCGTCTTCCGGATTCCCTGAAGTCATCGATCGCGCCCTCGCAGCGCGTCACTGTCCCAGGAATTCCCGGCGCATCGTTACCAAGTGCCGACAACGAGACGAAGGCTGTTGAAGCGCTTACCGGCAAGCTCCTCCGCGCGAAAGCCATAACGAGCGACACCGCGAACTCCACTGCGGAAGAAATCGTAGCTGCATCATCAATTATGAAGCAGGCGCGTCAGACCTTTGACGTTGCCGTGAAGCTCGCCGGACAGAATGCCGAGCTAGTCAAGCGCAAGATTGCCGTCCCAGAACGACTTACCGATGCCGCAGATTATGTGACTCAATGCGCAAGCGAATTTGCGGAGGCGAGGAGCAAGCGTGCTCTCGACGACGAGGCTTTTGATGACGCACTTATAGTCTTGCGAGACAGTCTTCAGAATCTGGCGAAACAAGCTGGGCGGGCGTACTCCGCGCCGAGTGAGGGCGTCGCATGGCTGCTAGAAGCAGTTCGGGGACGCTAATGACGCCTCCGGAGGCTACCCTTCACATTGGATTCGCTCAGGAGGTGACTCGCGCGCAGCTGAGTGCCCGACCTGGGCTAGAGAACGACCTTCGTCGGCTGGCGGTGGGCTTTGAATCGAGTACCCAGCGCTCCCCCGTCAGCATCGAGATTGACCTCGATGACCTCCTCACAAACCTCGAGCATCTTGGGCGGTGGTCACACCAAAAGGAGGGCGAAGTAGTCTGGGAAGAATCGCTACAGACTTTAGTGGTCGACTCCTTGCACGATGCACGAATTGTCTCAGATCGGCTCAGTACACGAGAGAGCGCAGAAGAGGTCAGCGAAGAGACGCTGATGTCGCAACTAGGTACTGACTGGGTTGGCGATCTTACGACTTTTCAGCGACGGGACGTCGCAAAGCTTCTCTCTTTGCGACATGGAGCAAACTTTTCAGTGCCGGGCGCAGGAAAGACACGGGTTGCATTCGCCGTCTTTCAAGCTCTACGCCTAAAGGACGGAATCGAGCGTCTCCTCGTTGTCGGACCCAAATCGAGCTACTCAGCCTGGCAAGCAGAAAATAAGGTGTGTCTGCAGCCACCACTTGCAGTGCAAGAGGCTCCGACCCCAATAGCGAGCGCGTCAGACGTTGTTCTAGTGAACTACGAACGCTTGCCGAACATGGTTGGATCCCTGAGTCGTTGGCTCACAGAGCGCCCGTCCATGATGATCCTGGACGAGGCGCATCGGATGAAACTAGGAGCAAATGGCGCTTACGGGGCGGCATGTCTCGCGCTCGGACCGCGTACTCGACGTAGACTTATCCTGACGGGAACTCCGGCCCCGAACGGCACGAAAGACCTCGAGAATCTCTTCGCATTCGTGTGGCCTGGAACTGGGCGCCAAAGTGTTATCAGCGCGGTCAACGGCGGCGATCTTGGTCAAGCAAGCCGCACACTTCAGCCGCTGTTCACACGGACCACGAAGGCAGAGCTCGCTTTACCGCCTGTCGAAACGACACTCAGATCGCTCCCCCTTCCACCCTTGCATGCCGAAATTTATGAGGCGCTGGTTGGGCGGTTCTCCGCTCGGGCCGCGGGACAGGAAGGTGACTTTCAATCTCTCGGGCGCATCATGATCTATCTCCTTATGGCCGCAACGAGCCCCGCTCTTCTCACAGTAGGGACAACACGGAATGAGCCCCTTGCTTACCAGGTTCCGCCGCTCGCTATTCCGCGACGGTCGTCTCTCTTTGAACTGATGCGAGATCTCCCGTCCTATGAGATGTCGCCGAAATATCAGGAAGTTCTGGCAATTGTTCGAGACAATGCTGCGAAAGGACGAAAGACGCTAGTTTGGTCGACGTTCGTTCGAAGTTTAAATACCTTAAGAGGTTTACTCTCGCAATTCGGACCGGTAGTCATTCACGGTGGCACGCCAGATAGGCAAGAACATATCCGGCGCTTTCGCGAAGATAGCGATTCATTTGTACTTCTATCCAATCCTGCGACGCTAGGCGAAGGTTTGAGCCTGCATCACGAATGCCATGACGCCGTTTATGTCGATCGAGACTTCGCAGCAGGACGATTTCTGCAAAGTCTTGACCGGATTCATCGGCTCGGGCTAAGTCCGGACGTGACGACACGTATAACCGTACTCGCTTCGGAGGGCACTATCGACGACGTGGTCGCCGCGCGGCTGTCCACCAAATTAGCGTTTATGGGCGGAATTCTGAATGATCCTGCGGTCCAGCGACTCGCCGACTTGGATGACGAGCCCTCTGTCGGCGGTGGTCTCGATGCTGTCGACCTCCGCGCTCTGATTGGTCATCTGAATGTCACTTCCGCCTGAACCAATTCTGCGCGCGGCGAAGCGCTGGGTCGACATCGTCGCTCCAAGCGGTGGCATCTCCCGAGCTAGGGCCATCTTGACTAATCACCTCGCGTATAGCGATCTATCGCCTGGACAATATTCGACTGCATTGAATTGGCTGAATGACGCAAAAGTTTTTGAGGCGGCTGAACCAGGCATACCGTCGGCGAATCTGATTTTAGATGCCATTCTTGAAGTGGACGACCCCCTCTGGTTTCGCGACTTCGATATCCTCGTGCGTTCGCCCGACGAACTTCCGACAGACTTTTCGTCAGCCGGAGGAGCGCTTGGCCTGAGCGAGCTCGAGGTTTATCAGCAAGTTCAGCGCAAGTGGGGCAAAGTAGATGCAGCCGCCCGTGCACAGATTGGTGCCGCGGGAGAGGAAGCGCTTGTTGCTCTGCTGAAAGATGCTCCAGGTTGTAGCGTCGACCACGTTTCTACCTGGTCCGATGGATTTGGCTACGACATTGCGTTTTCGCGAGACAAGACCACTGCCCATTTAGAGGTGAAAACTACAACTCGAACAGGGCGTTTCGTCGCTTATCTTTCCCGACACGAGAGCGACGTGATGCGATACGATGAGCATTGGTACCTCATTCTTGTTCGAATGACTGACCAACTAGCCCTGACGGGGGTGGGATGGGTGGCTCGCGAGTGGATTGCAGCGAACCTTCCACAGGACGGAACTCGCTACGGCACTTGGGCATCCTGTAAGCTTGATGTCCCACCAGAGGCAATCAAAGACGGGTTTCCTGTTCTAGGCGACGATATCTGTCTAAAAGCACCCCCCTGGGACTACTCGCGTTAGTCGAGGAGCGTGCCGTAGCTAGTCGCTTTGTAGCCCGGATCTAAACCAATTTTCGACCTTTGATGGAAGGAATCGTGAAACCACCCCGTTGGAATGACCCTTCACTCTCGGCGGGCACTATGGTGCGCGGTGCGCTCTGGCTTCTACAAGAAGTTCACGAGGGGCAGACATTCACGAAGAATCAGCTCCGAGAGGCCTTTCCCGGCGTGTCCCAAGTGGACCGGCGAGTTCGAGATCTTCGAAGTTATGGATGGATCATTCATTCGAGCACTGAGGACGCCTCGCTCACGACCGAGGACCAGCGTTTCGTGAAAGAGGGCGTTGCCGTCTGGGACGCAGAAGAACGCCGACGATCGTTAGCGGTAAAGTCACTGCCAAGCAAAGAACGACAAGCAGTTCTTGCCCGCGATGGCTTCATGTGCACCCTGTGCGGCATCGCAGGAGCCGAGTCATACCCCGACGACTCCTTGATGACTGCCGTTCTCGCCGTTTCTCGACGCATTCTCGTCATGCCAGACAGGTCATCGGTAGAGGTTCTAGTGACGGAATGCGCCCGCTGTCGGGCCGGCCGAGTCGGTGACGCAATCGAAGTTCAGCACCTTGTGACCGCGGCAAGCGAGCTCACGCCTGGCGACTATAGGCGGTTGCGCAGATGGATTGAGCGAGGCAGGCGTGGACAGACCGATCTCGATCGCGCCTGGGCCTCCTACCTGAGAATTCCTGCGGATCGTCGTTCAGAAATCGGACAGTACCTACAAGAATAGGTACGGCGTTCGTCCGTGAACGTTCGACGACCTTGGTGCGTTGTGGCGGGCCATTGACCGAGGATCGTCGATGATCGCAGCAGAGCTTCCGCTTGCCTATACATTGCATGGGTTTCGCTAAATCGTCGACCGGGCAGTCCGCTCGAGCAGGTAATCGGATCTCTTTTACTGTTTAGGGCACGGCCCGGTTTCGTAGAGCTGGGACCTGGTGCGGATATCTTGGTGGACAGGTTCCGGCGAAAGCTGCTCCCGTCGCGGGTCACCGGGCAGCGACGATCACGATCCCTGTCGCTATCAGGAAGGCGACGACGGTGGTCACCGCGCCGACCACGGGTATCCACAAGATGTGGTGGGATCTGTCGGGCCGGGCGAGACCGATGATCGTTGCGAGGACGGAGAGGCCTAAAGCGGCGGGGACGATCCATGTCGTCTGCTCCAGAACTGAGGTGCCGCCCCGGCGTTCGTGGACTCGTGACGCATCGAAGTTTAGGTTCTCGATGAGGACGAGGACGAAGAGGATCGCGCCGAGCACGAGCAGGAAGACGAGCAGCACGATCGCGGTGACGCGGTCCTCGCCGGCCGATAGGCGGCGGGTGGGACGCCTACGGGTAGCCAATCGGTCGAACGGGTCCGAGTCGTTCCAGTGCGTGTCCGAGTCGAAGGCCATAGTGCCGCTCTGGCTAGCCGAGGGCGCACGGGCACCGCGGGCTGCACTGCCCGATGAAAGTCAGCACCCCGCCAGCACCGCCTCCGACGCCGCCCGGTCCCGGGCGTCGGTCCCGAGCCCGTACTCGCCCAGCACCGCCACGAACTGCTCCACGTACCCGCAGCGCAGCTCTGCGACCGGCGGCAGCCACTCCCCCGGACCGGCGTCGCTCTTCGCGCGGTTGGTCCGCTCGGAGGCGGCGACGAGGTTCGCGGGGTCGTTCGCGAAGGCGAGGCGCTGGTCGTCCGTCCACGACCAGGCGCCGTGGTGCCAGGCCCAGCCCAGGGCGACGACGTGGTCGATCTGCACCAGGCGGGAGGTGTCGGTCCCGGAGACGAAGGCGACCGTGGCGCCGTCGTAGGGGTCGATCAGGGTGCCGGTGAGGACCTTGCAGTCGCGGGTGCCGGGCTTGAACACGGGGCCGAGCAGGTCACGGCCGAGGACGTCGTTGCGGGTGTCGCAGCCGTTGCGGTCGACGTCCGACCACGCCTGACCGAAGAGGTCGCGGTCGTAGGGGACGGCGGCGGGTCCCTCGACAGCGGGGAGGGTGGCCAGCATCGCGAGGGACGGAGCGGTCGGCTCCATGCTCGGAGCGGACTGCTCGGCGGAAGCGGGGCTGGTCGGCGAGGGTGCAGCGGGACTGCTCGACCCGGCAGGCGCACCGGCGGACGAGGGAACCGACTCCGGCCCCGTTCCTCCCGCCGTCTCCGACAGCACGACGGCTGCGACGGCGAGCGCCGAGGCCCCCAGCAGAGCGAGGATCGCGCCGGCCCACCGACGAGGGCGCCGGCGGATGGGGACGGCCGACCAGTGGCGCACGATCGACCCCTCCTGCAACGAGACCCGCGATGCCGTCGAGGTGACGCGCCTCCTCAGTATGCGCAGCGTGCCGTCGTGGGGTCGGCGGTCCACACGGAGCGTCGGGATCCGCGGCCGGGCCGGAAGCAGCGGCGTCTGAGCGTCGGGAAGCGGCGGAGGGCCCGCCCGGACCGCGCCCGCCTCGCGCCCGCGCCCGGGACCCGCGCCTGCTTGACTGCTCCCATGGAGATATTCATCGGAGTGGTCGGTCTGCTCGGCGGGCTGGTCATCGCCGGGCTCGCGGTCGTCGCGGTGGTCATCGGGCGACGGCGGGCGGTGCCGGCGTCGCTGGTCGACGTCGAGGTGCGGCTGACTCACGCCGGGGACGACTGGTGGCGGATCGGCGCGCGGGTGCGCAACTCCGGCCGGTCGCTCGTGCCGGTGACGAGCTACAGCGACGGACGGCCGATCGCGATCGATCTCGGTGGTGCCGCGTCGGCGGAGTGGTACGGGTCGGCTCCCCGGTCGGACGCGTGGCGGATCGATCCGGCGGTCGGGCTCCTGCTCGGACCCGTCGCGCTGGAGCGCGGGGCCGACCTGGGGGCGACGATCGTCGTGCGCGGGCGGCCGCAGGTGCGGATCGACGCGCCGCTGCGCTTTGTGCCGGTGCGCGAGAACGTGATCGAGTCGCAGATGCCGGACGCCGCTCCGGTCTGGGGCGTGTCCGAGGCCGCGACCTCTCCGGCAGCAGCGCCTGCGTCGGCTCCCCCCGCGCCGATCCGCCCGCGCCAGCAGCGTCCGATGGACGCCGACCCGTCGCGTCCCGAGCGTGAGAGCGTCCTCCGCGGCGGCTTCGGGGTGTGGGCGGCCATGATCGCGGGGGGCGCCGGAGCCGTCGGCGTCGCGATCGGGATCGCCCTCGAGCTGGCCGGCGTCGAGGCGTCGGGGCTGGGCGGCGCGGGCATCATCCTGATCGCGGCCGGCTTCCTCGGCCTGGTCGGCACCCTCGTGATCCGGCTGCTGCGCCGCTGGCTCGAGCCGCCCGCCCTCTGGCGGACGCCCGCGCAGCGCCTCCGCCGCCCCGGGACGATCACCGTCCTCATCCTGAGCTACGCCGGGCTGGCGCTGTTCTGCACCGAGTTCGCGGCGCAGTCGGTGACCGGCGACACGACCTGGGTGGCCGGTGTCGCCGTGCTGATGCTGATCGCCGCATTGATCGGCATGGGACTCGTCGGGTTCCTCCGTCTGGTGGTCCTGCTCGGCGTGCGCCGCGCCTCCCGGGAGACCCCGTGACCCGTGAGGTCGTCGTCGTCGGAGCCGGCCTGGTCGGAGCGGCGACAGCCCGCGCCCTCACCGAGCGCGGCGACCGCGTGGTGCTCGTCGAGCAGTTCGAGCGGGGCCACGACCGCGGCTCGTCCCACGGCGAGACGCGCATCTTCCGCCGCGGCTACCTCGAGGACGACTACCGCGCCCTCACCGGACGGGCCGGGCGCGCCTGGGCACGGCTCGAGGCCGAGACCGGCCGCCGTTTGCTGCACCCGGTCGGCGCGATCGACCACGGCGACCCCGCCGTCCTGGCCGCCGTCGAGGCTGTCCTCCTGCGCGACGGGATCCCCGTGGTGCGGATCGAGGCGGACGAGGCGCAGCGGCGCTGGCCGGGACTCCGCTTCGAGACCGACGTCCTGCTGCACCCCGAGGGCGGACGCCTCGACGCGGCGGCCGCGATCGACGCGATGCTCGACTCCGCCCTCGGACGCGGCGCCGTCCTCCGGACGCGGACGCGGGTGCTGGGCATCGAGGAGCGCGCCGACGACGTGCGCGTGCTGACCACCGACGGCGCTCTCGACGCGGACGCGGTCGTCGTGGCCGGTGGATCCTGGACGCCGCCGCTCGTGGACGGCCTCGTCCGTGCGGCCGGCCGACGCCTCCCTCCGCTGCGCGTCACACAGGAGCAGCCCGCGCACTTCGCGACCGACCCGCCCCTCGACTCGTGGCCGAGCTTCGCCCACCACCGCGCCGGCCTGCCGGTCGTCTACGGGCTCGCGACGCCCGGAGTCGGGGTGAAGGTGGGCGAGCACAGCACCGGTGTCGTCGTCGATCCGGACGAGCGCACCTTCGAGCCCGAGCCCGGAGCGCTCGCCCGCCTCGTCGGCTACGTCGCGGAGTGGATCCCGGGCGTGGACGCGGCGAGCGCCGCTCCGATCAGCTGCCTCTACGACAGCACGCCCGACGAGGACTTCGTGCTCGACCGCGTGGGCCGCGTGACTCTGGCGACCGGGTTCTCGGGGCACGGCTTCAAGTTCGGCCCGGTCCTGGGCGAGCTGCTCGCGGACCTCGTCGCCGGCGGAGCGGCGCAGAAGCGGTTCCAGCTGCTGCCGGCGTGAAGGGCGGGTGCATCCGGAGGAGCGGCTTCCGACCGGGGAGCAGCGGGTGCTCCCGATCCTGCAGCGGATGCTCAGCGGCCTGCGGGGCCCGTCCCGCGCTGCTCGCGGCCGTCCGGGTCGAGGAGGACGGCGTCGTCCCAGCCGCTCGCCGCCTCCGTCGTGCGGGCCTTCGCCGGCGGGCGCCGCGCGACCGCGACGACGATCAGCGCCCCCAGCATCACCAGGGCGGCGGTCTGGAGCGGCGGCGCGACCATCGCGAGCGCCTGCCGCACGTAGAGCTCCGGCGGGACCGTGATCGAGTCGCCCTGGTACTGGTTCGGCAGCAGGAGGACCACGACCGGGAGCGCGAGCACTGCGGCCCAGAGGACGACGGTGACCGCGATGGAGGCGGCCCAGAGCAGGCGGACCCGCGTCATCGGCCGGGAGCCCTCAGCAGCGGGACCACGACCGCCAGGCCGAGCGCGATCAGGCCGACGGTGAGGAACGGTCCGATCGCGTTGTCGCTGAGCACGCGGAGGTACTGCTCGGGCCCGAAGGCGCTCTGCGACGGCGAGTAGTCGTACCAGCTGTGGGAGCTGTTCCAGAGGGCGAGGAGTCCGACGAGGACGCTCACGCCGCCGACGACCGCCAGGGCTCCGGCGATGCGGCGAGTGAAGACAGCGGGGCGGGGGTCGGTGTCGGTCGCGTCGTGACGGTCACCGGAGTCGGGTGCCGCGTCGCCGGGAGCGGGGTCGGGTTCGGCGGGAAGCGGGACGGTCGGCTCGGTCGGGAGTGGGACTGTCGGCTCCGCGGGTCGG
Organism: Rathayibacter sp. AY1F9; assembly: GCF_002932155.1. Classification (NCBI taxonomy): domain Bacteria; kingdom Bacillati; phylum Actinomycetota; class Actinomycetes; order Micrococcales; family Microbacteriaceae; genus Rathayibacter; species Rathayibacter sp. AY1F9. The sequence goes on along the minus strand of NZ_PSVA01000002.1, from coordinate 219,644 downwards.
GGCGCGGTCGGCTCCGCGGGTGTCGGGACGGCCCGCACCGCCGCTCTCGCGCGCTCCGGAGCGGTCCGTCGGCCGGAGACTCGGGAGCCCGTCGGGCCGTCGACCGATCGCACGTCCTCCTGCTCGGGAGCGGACCCGCCACCTCGCCGGCCAGCTGATCGCCCGATGCACGAGGTCCCGCCCGACAGGAACGGGGAGCGGAGGCGCTCCTCTCCGCTGCCGCGCCGCTCGGCCTCGCGTCCGTCGTAGCCGCGCTGGAAGCCCGCGTGGTAGCGCGGGTCGGTGCCGCCCTCGTCCGTCCCGCCGCTCTCGCGTGGGGAGCCGTCCGCTCCGGTGCTCCGCGCCATGCCGTCCCCCGCTTCGTGCAGTCGGGCCATCATGTCGCACCTCGCTCGCTGCGGGGAGGTGCCGGGCGGAGCTCGGGGTGCGGTCGACGGAGGCGGGGGTTCAGCGCCCGGCCGCGGTGGTGCGCGACGGGAGGCTGACGATCCCCGCTCCGACCAGCAGCAGGCCGATCGTCACCGCCGTCAGCGCCGGCCAGCCACCGGCTCCGACGGCCAGGCCGAGGAGCCACCCGCCGGCGGCCGAGCCCGCGTAGAAGGCGATCGTGTAGACCGCGCCGGCGTGCCCGCGGAGTGCCGGAGCCGCGCGCGCTCCCGTCCAGGCGGCGCCGGTCGCGTGCAGGGCGAAGAAGCCGGCCGTGAAGACGAGGAGTCCCGCGATCACCACGGCGACGTTCTCGGCGAGCATCACCAGCAGTCCGACGATCATCAGGGCGACGCCGATCCGCATGACGAGGCGGGGGCCGATCCGCGGCCCCCATCTCCCCGCGAGCCGGGAGGAGACGGTTCCCGCGAGGTAGGCGGCGAAGAGGAGGGAGACGAGCGCGGGCGCGAGTGCGAACGGCGGCGCCTCGAGCCGGAACGCCAGGTAGTTGTAGACCGCGACGAACACGCCGACCGCGAGGAAGGTCTGCAGCGCGATCGCGACGAGCATCGGATCGCGGAGCACCTGCACCGTCTTCCCTCGCCAGCCGCCGGGGGCCGCCTCGCGCGCGCCGCCGCCCCGGGGCGCGAGCACCGCGAAGACGATCGCCGCGGCCGCGCAGACGGCCGTCACCACGAGCAGGGCTCCGCGCCATCCGAGCGCCGCCGCGAGCGGTCCGGCGAGCAGTCGTCCGGCAGCACCGCCGATCGTGGTCCCGGAGACGTAGGCGGTCGCGGCGGCCGTCGCTCCGGCGCCTCCGACCCGGTCGTGGATCGCCGCGACGGCGAGCGCCGGGACCGCACCCAGTGCCGCTCCCCCGAGGAAGCGCAGGACGAGGAGGAGCTCGAAGGTCGGGGCGATGCAGGCGAGCAGCGCCAGGACCACGGACGTGAGGACCGCGATCCGCATGGATTCGAGCCGTCCGATGCGCTCGGCCACCGAGGCCCACGGCAGCACCGAGAGCGCCAGCCCGAGGGTCGCGGCCGAGACGGTGAGCGCGGCGTCGGACGGGGCGAGGGCCCACTCCCGCGCGAGCTGCGGGAGGACGCTCTGCACGGCGTAGAGCTCGGCGAAGGTCGCGACTCCGGCGGCGAGGAGGGCGATAGTCAGCCGCCGCTGCGAGAAGGGTGCCGCTGCGCGCATCGGTCGGGTGCGTGCGGCGGTGCTCATGGTTCCGACGGTAGACCGCCTCCGGGTGCATGACTAATGTCCTTTCTCGTACTGTTCATGCGTTCTGGTCATGTCCGGATCTAGGGTGGTGGCGTGTCCGACGACTGGCCCGCGACCCTCCGCCTCCTGCCCCTGCTCGTCGCGGTCGCCCAGACCGGGAGCGTCACGGCGGCGGCCGCCGAGCTCGGGATCCCGCAGCCGACCGCGAGCCGGTCGCTCGCCCGGCTGTCCGCCCTGGTCGGCACTCCCCTGGTCCGCCGGGAGGGCCGCGGGGTGGTGCTGACGGAGGCGGGGACCCGTCTCGCCGAGGTCGCTCAGGACGGCATGTCGGTGATCCGCGCCGGGCTCGCGGAGGTGCGACTGGCGGGCGACGTGGAGCACGGCCGGATCGACCTCGCCTTTCAGACGCTCCTCGGGGAGAGCTTCGTGCCGGATGTGATCCGCCGGTTCCGCCGCCGCTGGCCGCAAGTCGGTTTCGGGCTCCGTCACGGCTCCCGAGCCCTCTGCCTGCGGGCCGTGGCGGAGGGCGAGTCCGAGCTGGCGATCGTCGCGGATCCGCCCGATCTCCCCGGAACCACCACGACGACCCTCTACTCGGAGCCTCTCCTCGCGGTCGTGGACCCCCGTCATCCGCTGGCCTCGCGGCGCTCGGTCACGGTCGAGGACCTCCGCGGCCTCGACCTGATCATGCTGGCACCCGGCTACGGCCTCCACGAGTCGGCCCGGCGCCTGCTCGCCGTGGACGGCCGCGACCCCGTGCCGGCGTTCGAGGTCGGCGACTACCGCGCCGCCCGGGGACTCGCGGCAGCCGGCCTCGGACTCACGATCCTGCCGCCGAGCCCGTCCTCGGTCGACGACGACGTCCGCGAGATCCCGATCGACGATCCGGGCGCGAGCCGTGAGATCGGTGTGCTCGCCCGCGACACCGGGAACCCGGTCGTCCCCGAGTTCCTGCGGGCCCTGCACGCCGCGGCGGCCGCCCGGCGCCGGTGACCGCTGCTCGGCTCTGCTGTCAAGCACAGGAAGCGGAGGCCCTTCGTGCAGCAAGCTTCGAGAGGATCCCCGCACCGCCAGCGACACCCCCCTCCCCCCGCTCCTGCACCACGTCACCGAGGACGGCCCCGGTCATGATCCTTCTCCGCACCCACGCCAACCGCTGGACCGCGCGCGCCCGCCGCAGCGGCGGCGTCCTCGGCATCATCACCCTGGTCTCCGACCTCCCCCGCCCGGCCTATCGGACGGTCCGCCTCGATCCGACGAGCGGTGAGCGCGTCCTGCTCCGCGACACCGCCGAGCTCGAGGAGGCCTTCGCCGTGCTCCTCGCCGGGCTCGAGCGCTCGCGCATCGCGGCCTCGGCATCCCCAGCCGAGTCGGCTCCCCCGTGCGCCCCGGTCGACGCGCCCGTCGCAGTCGAGGACGACCTCGAGGAAGCCGCCTGACCTGACGGCGTCCTTGCGGGGAGACCCTCACCGCGCATCAGGTGCCGAGCTCTCCGCCCGCCTCCTTCACACTCGACGTGTCGGATCGACGTGCCGTGACACCTCGACCGGCGGATCCGTCCTCGGCAGGTCCCGCGGGCCGATGATCTGCCGGAGCCGGGCCGACCTGCGCGACCGCAGGAGAGCCCGGCGCCAGCGCGGATCGGTGCGGGCTCGGAGGTGGGGGTCGAGCGGGCGGAAGCCTCCCGCGGTCCGCTCCTCGATCAGCACGATCGTCGCGGTCGCGAGGTGCAGTCTCCGGACCGGTTCCCTCTCGGGATGCGGATGCCCGGAGCGCGTGCGGAGCTGCTGCTCCAGCTGCTCCGGGTCGGCGGACCACCAGGTGCTGACGCCGACGCGTCCATCGGGGAGAGGGAAGCGCTCGGTGATGCGGTAGGGGAGGCCGTGCTCGGTCATGCAGTAGTGCCTTTCGAGGAGAGGGTCCGGCAGCCCGGGCCGCGCTGCAGCGGCCCGGGCTCCGGTTCACGAGGTGCGGGTCGAGCGACGGCGCAGCGCCGTCAGGGCGCCGCCGGCCAGGAGCAGAGCGCCGGCTCCGGCCGCGAGGGGCCCGGCCGCCGCTCCCGTCGAGGCGAGGACCGTCGGCACGAGTCCGACCGGAGGCACCGCCACCTGGGCGCAGCTGGCTCCGCCGTCGTCCGCGCACGGGTGCAGGACGGTCGTCGGATCGAAGCCCTCCGGGACCTCGGTCAGGCGTGCCCGGTTGGGGATGGTCCACGCGTCCACGCCGTCGGCGACCCGTCCGGTCACGGTGAACGTCGTCGACGCTCCCGGGGCCAGAGACAGGTTCTCGACAGTCAGGTCGGACGACGCCGGGCCGCCGTCCCGGGAGATCGTGACGTCGCTCAGGTGCGCGAGCTCGGGGATGTCGGTGAGGGTCACCCCGTCCGCCGGCCGAGCCCCCTCGTTGGCGACCACGATCCGGAACCCGGCACGCCCGCCGTGGTCGACCTGATTCCCGATCGCCGTCTTCTCGATGGAGAGCCTTCCCTCGACGGGCGGCACCGGGATCTCGGCGCAGGACGACGTCGCATCGTCAGCGCAGGCGTTCTCGACCGTCGGCGGGTCGAAGCCCTCGGGCTGGTGGGTGATCGAGACGCGGTTGGGCAGGGTCGCGGCGTCGTACCCGTCGGCGACCCGGCCGCTGACGTGCAGCGACACCTGGCCGCCGGCGGGGATGTCGAGACCCGTGACGGGCTCCGTGGCCGGCTGCGTTCCTCCGGCGCCGTTCTCGATGGTCGCCTCGAGCAGGTGGTCGAGCGTCGGGACGTCGGTCACGGTCACGTCCGTCGCGTCGACCGTTCCGGTGTTCGCCACGACGATGTCGAAGCCCGCCGTGCCGCCGTGCTCGGCGCTCGCCTGGGACGCGGTCTTCCGGATCAGGAGCGACCCCTCGCCGATGTCGTGCGGGACGGTGGCGCAGGGGTTCGCGTCGGTCCCCGTGCCGGACGAGGCGGGAGCGAAGGGCGCATCGGCGAGGCAGGCCGTGTTCGTCAGCGCGCGGTCCCCCTCGCCGGTCACGATCACGTCGAAGGTCAGCTCGGCCGTCGCCCCGACAGGCAGGCTGCCGGCCGCCCAGGAGATGCGGCCCGTCTCCGCATCGATCGTGGCCGTGCCCTGCGAGGCGCGGAGGGAGCCGGAGTCGAGCTCGGCGTCGTCGAGCACGCCCTTGTCGAGGTAGTCGATGACGGCGGCGTCGGAGTAGTCCCCGGTCCCGTCCGAGGTCAGCGTCACCCGGTAGGGCACGCGGGCGCCGCGGAGCAGCGGAGTGGCGGAGTCGACCGACGAGGTCTTCGCGATGGTCACGTGCGGCGCGAGCGGATCGAGGCGTGCGACCGCGACCGCACCGTCCGAGCCGTAGGCCCAGTCGTCGATCGCCCGCAGGTCGCCGTAGGAGCCGTGCACCGAGTCGTTGGCGTTGGGGATGCGGCCTCGCCCGGAGTCGTCGCCCTCCCAGCGGTGCACCCCGCCGGACGAGTCGGTGCCGCCGTCGCCGGACGTCACCGCGGAGGTGCCGGAGTACCGCTCCGAGTTCGATCCGGCGAGGAGCGAGTCGTCCCAGTGGACCATCGACGGGTCGTCGCCGCCGCCGGTCGACCTCACGACGGACACGCCGCCGGCGGACGTCTCGGCGTCGACCCGCGTGAAGTGGAACTCGTTCGTGCGGCCGATGGAGGCGCGGAAGGTGACGTCGGGGTCGGTCACGTCGACCGTCCCGCCCTTCGCGTCCCGTCCGTCCCAGTCGACCGAGAAGGGACCGGTCGTCCCCGCGATCCGGGTGAGGTGCACGTCGCGCTCGCTGTCGTAGGAGCCGTCCCCGTCCGCATCGACGTCCACGACGACGGTGCCCGGCTGCGTCCCCAGGACGCCCGTGAGTGTGCCCGCGTCGGAGCCCGCGGACGACCGCCGGAAGGCGAGGCCCTCGATCGTCGGCGCGCGGTAAGCCGGAGCGATCGACTCCGGCAGGTCGGACGACGGCGGGTCCAGGAAGAGCTTGTAGGTCTGCAGGCCGTCGATCCCGGAGCGTCCGGACGCCTGCACGTACTGAGCCCCGATCCCGCCCGCCTCGCTCGACTGCGGCATGGGGACCGAGAGGTAGGACGGATCGGACGACCCGACCTTCACGTTGCCCTTGTTCGTGGCCTGGACCGTCGAGGCGACCCCGTCGTAGCCGCGCAGCCCGAGCTCGTAGCGGGCGCCCGTCTCCGTGACGGCGTGGAGGGTGAAGGAGGAGCGCCGCTCCTCGGGCGAGGAGTAGGACTCCTTCGCCCCGGACTGGATCGCATAGGACTCGGACCACACCCGGCCCGCGACCGCCGCGCCCCGCGCGTCCTGGACGCCGATGCTCCAGACGAGGTTCACCGGCGCCGTCACGTCGTCGTCGGACACCCGGATCTGGAAGACCCCGGTCTCGTTTGCCACGAACGAGCCGCCGGCGGACACCGAGGGCGCCGCTCCGGGCGCGAAGTCCTGCTCGTCGAGGACGGCTCCGCCCGGAGCCGTCACCCGGGCGGTACCGCCGCCGGTCTCGCCCTCGCCGGTCCCCGAGCCCGCCTGGAGCGGGTGGAGGTCCACCCGGAGCGTCTCGCCCTTCTGGCCCCAGGCCGAGACGGTCGTCACGCCGGCGTTCGTCGCGCCTCCCTGCAGGAGGGTGTTCTCGATCGTCGTGTGAGGACCGTCGGCGGCGAGGGCGGGCGGCGGCGCGAGGCCTCCGCCCAGCAGCCCGCTCACGAGCACGCAGCCCGCCGTCGTGCCGACCAGCGCTCGCGCCGTCCGCGCTCGGGGTCGTCCGCGCTCGTCCCGCCCCGACTGTTCCGTTCGACTCATCCGATGTCCTCTCCTCTGCCGACCGAGCGCACTGCGTCGGCGGCGACCGTTCAGCCCCACGGAAGGAGAGTATTGCTCGGTTCGACGTCACCGCGGCCGGTACGGCTGCATCCGTGGAGAACGGCGCGAGATGGGCGCTGTGGAGGAGGAAACGGCGCGCGAGAAGAGCCGAGCGACGTGCTCGCGACGGGTGATCGCAGAGCCTGCGAGGAGTGATCGCGAGCGCGGGCGCGGACTGATCGCGGATGCGGGCGGAAGACGGTCGACGTCGTCGACGGCGCGAAGAGGCGTCCTGCGAGGCGGAGGACCGGCTGTTCCCTCGCCCTGCACTCACCGGGAGACCGACGCCGACGGCCACCGGAACGAGCGACCGTTAAAACGAGAACGGCCCGCCGAAGCGGGCCGTTCTGCTCTGTCTCAACCAGAGTGCGCCCGGAGGGATTCGAACCCCCAACCTTCTGATCCGTAGTCAGATGCTCTATCCGTTGAGCTACGGGCGCAGTCCATCGCGTGGGCCAGAGGCGCACGCAACGAGGTACGACTATACATGCCGGGAGCCCCCTCCGCGAATCGGCGGCGGCGGCGCAGACGGCTCCCTCTCGGGACGCCGCCGCAGCCACCAGAACCCAGGCTCCGTCGCGGTGTCCCGGAGCGCCTCGCAGAGCCTCCGACCGGCGGACGCCGCTGCTCCCCCTCACGGCGTACCGTGGGCTCATGGAGGCCGCCGCGATCGAGCTCGTGGGCTTCGTCGTCTCTCCGCTGCACCGCTACGAGGGCCGCCCCGCCGATGGCCCGGTGCCGTCCGAGGGCAACGAGCAGCCCGAGCGGATCGAGATCCGCGCAGGCCTCGGCATCGTCGGCGACCGCTTCTTCGCCCAGCGCGCGCACCGCCCCGCGGCGATCACGCTCTTCGCGGTCGAGACCCTCGAGCACATCGCCGCCGAGCTCGGCGCAGGGCCCTTCGATCCCGCCGACGCCCGCCGCAACATCATCGTCCGCGGCGCCGACGTCGATGCGCTCGCCGGCCGCACGTTCGCGATCGAGCAGGGCGGGGAGCGGATCGAGTTCCAGGGCGGACGACCGGCGAACCCCTGCGCCTGGATGGACGTCGTGCTCGCCCCCGGGGCGTTCCGGGCGATGCGGAGGCGCGGCGGCGTCCGGACCGCCCCCCTGACCAACGGCGTCCTCCACACCGGGCCGGCCCGTCTGATCCTCCACAGGTCGGACGACATGCTGATCTGAGCCCGGCGGCGAGCGCCTAGGCTCGCAGCGACCGACTCCCCCGATCGAAGGAGGCCCCGTGCTCCGCCCGAGCGACCTCCTCCCCACCCTCGCCACGACCCTGCGGCGCGGAGTCCGCGACGTCTTCGCGACCACGCGCTCCCGGGGGCGGGATCCGCACCGCCGCACCCGCAGCACCGACGTCTCGGTCCAGCGGGTGCACCACCGAGACGTCTGGGCGCGGGTGAGCACAGTGGGGCGCGACGGCGAGCGCACGTTCGTCCTCGTGCCGGGGATCGGAGTCGCGGCCACCTACTTCGAGCGCCTCGCGCCCGCGCTCAACGAGTTCGGTCCGGTGCACGCTCTCGACCTGCCGGGCTTCGGCGGCGTACCGCACCCGATCGACGCGCGGCGCATGGACATCGGCGACTACGCCGAGCTGGTCGGCGCCGTCATCGACGAGCTCGGCCTCGACGATCCCGTCGTCCTCGGCCACTCGATGGGGACGCAGGTGGTGGCCGAGCTCGCCGCGCGCCGTCCGGAGCTGACCACCATCGTCCTGCTCGGACCCGTGATGAACCGGCACGAGCGCCGCCTCCCGACCGCCGCGCTCCGCTTCGCCCAGTCGAGCGTCCGCGAGCCCCTCAAGGTCGCGATCCTCGCCGCGGGCGCCTACCTCCTCTGCGGACCGCGCTGGTTCTCCCGCGTGCTGCCCGAGATGATGCACTACCGGATCGAGGAGACCGTCCCCCGGATCCGCGCGTCCGCCCTCGTCATCCGCGGCGAGTTCGACCGGCTCGTGCCGCGCGAGTGGGCGGAGGAGATCGCCCGGTCGATGCCGCACGCGCGGGCCTGGGAGATCCCCGACGCCTCCCACTCCGTGATGCACGCGCACGCGGAGGAGGTCGCCCGCCTCTGCGTCGAGCACGCGCGGGCGCCGCAGCCCGACCGGGACGAGGCCGCCCTCCGCCGCTACCCCGACTCGGAGGTCGACCACTCCGAGGAGGACGCGCCCACCGAGGACCCGATCGGCGCTCTCCGGGGACGCATCACCGAGCTGGCCGGGATCCTCGTCGACGACGACTCCCTCATCGCCGAGGGCAAGACCCTCCACGCCGAGGCGAGCGATCCGGAGGCACTGCACCAGGTCGCTCCGGACCCGGGCGACGGCGAGCTCGTCGAGGGCGGCGGATCGAGGGAGGACGGCGAGCAGGACGGCTGACCACCGCAGGCCACCACGACCCGCACGTCGCGCGGCGTGAGACGCCGAGCGCAGCAAGAGCAGCCCTCCCGCCGACGCCACTCGGCGACCGCCCGTCAGGACTCCGCGCCGACGATCTCCTCGCGGATGCGCCGCAGGTCCTCGGCGAGCGCCCCCAGCAGGATCCAGTGCTGCGGATGCGGAGTCGCGATCACGAGCGGCGCGGTGAGAGCGGGCAGCTCGTCCGTGATCGCCTCCGGCTCGGGAACGTCGACCGAGGACTGCACGAGGAGCCGCAGATCGTGGGCGGCCCGGTGCAGCTGGACGGCGATGTCGGCGATCGTCGGCTCCCCGACGAGCTCGTCGTCGTAGAGGTCGTGCACGGTCCGGGTCATGCCGCGGACCCGGGTCACGATGCGCCCCAGCCGCGGGACGACGGAGTCGAGGGCCAGCAGCCGGTCCCGGTGGGCGGAGCGGCGCGGGTTGAGGCGGAGGGACTCCTCGCCGGTCGCGATCGCCTCCTCCGCCTTGCTCTGCATGGTCTGCAGCAGCCGGGCGTTGATGAGCAGCTCGTCGAGCCGACGTCGCGGGACGGGGGCCTGGAGGGCGTCGCCGAGGTCGTCGAGGGCAGCGGCGAGCTGAGCGGTGAGGTCTCCGATCGCCCGCTCGGCCGGCGCCAGCACGACCGGAGGGACGATGAGCACGTTGATGACGACTCCCACCGCCGCGCCCAGCAGGGTCTCGAGGATGCGGTCGAGCGCGTAGTTCGGCGTGACCGCGCCCACCGAGAGCACGAGCATCGCGCTGATCGGGATCTGCACCGCGGAGGCGGGGGTCAGGCGCACGGCCCACCCGACGGCGATCGCGGCCACGATCGCGAGGAGCACGATGATGCTCTCGCCGCCGAGCACCGTGCCGATCACGGATCCGACGATCACGCCGATGATGACGCCGACCGAGCGCTCGAGGGCCTTGGAGAACGACTGGTTGATGCTCGGCGCGACGACGAGGAGCGCGGCGATCGCGCCGAAGACGGGCAGCGTCCCTGGGAAGACGACGCCGGCGAGGAGCCAGGTGACGACCGTGGCGGCCGCCGTCTTGACCAGCTGCAGCACCGGCGGCCGCGTCGGCACGGTGAAGCTCGAGGTCAGGCGCATGGGACCACGGTAGCGAGCGCCCGCCGCCTCGCGGTCCCCGCGCGGGTCACCGGCTCGCGGCCGCCTCGACGCTCGCGAGCACCGCGCGGAGCGAGCGCGACGCCTCCGCCCGCAGATCGGCGGGCACCCCCGAGAGCAGCGCCCGCTCGGCGTCGAGCACCTCCGGGAAGGCCCGGTCGACCAGCTCCTCCCCCTCGCGAGTCAGCGTGATGAGCGAGCCGCGCCCGTCCGCCGGGTTCGCGGCGCGCCGCACCAGGCCCCGCCGCTCCAGCGAGTGCACGCGCTTGGTGATCGCGGGAGCGGAGGCGAGAGCGATCGTCCGGAGGGTCGTCGGCGACTGCGGAGCGCCGGCGCGACGCAGCGTGGAGAGCACGTCGAACTCGCCGCGAGTCAGCCCGTGGGCGGCGAGCAGCTCCTCCGTCGCCCGGACGATCAGCGCGGAGGCGCGGATCACCCGCCCGACGACGTCGACGGCGGAGGTGTCGAGCTCGGGCCGCAGCACCGCCCAGCCCGCCCTGATCTCGTCGACCGCGTCGCCCGGCTGGCTTTCAGACTGATTCACACGTAAAGTATATCTGCTTCACTCGTGAAACACTTCTCCGGCCGCCGCCGCTCGGACCCCGATCAGAGGACCCGATGGCCGCCACCCCCGTTCTGCCCCACCCCCGCGAGCTCCTCGCCTTCGGCCCGCACGCCGGTGCCCATCGCGTCGCCCTGCGCGCCGGCGTCTCCATCGCCGTCCCGCTGCTCGTCCTCTGGGCGCTCGGCCGCACCGATCTCGCCCTCTACGCGACCTTCGGCGCCTTCACGGCCCTCTACGGTCGCCAGCACACGCACCGGCCGCGCCTGCTGATGCAGCTGTCAGCAGCCGCGTTCCTCGTCACCACCGTGACCCTCGGCACCGTCGTCTCCCTCTCTCCTCACCGCGACTGGCTGATCATCCCCGTCGTGGTCGCCGTGACCGTCGCGGCCGCCTACCTCAGCGACGCCCTGCACTGGCACCCGCCCGGCCCGTTGTTCCCGGTCTTCGCCGTCACGGCGTGCGCGTCCGTCCCGTCCGAGGCCTCGCGGATCCCGGTCGCCGTCGCTCTCGCCGCGGGCTCCGCCGCCTTCTCGCTCGTCGTCGGCCTGAGCGGTCTCGCGCTCCCCCGCGCACGCCGCCTCGCCCCGACGCCGTGGCGCACCTCGTTCCGCGCGGCGGCGGCCCGTCCGGCGACGCGCGCCGCCCTGCTCCGCTTCGGGGCCGTCGTCCTGGTGGCAGGCACCATCCCGACCGCGACGAGCCTGGGCCACCCCTACTGGGCGATGGTCTCCGCCGTCGCAGCCGTCTCGGGAGCGGACGCGGGCGCCCGGCTCGTGCGCGCGGGCCACCGGATGCTCGGCACGATCGTCGGAGTGCTGATCGCGGCCGCGCTCCTGGCCCTGCCGCTCTCCCCGCTCGCCGTGATCGTGGTGGTGGTGCTCCTCCAGATGACCGCCGAGCTCGTCGTCGGCCGCAACTACGGCCTGACCCTCGCCTTCGTCACTCCGCTCGCGATCCTCATGGTCGAGCTCGCGCACCCCGTCGACGAGCTCGTGCTGCTGCGCGACCGGGCGCTCGAGACCGCGCTGGGCGTGCTCGTCGGAGTCGTGGCGACGCTCCTGACCCACGCCGCCTCGCAGCGCTCGCGCTCCCGCTCCTAGGCTCAGGAGGATGGACCGCACGTTCCCCGCTGTGCTCGCCGAGATCACGGCGGCCGTCGCCGAGATGCGCGACGTCGCACGGTCGCAGCAGGACGGCGCGCGGGCCCGCGTCGCGGACCGGCTCGACGAGCTGTTCGCCGGAGCGACGACCCGCCGAGACGTCCGGGCGGCGGCCGCCGACGCGCTCGGGCTCTGGGGCGGGGCGGGCTCCTTCTCGGACGTCGGCTCGGCCGAGGCCGACCACGCGATCAGGCGCCTGTACCGGGCCCTGCGCGCCGGCCGCTCCTGGCTGCTCCACGCCGGCTGACCCGCACGTCGCGACCGCCACACGACGCCGAGAACGACGAAGGCCCCCTGCTTCCGTGGAAGCGGGGGGCCTTCTCGTTGGCGGTACCGGTGGGATTTGAACCCACGGTGGACGCAAGCCCACACATGTTTTCGAGACATGCTCCTTCGGCCGCTCGGACACGGTACCGGGGTCGAGTGTACGCGACGGCCGGAAGTCGCGCCAATCGAGCGGACGGGCCGCCGTCAGGCGGGGAGGAGGAAGCCGAGCACGCGGTCCCACTCCGGGATCGCGAGCAGGTGGCCGCGGCCGGGCACGACCTCGAGGCGGGAGTCGGGCAGCCGTGCGGCGTACCACTCGGCGTGGCGGCGGCCGGCGACCGCGTCCTCGGCGCCGTAGAGGAGGAGCGCGGGCGGCTCGGCGGACTCGACGGCGAAGCCCCACTCCTGCACGCCGTAGCCGATGAGATCAGCGGCCATGCCGAGGGCGCCCTGGGCGGCGGCGCGCTCGAGCATGCGCGAGAGGCGCTCGCGGACTCCGGGGGTCTCGAGCACCGCGGTGTCGGCGTCGCCGGAGCCGAGCATCCCGAGCAGGGCGTCCGGGGCGGGGGTCGGGCCGAAGGCGCCCTCGAGGGTGCGGGTGAGCGAGCGGACGGCCTCGTCGAGCGGGAGGTCGGCCAGGCGGGCGAGCTCGGCGCGGTTCTCGTCGCCGACCCACGGCACGGCGTCGTCGGGAGCGGGCGTGCCGATCACGGCGACTCGCTCCACGAGGCCGGGGTAGTTCGCGGCGAGCGCGAGGGCCACGCGGCCTCCCGCCGACCAGCCGGCGGCGCTGACGGAGGCGATGCCGACGGTCGCGAGGTACTCGGCGATGTCGGCGGCGGCCTGCTCGGGGCTGGCGCCGACGCCCGCTCCGGCGGGGTCGAGGTCGGTCAGGAGGGAGGAGGCGCCGTAGCCCGGGCGGTCGAACGAGAGCAGGCGCACCCCGTGGCGCGCGGTCGCCTCCGGGTCGGGGTCGAAGTCCGAGGAGCCGGGAGCGGGATGCGCCAGGACGACGACCCGCTCGGCGCCCTCGGGGCCGGACCAGCTGACTCCGAGTGGGCGGCCGGACTTGAGGACGTGCACTGTCGAGGGCATGTCCCCCAGTCTCCCGCAGACGTCCGACGCCGACGGAGCGGCGCTCGGGGCTGAGGCGTTCTCCGAGGCGCGATCCTCCGCCTCCGCCCCTCCGCGACGACGCTCCTCCACAGACGGCTTCCACGCGACCTCTCCCCCGGCCTGGCGCGCCCCGCTCGCGGCGTCGGTGGTCGACGGTACTGTCGAAGACACGTTCGAACGAGCGGCGGTGTCGGGGGTCCCCCGTAGCGTCGCGCTCGTCCCCCTCCTCCGCCCCGAAAGGACCTCATGGCCTCCTCGAAGACGCGCACCGCCCCGTACCGCTGCTCGGAGTGCGGGTGGACGACCGCGAAGTGGGTAGGCCGCTGCGGCGAGTGCCAGCAGTGGGGCTCCGTGATCGAGAGCACCGAGCGCACCGGCCTCGTCCGCGCGGTCGCCGCTGTGGCTCCGGCCGCCGGCCGCATCGCGCGGCCCATCACCGAGATCGAGACCACGTCGGCGGCGCACCGCCCCACCGGCGTGGGCGAGCTCGACCGCGTGCTCGGCGGCGGGATCGTCTCCGGCGCGGTCGTGCTGCTCTCGGGAGAGCCCGGCGTGGGCAAGTCGACCCTCCTGCTCGAGGTCGCGAGCCGCGCCGCGGCCGAGGGCCAGCGGGTCCTCTACGTCAGCGCGGAGGAGTCGGCCGCGCAGGTGCGCATGCGGGCCGAGCGCACCGGCGCGATGCACGACAGCCTCTTCCTTGCGGCCGAGACCGACCTCGCCACCGTGCTCGGCCAGATCGACGAGGTCCGGCCGGACCTGCTCATCGTCGACTCGGTGCAGACGGTCGCGAGCGACACCGTCGACGGCCTGCCCGGCGGTCCCAGCCAGGTCCGCGAGGTCGCCGCGACCCTCATCCGCGTCTGCAAGGAGCGGGCGCTCCCCCTCGTGCTCGTCGGACACGTCACGAAGGACGGCTCCATCGCGGGGCCGCGCCTGCTCGAGCACCTGGTCGACGTGGTCTGCCACTTCGAGGGCGACCGGCAGACGGCGCTGCGCTTCGTCCGCTCGCTCAAGAACCGCTTCGGCCCGACGGACGAGGTCGGCTGCTTCGAGATGACCGCCGAGGGCATCGCCGAGATCCCCGACCCGAGCGGTCTGTTCCTCAGCCGCACCCGCTTCCCCACCCCGGGCATCTGCGTCACGGTCGCGATGGAGGGACGCCGCGCGCTCCCCGTCGAGATCCAGGCGCTCGTGATCGCGAACGACGGCGAGCACCCCCGCCGCGTCACGAACGGAGTCGACGCGTCCCGGGTCGCGATGATCCTCGCGGTCCTCGAGCGGCAGGCGGGCATCCCCCTGCGGCGCTGCGACGTCTACGTGTCGACCGTCGGCGGCGTGAAGCTCATGGAGCCGGCGGCGGACCTGGCGATCGCGGTCGCCATCGCCTCCGCCCACGCCTACACGCCGCTGCGGCCCGGGATCGCCGCGTTCGGCGAGATCAGCCTCTCGGGAGACATCCGGCCCGCCTCAGGAGCGAAGCAGCGCGCCTCCGAAGCGACACGACTCGGGCACTCCTCGCACCTCGACTCCAGCGCCTTCACCCTCTCGAGCGCGATCACCCACGCGCTCGTCCCCGTTCCCGAGCGCATCCGCCCGGAGCGGGTGCCCACGCACTGACGGCCGCGTCCCCGGCACGCTGCACACGCACCCGTCCACCGCTCGGAGCCGCCGGCGCCCCCGTCCACCGCATGGTCGAGGATCGCCACCGGAGGCGAACACGGGCTCGATGGGCACTGCCCGACAGCTCCGCCCGACCACGCGCGCGTCCGCTCCGCCGCGGCCGCCCGTCTCAGCCTGTCCCTAGACGCCGCCCCCGCCGCCGCCTCCGCGGCCCCCGCCCGAGCTGCCACCGCCGCCCGCGCCGCCGCTCGACGAGCTCGACGAGGATCCGACGTAGCTCGACGTCGACGACGAGAACGAGGACACGCTGCCGGCGAAGGCCGCCGCGTGGAAGCCGTTCGGTCCGGAGTACCAGACCGGCTCCTCGCCGGTGCGCTCGTAGGCCGACGCGAGCTCCGCCGACCACTCCTTCTCGAGACCGAAGAGCACGGCCCACGGCAGCAGGCGCTCCGTCACCTCGACCACCTCGACCGGTCCGACCGTGCGCCGGTCCGCCCCGCGTGGCGACTGCAGCATCGCGATCCGGTCGGCCTCGGCCAGGCGGATGTACAGCTCGAGCCCGCGCAGATGGTCGCGCAACTCCGCGCCCGCGGCCGTCAGCGGCACCCTCGAGACCAGGATCGTCCCGACGACGGCCGCGACGATCGCGACGAGCATCAGCACGAGCGGGAGCGCTCCGCCGAAGGAGCGGGTCATCAGGAGGATCGCGCCCAGGAAGGCGGCCATGACACCCAGCAGCAGCGGGACGATCACGAGCACGCTGCCGCCGATCGTCCCGGCCTTCTTCAGTCCCGCCTCGGTCACCCGGTTGCCCAGCGCGGTCTGGAACTGTCCGACGGCCTTGCCGAACTACTTGTCCTTGCCCGAGAGCTCACGCACCGTCCCCGGCGCCCGGCCGAGGGCGATGTCGAGGAACTCGCGGTCGTCGGAGGCGAGGGGCCGCGGGCGTCCCGCGCGTCGCGTCGGCGTCGTCGCAGGGTCGAGCACCCGCACGGCGTACTCCTGCTTCCGCCCCTCCCCCGTCTCCTCGATGCGCACGAGACCGCGGACGGCGGCGTCCAGGAGTCCGGCCGCGGGGGCCTTCGACGTCTTCCGCAGCAGCGCGGCGGAGAGGAACAGCCCCTCCGCGGGCGGGTCGTACTCGGCGACGACGGTCGGGCGGCCGGGAGCGTCGCGGAGCACGGTCCGGCGGCGGTGCACGGCGAGCGCGAGGCCGATCAGGACCGCGGCGAGGCCGCCCAGCTGCACCCAGGACCAGCCGGAGGCGAGGTAGCGGTCGTCGCGCGGCGTGAAGGTCCCGGGAGCGAAGCCGATCGCCACGGTCACGTTCTCCCCCGGAGCCAGCGACTCCCCCGATGCCGTGACGACCGCGCCGTCGCGGCCGATCGGACAGGGCGTCGTCGAGCCCTCCGGTCCCCGATAGCAGCTGACGGTCCCCGTCGCGGCGGAGGCCAGCGACCCGGCGAGCTCGACGCGCACGTCGTAGCGGTCGAAGGACTGGCGCCAGCCCGTGCCGTTGACGTCCCAGTAGAACTCGTCCTCGCCGCTGCGCGTGCCGGATCCAGGCAGGGTCGTGTTGTTCTGCGTGTAGGTGAAGACGTAGGTCTGGCTGCCGCTGACGAACTCGTCCGCCGCGCTGGTGACCAGGAGGAAGCCGTCCTCGCGCTCGGTGTCGACCGGCCGCGCCTCCCCGTCGCCGTCGGTGACGGACACCAGGTCGACGTCGGTCGGGTGCCCCTCGTAGTCGAGCGGGATCGCGCGCTGCATGCCGCGGTTCTGCGACGGCGGGAACTCGGCGACGAAGGTCTCGACGGTGGTCAGCGTCGAGCGGCCCTTCTCGTCGCGGTCGAGACGGAAGTCGGCCGAGTACTCCGAGAACCGGAAGCCGTCCACATCCGCGCGCACGACACCCGCGACGGGCTGCGGAGCCGCGACAGGGTGCGGAGCCGCCACGGCCTGCGCCGCCGCTCCGCCGACCAGCAGCGGGACCGCGAGGGCCACGGCCGCCGCGCGCCGCGCGACCACCCGCGCCCGGCCGGTCGAGGCGGACAGGATCGTGCCGAGCAGCCCCCACATGCCTGCGATGCTACGCGCCGACGCACGCCCGGCACGTCCCCCGGGCGGACTACTGGAGCAGGAACTGCGTGGGCGAGCCCGAGGGGATGCCGGCGACCGACACCGACAGGTTGTAGGCGGCGCCGCCCGCCTCGACCGCCTCGCGTCCGCCGGAGCAGGTGTCGGCGGAGGAGCGGGTGCGGTCCCACGTCAGCGCGCTGCCCATCACCGAGCGGCCCGCCTGGAGGAGCACCGGCAGATCGGCCGCGCCGGTCTGGCAGTCCGTGGAGGTCCAGATCTGCTCGGAGCCGCTCGTGATCGTGAAGACCTGCTTGCTCGTGCCCGCGTCGATCACGCAGTCGGTGCTCGAGATGTTGGCCAGCGAGAGCGAGAGCTGCGGATCCTCGCCGGGCGCGTAGCTCGTGGCGTCCGTGACCGCGGTGACGGCGACGGAGTCGGCCGTGCAGGCGGGTGCGGCGCCGGGCGTCGCACCGGGCGAGGTGGTCGGGTAGAGCGTCGGCAGCACGACGGTCGGCGTGGGGCTCGACGCGGCGTCGGAGCCGGTCATCCGCGGGAGCAGCGACAGCACCACTGCCAGGCCCGCGACGATGACGACCAGCGCGAGCAGCACTCCGGCGCGGCGTCGCCGGTAGACCCGGGAGGGCAGGCGGCGGGGCGGCGGAGTCACCGGGACAGGCTACGACGTGGCGGCGGTCAGAGCGTCTTCAGCATGCGGGTGTTGCCGAGCGTGTTCGGCTTCACCCGGGCGAGGTCGAGGAACTCGGCGACTCCCTCGTCGGGAGAGCGGAGCAGCTCGGCGTAGACCTCGGGGTCGACGACCTTCTCGCCGATCGGCTCGAAGCCGTGGCGGGCGAAGAAGTCGACCTCGAAGGTGAGGCAGAACAGGCGCTTCAGGCCGAGCTCGCGCGCGTCGTTCTCGAGGCGCTCCAGGATGTGGTGGCCCACACCCCTCCCGAGCCAGTCCTGCGCGACCGCGAGGGTGCGCACCTCCGCGATGTCGTCCCACATCACATGGAGCGCACCGCAGCCGATCGCCGTCCCGTGGCCGTCCTCGGCGATGCGGAACTCCTGCACGGCGCCGTAGAGCACCACGCGGTCCTTGCCCAGGAGGATGCGCTCGTTCACGAGCGGCTCGCTGAGCTCCTGGATGAAGGGGACATCGCTCGTGCGCGCGCGGCGCACCGGGTACTTCCAATCGGCCATTCGACAAGCCTAGGCCGCACCGGGCGCGGGATCCTGCGAGCAGGCGCTCACCCCCCCCGGACGACGACGTGCCCGCCCCCTCGCGAGAGGGGACGGGCACGGGGTCGTCCGGGAGCCTGCTACGACATCAGGTCGGGCGTCGCCGGGCCGGCCGTGGCCGCTCCGGTGGACGCGCCGGCGCTGATCGAGATCAGACGCGGGGTCGTGGTGAAGACGAACCTGTTGTCGGCGAAGTCCACGTGGATGTGGTCTCCGGCGCCGAGCTCGCCGTGCAGGATCCGCTCGGACAGCTGGTCCTCGATCTCGCGCTGGATCGCCCGGCGCAGGGGGCGCGCACCGAGGGCCGGGTCGAACCCGACCTCGATCAGGCGCTCCTTGGCCGGCTGCGTCAGCTCCACCGTCATGTCGCGGTCGAGCAGGCGGTCGCCCAGGCGCTTGATGAAGAGGTCGACGATCTGGAGCAGCTCGGGCTTCGACAGCTGCGGGAAGACGATGACGTCGTCCACGCGGTTGAGGAACTCGGGCTTGAAGTGCTTCTTGAGCTCCTCGTTGACCTTGCCGCGCATGCGGTCGTAGCCGGTGGCGTTGTCGCCCTCGATCTGGAACCCGACGGGACCACCGGCGATGTCACGAGCACCGAGGTTGGTGGTCATGATGATGACGGTGTTCTTGAAGTCGACGACACGGCCCTGGCCGTCGGTCAGTCGACCCTCCTCCAGGATCTGGAGGAGCGAGTTGAAGATGTCCGGGTGCGCCTTCTCGATCTCGTCGAAGAGGACCACGCTGAACGGCTTGCGGCGCACCTTCTCGGTGAGCTGGCCGCCCTCCTCGAAGCCGACGAACCCGGGAGGGGCGCCGAACAGCCGCGAGACGGTGTGCTTCTCGCCGTACTCCGACATGTCGAGCGAGATCATCGCGTTCTCGTCGTCGAAGAGGAACTCGGCGAGCGCCTTGGCCAGCTCGGTCTTCCCGACGCCCGTGGGGCCGGCGAAGATGAACGAGCCCGAGGGGCGCTTGGGGTCCTTGAGGCCCGCGCGGGTGCGGCGGATCGTCCGCGAGAGTGCCGCGATGGCCTCCTCCTGGCCGATGACGCGCTGGTGCAGGGCCTTCTCCATGAAGACGAGCCGCGAGGACTCCTCCTCCGTGAGCTTGAAGACCGGGATGCCCGTCGCCTGGGCGAGGACCTCGGCGATCAGGCCCTCGTCGACCACGCCGGTGGCCTTGACGTCGCCCGACTTCCACTGCTTCTCGAGGCGCAGGCGCTCACCGAGCAGCTGCTTCTCCTCGTCGCGGAGCGACGCGGCCTTCTCGAAGTCCTGGTCCTCGATCGCGGCCTCCTTGGCGGAGCGGACCACGGCGATGCGGTCGTCGAAGTCGCGCAGCTCCGGCGGCGCCGAGAGGATCGAGAGGCGCAGGCGTGCGCCGGCCTCGTCGATCAGGTCGATCGCCTTGTCGGGGAGGAAGCGGTCGCTGATGTAGCGGTCGGCCAGGTTGGCCGCCGAGACGATCGCGCCGTCGGTGATGGACACCTTGTGGTGCGCCTCGTAGCGGTCGCGCAGGCCCTTGAGGATGTTGATCGTGTGGGGCAGCGACGGCTCCGCGACCTGGATC
Organism: Rathayibacter sp. AY1F9; assembly: GCF_002932155.1. Lineage (NCBI taxonomy): Bacteria > Bacillati > Actinomycetota > Actinomycetes > Micrococcales > Microbacteriaceae > Rathayibacter > Rathayibacter sp. AY1F9. The sequence goes on along the minus strand of NZ_PSVA01000002.1, from coordinate 199,950 downwards.
GGCTGGAAGCGGCGCTCGAGAGCGGCGTCCTTCTCGAAGTGCTTGCGGTACTCGTCGAGCGTGGTCGCGCCGATGGTCTGCAGCTCGCCGCGGGCGAGCAGCGGCTTGAGGATCGAGGCGGCGTCGATCGCGCCCTCAGCGGCCCCTGCGCCGACGAGGGTGTGGATCTCGTCGATGAAGGTGATGATGTCGCCGCGGGTGCGGATCTCCTTCGTGACCTTCTTCAGGCGCTCCTCGAAGTCACCGCGGTAGCGGGATCCGGCGATGAGCGAGCCGAGGTCGAGCGTGTAGAGCTGCTTGTCCTTCAGCGTCTCGGGCACGTCGCCGCGCACGATCGCCTGGGCGAGGCCCTCGACGACGGCGGTCTTGCCGACGCCGGGCTCGCCGATCAGGACGGGGTTGTTCTTGGAGCGGCGGGAGAGGATCTGCATGACCCGCTCGATCTCCTTCTCGCGCCCGATGACCGGGTCGAGCTTGTTGTCGCGCGCCGCCTGGGTGAGGTTGCGTCCGAACTGGTCGAGGATCTGCGATCCCCCCTGAGGCTGCTGCTGCTCACCGCCCACGGCGACCTGCTCCTTGCCCTGGTAGCCGGAGAGCAGCTGGATGACCTGCTGGCGCACGCGGTTCAGGTCGGCACCGAGCTTGACCAGCACCTGAGCGGCGACGCCCTCGCCCTCGCGGATGAGGCCGAGCAGGATGTGCTCGGTCCCGATGTAGTTGTGGCCGAGCTGCAGCGCTTCGCGCAGGGACAGCTCGAGGACCTTCTTCGCCCGAGGCGTGAAGGGGATGTGGCCGGTCGGCTGCTGCTGCCCCTGGCCGATGATGTCCTGCACCTGCTCGCGCACAGCGTCGAGCGAGATCCCGAGGGACTCGAGCGCCTTGGCGGCCACTCCCTCGCCCTCGTGGATCAGGCCGAGCAGGATGTGCTCCGTGCCGATGTAGTTGTGATTGAGCATCTTGGCCTCTTCCTGGGCCAGGACGACGACGCGCCGCGCGCGATCGGTGAATCTCTCGAACATGCTGTCACTCCCTACAGAACCCGCAGGGGTGGGCTCCGATACGTCGACTGTAACCAGCGCTCCCCCCGGTGAGCAGGCCTGTTCGCCCTGGGCGTGCACGCGATCCGGAGGGGTGCGGGCGGCGGTCCGGTCCACCGGTCCATGCGAAGGCATACACTTCCCGCATGAGCAACCTGGAGGAGCATCCCGACGAGCTCCCCGTCGCCGCGGAGCCGGACCCTCGCGAGTCCGGCGCAGTCGAGATCCTGGCGGCGCGGCTCGTCCCGCTCGGCGGTCCGCGCGCGATCGAGGTGCGCCGCACCCTCCCCCAGCGCTCGCGCTCGACGATCGGCGCATGGTGCTTCGCCGACCACTACGGCCCGGTGCGGCTCGGCGAGGAGGCCGGGATGGACGTCCCGCCGCACCCGCACACCGGCCTGCAGACCGTGAGCTGGCTCTTCGAGGGCGAGATCGAGCACCGCGACAGCGTCGGCAGCCTCGCCGTGGTGCGCCCGGGCGAGCTCAACCTGATGACGGCCGGACGCGGCATCTCGCACTCGGAGGTCTCGACCGGGGGCGCGCCCGTCCTGCACGGAGTGCAGCTCTGGGTCGCGCTGCCCGAGGAGGCACGGCTCGTCGATCCGTTCTTCGAGCACCACCGCGGCGTTCCCGTGGAGCTGCCCGGCGCGCTGGTGCGCGTCTTCGTCGGAGGGATGCTGGGCGCGTCGGTGCCCGCGAGCACCTTCACTCCGCTGGTCGCCGCGCAGATCGACCTCGAACCGGGTGCCCGGGTCGAGCTGCCGGTCGAGGAGTCGTGGGAGTACGGCGTGCTCGTCGACGCCGGCCCGGTGGCGGTCGAGGGTGCGGACGTCCCGCGCTCGGACCTCGCCTACCTGACGCCCGGCCGCTCGCACCTGGTGCTGACCGCCGGGGACGCGGGAGCCCGCGTGGTGCTGCTCGGCGGCGAGCCGTTCGCCGAGGAGCTGGTGATGTGGTGGAACTTCGTCGGCCGCAGCCACGACGACGTGGCGGCCGCCCGCGAGCGCTGGCAGTCCGACGTGATCGCCGGGGCGGATCCCGCGGGACCGTTCGGCACCGTCGACGGGTACGGCGGACGCGCGCTCCCCGCGCCCGTGCTGCCGACCGTGCGCCTCAAGCCGCGCCGCCGGGCCTGAGCCGAGACCGTCAGGCCGAGGCGCTCCGAGGCGGGGCCGCCGACGCGGGAGCGCGGAAGTCGCGATGATCCCGCTCGACCACCGCGACTCCCGCGCTCTCACCGGCGCGTCAGGACGCGTCCGACTCCTTCTTCGCGGCGGCCTTCGCAGCGGCCTCGCGATCGGTGGCCTCGGCCGTCTCGCGGAAGGCGCGGCGCGGATCCTGCAGCGCGCTCATCGGCGAGAGGTCGCGCGGAGTGACGGCGTCGACGAGCCAGCCCGTGATGATCCGCCACTTGCGGTCCAGGGTCGGCATCGCCGCTCCGTGGTAGGCGCGGTGGGCGAGCCAGGCGGGGAGGCCGCGCAGCTTCACGCCCTTGATCAGGCCCGCGCCCTTGCCGATGCCGTACTCGGCGACGGTCCCGACGGAGGCGTGGCGGTACTCCTCCACGGTGCCTCCGGTGAGGTCGGCGATGATGTTGCGCGCCAGGAGCTTGGCCTGCCGAACGGCGTTCTGCGCGTTCGGCGGGTAGTACGCGGGCTGCTTCTCGCTGGTGAGGTCCGGCACCTGCGCGCCGTCGCCGGCCGCCCAGGCGCCGCCCACCGGCTCGCCGTCCTCGCGGATGACCCGCAGGCGCGCATCCGCCATGACGTGGCCCTTCGGCCCGCGGGGCGCGTCGGTCGCGTCGAGGATCGGGTTCGGCTTCACGCCGGCGGTCCACACGATCGTGGCCGTCGGGATGCGCTCGCCGGAGGAGAGCTCCACGACGCCGTCCTCGCAGGAGGGCATCGTCGTCTTCAGGTGCACGTGCACGCCGCGCGAGCGGAGGTGGTCGAGCGTCCACTTCGAGAGCTCGGGACCGACCTCGGGGGCGACCCGGTCCAGCGCCTCGACGAGGTGCCAGGTCACGTCGCCCATCGAGAGGGAGGGCTGTGCGGCGAGGGTCTTGCGGCTGAGGTCGAGCAGCTCGCTCAGCGCCTCGACGCCGGTGTAGCCGCCGCCGACGAAGACGAAGGTGAGCAGGCGCCGGCGCTCGGCGGGATCGGTGGTGAGCGCCGCCTTCGCGATGTTCTCGATGACGCGGTCGCGCAGGTGCGCCGCCTCCTCCACCGTCTTGAAGCCGATGCCGTGCTCGGCGAGGCCCGGCGTGGGGAACGTGCGGGTGACGGCTCCGAGCGCGAAGACGACCTGGTCGAACTCGATCGTGCGGGTGGAGCCGTCCATCGCGGCGACGGTGGCGCTGCGCTCGGCGAGGCTCACGCCGGTGATCGCGCCGCGGATCACGCGGGTGCGCTTGAGCGCGGAGACCAGCGGCACCGTGACGTGGCGCGGCTGGACGTGGCCGCCGGCGACCTCGGGCAGCAGCGGCTGGTAGGTCATGTAGGGGTTCGGCTCGACGACGGTGACGTCGATCGGCGCCTCCCCCCGTCTCTTCTCGAGGCCCCAGGCCGTGTACAGGCCGACGTAGCCGCCGCCGAGGATGAGGATGCGCGTCGTACGGGATGCCGTCATGTCCGTTCCCTTCTCGAACCCGGCGCCGGGCAGGCGGAACCGGATGGTGCTGAGGACGCTCCGACGCTACGCGGGGCGCGGCGGCCCGCACAGGGACTTGCGCGACGAATCGGTCCCGCGCATCCTCCGCCGGCGGGCGGACGGGAGCCGCGCTACTGCAGCGCCGAGGTGAGCCGCGCCAGGTTGTCGAGCAGGGTCGAGCGGAGCGGCTGCTGCCGCCACTCGCGGAGGGTCAGCTCGCGGGAGTGCTCGCGGTAGTCCTGCTGCACCTGGCGCAGGTCCTCGACGAACTCCGAGCCGCGCACCATGAGCGAGACCTCGAGGTTGAGCGTGAAGGAGCGCATGTCCATGTTGCTCGAGCCGATCACGGCGACGTCGTCGTCGATCGTGAAGTGCTTCGCGTGCAGGATGGTCGGCTTGCGGTACATCCAGATGCGCACGCCCGCGGTCAGCAGCGTCTCGTAGTACGAGCGCTGGGCGTGGTAGACCACGGCCTGGTCGCCGATCTCGGAGACGAAGAGCTCCACGTGCACGCCCCGCCGGGTCGCCGTGGTGATCGCGTAGAGCATCGCCTCGTCGGGCACGAAGTACGGGCTGGTGATGATGATCGACTTCTGCGCCGAGTAGAGCAGCGTCAGGAACAGCCGCAGGTTGTTCTCGCCCTCGAACCCCGGCCCGCTCGGCACCACCTGGCAGTCGATCGTGTCGCGCTGCTGCAGCGCCTCCATCGGCTCCGACTCCCGCAGGAGCAGCTCGTCGGTCTCGCTGTACCAGTCGGTGATGAAGATGGCGTTGATGCCCTGCACCACCGGCCCCTCGAGGCGCACCATCAGGTCGTGCCAGTGCAGGCCGCGACGGATGTTGCCGCGCTTGTTGTAGCTGGAGTCGACGACGTTCTGCGAGCCCATGAAGGCCGCGTTGCCGTCGACGATCAGCAGCTTGCGGTGGTTGCGCAGGTCCGGCCGCTGGTACTGCCCGCGCCACGGCCGCACGGGGAGCATGTACGACCACGAGGCGCCCGCCCGCTCGAGGGCGCGCAGTCGGCGGTGGGTGCCGCTGTAGTAGCCGGGCACGCGGATCGACGCGATGTGGTCGAGGAGGATCCGCACCCGCACCCCGCGGGCCACCGCGCGGTCGAGCGCGTCGAAGAAGGGCGCGGTGGTCGAGTCGGCGGCGAGGATGTAGAACTCGCAGTGCACGTACCGGCGGGCGCGGTCGATCTCGGCGGCCATCGCGCGGATGGTCTGCTCGTAGTCGCCCTGGAGGCGCGCGTCGTTCCCGCCGACCAGCGGCATCGCGCCGAGGTTGCGGTTGAGGGTGACCACCGACTCCAGCCACTGCGGCCACGGGTGCTCCCGGGCGACGCGGTCGATGCCGTCGGTCGACTCCAGGATGAACCGGTTGATCTCCTGCTGCTTCCGGCGGCGCTTGCGCGGCAGCCGGTAGCTCCCGATGAAGAGGAACAGCAGGATGCCGACGTACGGGATCAGGAAGATCGCCATCAGCCAGGCGAGGCCGGTGGTCGGACGGCGGTTCCGCGGCACGACGATCACGGCGATCACGCGGACCACGAGCTCGACGACGACGGCCGCGATCGGGAGGATCACGGCCCAGTCGGGTGCGGGCACCGCGCCTCCTCGTTCGTCGTGCGGAGCCGCTCAGCGGGCGCGGGAGGCACCCGCGCGGCGGCGGTGGTCAGGAGGCGTCGCGGGGAGGCAGGCCGCGGCGCTCGCGCTCGCGGGCCTCGATGCGGTCGTACGCGCGGCGCTCGTTGCGGTCCGAGCGGATGAGGGCGCGCATCACGAACCAGAAGATGGCTCCGACCGTGATCGTCGGCACGAGGGCCCACAGCCCCTGGTTCCACAGCTCCCAGTCCATGCGGCGATCCTACCCGCGGCACCGGCGCGGGAGCCGTGAGCCCGGAGGCCCGTGCGCCCAGCGGCCTTCGCGGGCGCTGGGCGCTACTGGCTCTCGACCGACTTGTTCAACGCCGCGGCGTCGGAGTTGAGGCCCTCCAGCTCCGAGCGCAGGCCGTCGTACACGGCGATGTCCGCGTCGATGGCGGCGCGGGTGGCGTCGACGGCCTGGCTGCGGGCGAGCAGATCGGCGCGCTCCGTCTCGAACTCGGCCGTCGATCCGAAGTCGCCGCTGTCGGCGCGCGAGTTGAAGTCGTCGATCTCGACGTTGAGCGCGTCGTACTCGGCGTTGTTCGCGTCGACCCGCGCCGTGAGGTCGGCGTACATCGTCTCGATCCGGGAGACCAGGTCCTCGATGCGGTTCTCGAGATCGGTGAAGACCGCCTCGTAGCGGGCGTTCAGGCCCACGACGACGGAGCGGTCGTCGAAGAACTCGGCGTAGTGCGCCTCGAGCGCCGGCGGCAGGTCGGCCACCTCGGTCCCCAGGATCGAGTGCAGCTCGTTGACGCGCTCGCCGAGGCCACCGGTGCGGTACAGCTCGAGGCGCTCGGCGATCGTGCCGTCCTGCGGGAGGGTCTCGTACGCGGCCTCGAGCTCGTCGCCCAGCTCGGCCTGCTCCTCCGCGTCGAGCCGCACCCACGCGGCGTGCAGCATCTCGTGGGCCGCCGTCACGTCGCGGATCCCGTCGAGGTCGGGATTGGCGACGTCCGAGATGTAGATGCTGGTGCCGGTGTAGCAGCCGAGGACGATGTCGTCGGAGGCGCCGTAGCCGCAGAGGTCGTTGAAGCCGGCGGTCGGCTCGACCGACGGGCTCGACGCGTAGTAGAGGGCGCGGCCGCGGTCCGACATGGCGGTCCGCTCCGCGAAGCCGGCGATCGTGGGGTCGGGCGTGAACGCCTCGGCCGCCCGCCGGTCGGCCAGCGCGGTGCCGACGTCGCCGGAGGAGGTGAGGACGCTCGCGGCGACCGCGGTCCCCACTCCGAACTGCGCGATCGTGAGGACGCCCGCCGCGACGGCCGCGACGATGCTCGATGCCCTGACCATGTCTCCCCCTCGGCTCCTGCGACCCTACTTGACGAGCGGGAACAGGATCGTCTCGCGGATCCCGAGGCCGGTGATCGCCATCAGGAGGCGGTCGATGCCCATGCCCATGCCGCCGGTGGGGGGCATGCCGTGCTCGAGGGCGCGGAGGAAGTCCTCGTCCAGGCGCATCGCCTCGTCGTCGCCCGCGGCGGCCTGGCGGGCCTGCTCGACGAAGCGCTCGCGCTGCACGACCGGGTCGATCAGCTCGGAGTAGCCGGTGGCCAGCTCGAAGCCGCGGACGTAGAGGTCCCACTTCTCGACGACGCCCGGGATGCTGCGGTGCGCGCGCACGAGCGGCGAGGTGTCGACGGGGAAGTCCATCACGAAGGTCGGACGCGTCAGGCCGCCCTTCACGAAGTGCTCCCACAGCTCCTCGACGTACTTGCCGTGCGTAGGGACGTGCACCTCGACGCCCTCGCGCGCGGCGAGGGTCTCGAGCTCGGCGAGCTCCGTCTCCGGCGTGATCGCGATGCCGGCCGCGAGCGACAGGCTCTCGTACATCGAGATGCGGTCCCACCGGCCGCCGAGGTCGAACTCGGTGCCGTCGGCCCAGGTGACCACTTGCGAGCCCGCGACGGCCTGGGCCGCGTTCTGGATCAGCTCCTGGGTCAGGTCGGCGATCGAGTTGTAGTCGCCGTACGCCTGGTAGGCCTCGAGCATCGCGAACTCGGGCGAGTGCGTGGAGTCCGCGCCCTCGTTGCGGAAGTTGCGGTTGATCTCGAAGACCCGGTCGATGCCGCCGACGACGGCGCGCTTGAGGTAGAGCTCGGGCGCGATGCGCAGGTACAGCTCGGTGTCGAACGCGTTCGAGTGCGTGGCGAAGGGGCGGGCGGAGGCGCCGCCGTGCATCACCTGCAGCATCGGGGTCTCGACCTCGAGGAACTCGTGCGAGGCGAAGGTGTCGCGGAGAGAGGCGTTCACGCGGGCGCGGGTGACGACCGTCTCGCGGGCCTGGGGGCGCACGATCAGGTCGAGGTAGCGCTGGCGCATCCGGGTCTCGTCGCCGAGCTCGTTGTGCAGGTTCGGCAGCGGCAGGATCGCCTTCGCGGCGATCGTCCACTCCGACACCCACACGCTCAGCTCGCCGCGCTTGCTCGAGACGACCTCGCCCTCGACGAAGAGGTGGTCGCCCAGGTCGACGAGCTCCTTCCACGCCGCCAGCGACTCCTCGCCCACGTCGCCGAGCGAGACCATGGCCTGGATCCGCTCGCCGTCGCCGGCCTGCAGCGTCGCGAAGCAGAGCTTGCCCGTGTTGCGCTGGAACACCACGCGGCCCGCGAGGCCGACGCGCTCGCCGGTCTTCACGTCCGGCTCGATGCCCTCGTGTCGCGCCCGGACGGCCGCGATGGTGTCGGTGACTCCGACCGCGACGGGGTAGGCGCCGGCGCCGAGGTCGTCGCCCGCGAGCTCGAGCAGGCGCTCGCGCTTGGCGAGGCGGACGGCCTTCTGCTCGGAGGCCTCCTGCTGCGCGGCCCGCTCGGCGGCGGCCTGCTCGGCGGCGGACTGCTCGGCGGCGGGGGTCGTGGTCTCGGGGACGTCGGGGGTGTCGGCCATGAGGGGTCGCGGTGCTTTCGGTTCGGGGCGGACGGCCGCGATCAGGCGAGCAGGATCGGGGCGTTGTCGAGGAGGCGGGTGGTGCCGACGATCGCGGCGACGAGCACGAGTGCCGGGCCGCGGTGGTCGGCGTCGACCGGGAGGAGCGTCGCGGGATCCACGACGACGAGGTAGTCCAGCTTAACGAGCGGCTCGGCGTGCGCGACGGCCTCGGCGGCCTCGATCGCCGCGGCGGCACCGCGGTCCGCGGCTTCCGCGGCGGCCGCGAGGAGGCGCGGCAGCACGAGGCCCGCGCGGCGCTGCTCCTCGTCGAGGTAGCGGTTGCGGCTGGAGCGGGCGAGCCCGTCCTCCTCCCGCACGATGCCGACGCCCTCGATCTCCACGGGCAGGTCGAGGTCGCGGACCATGCGGCGCACGAGGAACAGCTGCTGCGCGTCCTTCTGCCCGAAGACCGCGACGTCCGGCTGGGCGATGCTCAGGAGCTTGGCGACGACGGTGAGCATCCCGTCGAAGTGCCCCGGCCGCGCGCGCCCCTCGTAGAGGCCGCCGACCTCGCCCGCGACGACCCTCGTGGAGGACGGCCCGTCGGGGTACATCTCGGCGACTCCCGGAGCGAAGAGGAGGTCGGCCCCGGCCGCGTCGAGCAGGGCGGTGTCGCCCTCGAGGTCGCGCGGGTAGCGGTCCAGGTCCTCGGTCGGACCGAACTGCAGCGGATTCACGAACACCGACACGACGACGACGTCGGCCAGCTCGCGCGCCCGCTCGACGAGGGCGAGGTGCCCGGCGTGCAGGGCGCCCATCGTCGGCACGAGCGCGATGCGCCGACCGGCCCGCCGCGCCTCCTGCAGCCGCTCGCGGAGGTCGCCGATGCGGTGGACGGTGCTGATCACCCGACGATGCTACCGGCGGTCCCACGGCCGCCCGGGCCCTCGGCACCGAGACGCCGTGCTCCTCCGCGAGGCGCCGCCTCCCGAGCGGCGTCCCACCCGGGGAGCGGCGTCACGAGCGGCACCGCGCGTCAGCCCGCCGCGCGGCGCAGGGCGTCGTCGACGGAGGAGCGGACGAGGCTGGAGAGGAAGAAGCCCGGCTTCTCGACGCCGATGCCCGCCAGCAGTCCCGCCGCCTGGTCGACGATCGCCGTCGAGAAGGTCGTGGCGGTCGAGACGGCCTCCGCGTAGGCGGCGCGGTCCGACTCCGCCACGGTGACCGGCTCCCCGCCCATCTCGACCACCAGCGCCTGCGCGATCGGCAGCACCGGGCCCGGTGCCGACACGGCGAAGTAGGTCTCGGCGAGGCGCGCCAGGTCGAGGCTGGTGCCGCTGAAGGCCATCGCCGGGTGGACTGCCAGGGGGATGACCCCGGAGGCGAGCGCCGGAGCGAGCACCCCATAGCCGTGCTCGGGTGCCGTGTGCAGCACCAGCTGGCCGGGCTGCCACGCTCCGGTCGCGGCGAGCCCCGCGACCAGGGCGGCGATCTCGCTCCCGGGGACGGCGACGATCACCAGCTCGCTGCGCTCGACGAGCTCGGGGATCGCGAGCACGGGGACTCCGGGGAGCAGCGCGTCGGCGCGCTCGCGGCCGCTCTCGCTGGTGGTGGCGATTCCGATCACGGCGTGGCCGGCCCCGGCGAGCGCGGCACCGAGCACCGGGCCCACGCGTCCGGCACCGATCACGCCGACGCCCAGGCGTCCGTCGCGGCGGTTCTCAGGCATGCGGTTCCCCCTCCGGAGCGGGCCAGACGGGCAGGGCGGGTGCGGCCGCGCGCCGCCCCCACTGGTGGCTCGCGTCGCGGTCGGCGGCCCGCACTCCGGCCGTCGCGAGGCTCTCGAAGAAGGCGAGCCCGTCGGCCGCGCTCATCACCGGCACGAGCGGAGTGACGGGGCCGGCCACCGTGTGCACGCGCGCCGAGGCCAGCCCGAGCAGGCGCTGGAGCGGTCCCTGCTGGACCCCGACGCTCTGCATCCGCGCCAGGGGCACCACGGCGACCCGCCGCCAGACCGCTCCGCTGCGCAGGATCGCGACCTCGTCCGTCAGCCGGTACCCGGTCCTCCGGAACGAGAAGGGGCGGAGCCACACCGCCGAGCGCGGCGCCCGGGTGAAGCCGGCCGCGTCGCGGTGCCGGAGCGCGTCTCCGACGGGCGTCGACTCCGCTCCCTCGGCCGGTCCGGGCAGCAGGAGGGCGAGGACGCGCTCGACGGCGGCGAGGTCGCCCACGGGCAGGATCGTGGTGTTCGGCTCGCCGTTCGCCCCGCGGGAGGCCGCGTGGCCGGCGCGGTCGATCCGCACCTGCCACCAGCCGAAGGGGCGCCAGAGCAGCGGCTGCGTGATCTCGACGGCGTGGATCCGGCCGGGCGGGATCGTGTCGCTGCTGGTCGAGAGCACGCCGTAGCCGACCCGCACTCCGTCGGGCGTCGCGGCGATCGAGTACCGGAGCGAGCGCACGAACTGGCGGACGTAGTAGCTGCCCGAGCCGATCAGGCCCGGCAGGATCGCGAAGAGCACGTAGGGCGAGCCGTAGACGGCGACGAACACCACGGCGACGACCGAGACGGCCAGGAACAGCGTGAAGCCGCTGAAGACGAGCGAGCCGAGGAGCCGGCCCGGCGGGATCGAGACGACCGACTCGGGCGGCGTCTCGTCCTGAGGCTCGCCGAACTCCTCCAGCCGGCGCGCCAGAAACCCGCCCGCCGGAGCCGCACCGTCGACCGTCGCCTCCCGCTCGCGCACCCCGGACGCGAGCCGCAGGATGTCGCGGCGCAGGGCGTCCACCAGCCGCGAGCCGAGGTACGACAGCTGGACGTTCGCGTCCTGCCCGGCCACGCTCACCTCGAGCTTCGCGGCCCCGAACAGCCGGGCGAACAGCGGACGCTGCACCGCGATGCCCTGGATGCGGTCCAGCCGCGCCCGCCGGTTGGTCCGGAAGAGCACGCCGGAGCGCACCTCGACGAGCTCGTCCGTGATGCGGAAGGTGTGCATCCGCCAGGACAGCCAGAACGCGAAGACGGCGACCGCCAGGCCCACCGCGACCGCCAGCAGCGCCCAGCCGACGAGGCCGCGGCGCAGCAGCTCGTCGACCGGATCGCCGCTCTCGAAGCCCTCCGGCCCGGGCAGGAACAGCTCGACCAGGCGCTCGCGGAGGTTCGTGATCACGATGCCGAGGACGACCAGCAGGCCGATCCCACCCTTGAGGACCGGGGTCGCGGGATGGAGGCGGTGCCACTCCCCGTCGGCGAGGTCCGTCTCGACGGCGCGGAGCTCGGTCACAGGCCGGCCCGGCGCGACTCGGCGAGCTCGACCAGGCGGTCGCGGAGCTCCTCCGCATCCTGCTCGGCCAGGCCCGGGATGCTGACGCCGGTCGCCGCGGCGGCGGTGACGAAGCGGAGGTCGGCGAGGCCGAGCGCCCGGGCGAGCGGCCCGCGGTTGACGTCGATGAGCTGCATCCGCCCGTACGGCACCGACACGAAGCGCTGGAACATGATGCCGCGGCGGAAGAGCAGGTCGTCCTGGCGCAGGAGGTAGCCGTAGGCGCGCGCACGGCGCGGGGCCACGATCAGGAGGGTCACCGCGAGGGCGGCCGCGGCGGCCAGCGGGATCCAGCCCCACGGCAGGCCGATCAGCATCAGCACCACGGGCACGGCGAGCAGCAGCACGCTCGACACGACGGCCGACACGATCTCGACCGCGACGTACCGGGGCGAGACGCGGCGCCACTCCCCCGTGATGTCGAGGCGGTTCCGCCGGCGTCCCCTCGCGTCGCGGCGGGTCGTCGGCGACGCGTCCTCGGGCTCGGCGGGCATGGCGTCGTCCTCACTGCCCGCGGCGGTCCGGGCGTCGGCGTCAGGCGTGGTTCACCTCGCCTACGGCGGTGTCGTCGTCGTCGCTCGGCGGGATGGTGCACAGGTGCTCGGCGACCAGGCCGGCCACCAGCAGGACGAGCGCACCCACGATGGTCGCGACGTCCTGCCACACGGAGCCTAGCGAAGGGATCGCACGGCTCAGCAAGTACACCAGGATGCCGCCGGAGGCTCCGAGCAGCAGAGCACCGACATGGCTGGACGCCTTCGCCAGCACCACGACGCGCATCGCCCGGAACGGATCGATGGGCCGGCGCAGCGTGCCCTTCGTGGCGCGGTGGATCGGGACGGCGAAGCCGAGCACGAGGGCTGCGACCACGATCAGGGTCAGCGGAACCGTCAGCGGCGGGATGAGCACGGGGCGGCCGGCGGCGGCGATCGCGAGGTCGAGGAGGAACCCCGCGACGGCCCCGGCGAGGCCGAGTCCGAGCAGGGTGCTGATGCGGGTGCGCCTCACGGGGTCCTGCTCTCGGGGTCGGCGGTGGTGCCGCGGGCGGAGTCGCGCCCCGGCCAGGTCAACCCGGCCGGGTGGTCGGTCACGCGGTCGGTCGCCCGTGCGCGCAGCTCGGCCACGGGTCCGGCTCCGGGAAGGACCGCCGCCGGCTCGGCGTCGAGCCACGGCTCGAGCACGAACGCCCGCTCGGCGGCCCGCGGGTGCGGGAGGGTCAGGTGCGGGTCGTCGCGGAGCACGCCGCCGACCGCGATCACGTCGATGTCGAGGGTCCGGTCGCCCCAGCGCTCCTCGCCCTCGCCGCGGATCCGGCCGCCGGCCGATTCGATCGCCGCCGTCGCCGCGAGCAGGTCGTCGGGCTCGAGGACGGTCGAGCCGGTCACGACCGCGTTGAGGTACCCGGGCGCGTCCTCGTCGACGCCCTCGGGCTTCCACGCGGGCGACTCGACGACCTTGGACACCGCCTCGATGCGCAGGCCCGGCGTCGTGGCGAGGGCCCGCAGCGCCTCCTCGAGGTGCGCCAGGCGGTCGCCGAGGTTGCTGCCGAGCGCGAGCACGACGTGGCGCACCGGGCGGACGCGCTCCTGCCGCGGCCTCACGAGCGGGTCCTCGTGATCTGCACGGCGACGTCCTCGAACGGCAGCGGGATCGGCGCGTCCGGCTTGTGGACGGTGATGCGGACGACGTCGGCGGCGGCGAAGCCCAGGGCCACCCGGGCGAGGCGCTCGGCCAGGGTCTCGATGAGGTCGACCGGGTCGCGGGTCACCGCGTCGGCCAGGGCGATCGCGAGCTCGCCGTAGTGCACCGTCTCGGCCAGCGCGTCGCCCTCGGCCGCCGGCGCGGTGTCGAGCCAGACTGTCGCGTCGATCACGAAGTCCTGGCCGTTCTCGCGCTCGAAGTCGAAGACGCCGTGGTGCGCGCGCACGCGCAGCCCGGTGAGGGTGATGGAGTCGCGCACGGCCAGGGCGGCGGGGTCGATCGCGGTCACGGGGTCTCCTCCTGGAGTCGGGCGGCGAGGGCCAGGGCGCGGGCGGACGAGCGGACGTCGTGGACCCGGACGCCCCAGGCGCCGTGCTCGGCGGCGACGAGGCTCAGCATGGCGGAGACCTCGTCGCGCTCGGCGGCCGGGGCGCCGGCGGGGGCGAACGGAGCGAGGAACCGCTTGCGCGAGTGGCCGACCAGGACCGGGAAGCCCAGCGAGACGATCGCGTCGAGCCCGGCCAGCAGAGCCCAGTCGTGCGCGCCGACCTTCGCGAAGCCGAGGCCGGGGTCGAGCAGGAGGCGGTCGTCCCGGATCCCGGCCTCACGGGCGGCGTCGACGCGGCGCGCGAGCTCGCCGCGGACGTCCGCCACCACGTCGCCGTATGACGCGAGAGCGGTCATGCCCGCGCTGTGCCCGCGCCAGTGCATCGCGATGTAGACGGCGCCGCGCTCGGCGACGAGCGGGAGCATCCGCGGATCGGCGAGGCCGCCGGAGACGTCGTTGACGACGACGGCGCCCGCGTCCAGAGCGGCCTCCGCTGTGGCGGCGCTCATCGTGTCGATGCTGACGCGCACCCCCTCCGCGGCGAGGGCGCGGACGACGGGCAGCACGCGGCCCTGCTCGGCGGCGGAGTCGACGCGCGCCGCACCGGGGCGGGTGCTCTCGCCGCCGACGTCGACCAGATCCGCGCCGAACGCGGCGGGTCCGTCCCCGGCGGGCCGGGTCAGGTCGAGGCCGTGGCGGACGGCGTCGTCGACGGACAGCCAGCGGCCGCCGTCGCTGAACGAGTCCGGAGTGACGTTGAGGATCCCGAGGAGCGCGGCGCGGCCGGTCGGCGTGAGGTCGGCGACGGTGGTGGCCACGTCACTCCTCCCGGGCGGCGCCGATCAGCGCGATGATCTCGGCGCGGGCGGCCGGGTCGGCGAGGGAGCCGCGGGCGGCGACCGTCACGGTCGAGCTCGCGGTCTGGCGCGGCCCGCGCATCCGCACGCAGCCGTGCTCGGCGTCGACCACGACGAGCACTCCCTCGGGAGCGAGGCCCTGCTCGAGCGCGTCGGCGATCTGCTCGGTCATCCGCTCCTGGATCTGCGGTCGCGACGCGACCGTCTCGACCACACGCGGCAGCCGGCCGAGGCCGACGACCCGGTCGCGCGGCCGGTAGGCGATGTGCGCGACGCCGAGGAACGGCAGGAGGTGGTGCTCGCAGACGGAGCGGAAGGCGAGGTCGCGCACGATCACCGTCTGGTCGAGCGGCGACTCCTGGCCGCCCTCCACCACCGCGAACGTCTCGGTCAGCTGGGCCGCGGCGTCGTCGTCGAACCCGCCGAAGAACTCCTCGTACGCCTCGGCGAACCGCCGCGGCGTGTCGAGGAGTCCCTCGCGGCCCGGGTCGTCCCCGATGGCCGCGAGGATCTCGGCGACGGCCGCCTCGATGCGCGCCTTGTCGACGGGCACGCGCGCGCTACGCCGTCGCGGGGCGCGGGTTGATCAGCGGCGGACGCTTCGGCGCGACCTCGTCCGCACCGGCGGAGGAGACTCCCCCGTCGGTCGCACCCGAGTCGATCGGCGCCTTGGCGACCGGGACCGCGATGGGCGGCAGGTCGGACAGGGGGCGCTTGTCGCTCGAGAGCCACTGCGGGCGCTCGTCGATGCGGCGGACGTCCTTGAAGATCTCGGCCAGCTGGTCGTGGTCGAGCGTCTCCTTCTCGAGCAGCTCCATCGCGAGGCGGTCGAGGATGTCGCGGTTGTCGTTGATGACCTGCCACGCCTCGTCGTGCGCCTGCTCGATGAGCTGGCGCGTCTCGGCATCGACCGTCTCGGCGATCTGCTCGGAGTAGTCGCGCTGGTGGCCCATGTCGCGGCCGAGGAACATCTCGCCCGACGACTGGCCGAGCTTGACCGCTCCGACGTTCGCGGACATGCCGTAGTCGGTGACCATCTTGCGCGCGATGGAGGTCGCCTTCTCGATGTCGTTCGACGCTCCGGTCGTGGGGTCGTGGAAGACGATCTCCTCCGCGACGCGGCCGCCCATCGCGTACGTGAGCTGGTCGAGGAGCTCGTTGCGGGTCGTGGAGTACTTGTCCTCCAGCGGGAGCACCATCGTGTAGCCGAGGGCGCGACCGCGCGGCAGGATCGTGACCTTGGTCACGGGGTCGGTGTGGCGCATCGCCGCCGCCGCCAGAGCGTGTCCGCCCTCGTGGTAGGCGGTGATCAGCTTCTCCTTGTCGCGCATGACCCGCGTGCGGCGCTGCGGCCCCGCGATGACGCGGTCGATGGCCTCGTCGAGCGCGCGGTTGTCGATCAGCTGCGCGTTGGAGCGGGCGGTGAGCAGCGCGGCCTCGTTGAGGACGTTGGCCAGGTCGGCGCCGGTGAAGCCCGGGGTCTTCCGGGCGACGACCTCGAGGTCGACTCCGCCGGCGAGCGGCTTGCCGCGGCCGTGGACCTCGAGGATCCGCTTGCGGCCGAGCAGGTCGGGGGCGTCGACGCCGATCTGGCGGTCGAAGCGGCCCGGACGCAGCAGCGCGGGATCGAGGATGTCGGGGCGGTTCGTCGCCGCGATCAGGATGACGTTCGTCTTGACGTCGAAGCCGTCCATCTCGACCAGCAGCTGGTTGAGGGTCTGCTCGCGCTCGTCGTGACCGCCGCCCATCCCGGCGCCGCGGTGGCGGCCGACGGCATCGATCTCGTCGACGAAGATGATGGCCGGCGAGTTCTCCTTCGCCTGCTGGAACAGGTCGCGGACACGGCTCGCGCCGACGCCGACGAACATCTCGACGAAGTCCGATCCGGAGATGGAGTAGAAGGGGACGCCCGCCTCGCCCGCGACCGCGCGCGCCAGCAGGGTCTTGCCGGTGCCGGGAGGGCCGTAGAGCAGGACGCCCTTCGGGATGCGGGCGCCGACGGCCTGGAACTTCGCGGGCTCCTTGAGGAACTCCTTGATCTCGTGCAGCTCCTCGATCGCCTCGTCGGCGCCGGCGACATCGCCGAACGTGACCTTGGGCGACTCCTTCGAGACGAGCTTCGCCTTCGACTTGCCGAACTGCATGACGCGGTTGCCGCCGCCCTGCATGCCCGAGAGCATCAGCCAGAAGAACGCGCCGATCAGCAGGATGGGGAGCAGGAAGCCGAGAGCCGAGAGGAACCAGTTGGTCTGCGGAACCTCGTCGTTGTAGCCGGTGCTGCCGAGATCGGCCGCGGACACCGCGTCGACGACCTCCGCGCCGCGAGGGGCCACGTAGTAGAACTGCACCTGCGTGCCGTTGTCGCCGTCGGCCTGCTTGAGCGTGAGATCGACGCGCTGCTCGCCGTCCACGATCTTCGCCGAGTCGACCTTGCCGTCCTTCAGGAGGTCGAGACCCTCCTGCGTCGTGACCGGCCGGAAGCCGGACATGGTGATCAGCGAGGAGCCGATCCACACCGCGACGATCGCCAGGACGACGTAGAGGATGGGACCCCGGAAGATGCGCTTCACGTTCATGCTTGTTGCGGGTGCGACACCCGGCGCCTTTCTGACGAGGAGATTGTGCCTGCCAGGCTACCTCCCGCACTCTGAGCGCCGCCCACGCGTTCGCCGTGGGCCGAACGGCCGCGGGCGGTGTTGTCCGGCGGGGATGCGGCGGGCCGCATCCCCGCGCGCGGTCGGCTTCGCGACGGGGTGCGTTCCGCAGAGCGGGTGCTGTCGGACTGCCGGGAAACGCTGGCACGCGTTTCCCGGTCCGCGTCCTCTGCCTTGCGGGTGGAGGTCGCGGGGATCGGCGCTTCGGCGGTAGGGGCGCGCCGCGAGAGCGCAGGAGTTGTCGCACTCGAGCTCGACAGCGACGACTACTGCGGTCTCGGGAAGGAGGCGAAGGTGTCCGAGCAGGACGCGCCGCGAGAACGCAGGAGTTGTCGCACTCGAGCTCGACAGCGACGACTACTGCGGTCTCGGGGGGGGCGAAGGTGTTCGAGCGGGGCGCGCCGCGAGAGCGCAGGAGTTGTCGCACTCGAGCTCGACAGCGACAACTACTACGGTCTCGGGAAGGAGGCGAAGGTGTCCGAGCAGGACGCGCCGCGAGGGCGCAGGAGTTGTCGCACTCGAGCTCGACAGCGACGACTACTGCGGTCTCGGAGGGGGCGAAGGTGTCCGGGCGGGGCGTGCCGCGACGAGGGGCAGCAGGCGCGGACGGACCGGGACCGCCCGGCCGCGTCAGGCCGACTCGAGGAGGGGCTCCGGGTCGCGGAGGACGGGCACGAGGCCGCGGCGGCGGCGGGCGGCGGCCAGCACGGTCACGGCGAGCGCCCCGACCAGCCAGAGCACGAGCACCAGGACCGCGTGCGCGACTCCGATGCTGCCGCCGGCGATCAGCGAGCGGAACGCCTCCACCGTCCAGGTCAGCGGCAGCACCCCGTGGATCGCCTGGAAGAAGGCGGGCGCGGTCTCGACCGGGTAGGTGCCTCCGGCCGAGGACAGCTGCAGCACGATCATCAGCAGCGCCAGGAATCGGCCCGGGGCGTCCAGCAGCGCGATCAGCGCCTGGTTGATCGCCACGAAGGTGAGGCTCGTGAGCACGGCGATCCCGATCAGCCCGGGCAGGTTCGACGCCTCGACGCCCACTCCGAAGCGGATGACGAGCGCGGCCAGGACGCCCTGGGCGACCGCCATCAGCGCGCCGGGCAGGTAGCTGCGCAGTGCGATGACCCAGGCTGGACGGCGCGCGGCGAGGAGGCGGGAGCTGAGCGGGGCGCTCATCAGGTAGAAGGCCAGCGCGCCGACCCAGAGCGCGAGGGCCATGAAGTAGGGGGCGAGGCCGTAGCCGTAGGACGGCACGCGGTTCATCCGCTCGGCGTCGATCCCGACCGGGGCGGCCGCGACGGTGCTGAGCTCCTGCGCCTGCTCGCCGGTGTAGGTGGGCACGTCGTCCGCGCCGTCCGAGAGCTTCGTGTCGAGGGTGCGCGATCCGGAGGCGAGGGAGTCGATCCCGTCGGCGAGGTCCTGCGAACCGGTGGCCGCGTCGGCCGAGCCGGTCGCGGCGGTCTCGGCGCCGTCCGCGAGGTCCGACGCGCCCGTCGCGAGGGCGGCCGTCCCGGAGGCGAGGTCGGAGGCGCCGGCGGCCGCGGAGGCGATCCCGCTGGTGAGCGGGCCGACCGCGCCGGAGAGGGTGTCCACTCCGCCGGCGACCTGGGCGGCTCCGCCGTCGAGGGTCGCGGCTCCCTGGGCGAGGGCCTGCGCACCGGTCTGCAGCTTCTGGGCGCCGTCGGCGGCGGAGGTCGCCCCGGTGGACAGAGCGGCGGTGCCGGTCGCGAGGTCGGCGGCTCCGCTCGAGACCGTGGCGGCACCGGCGGCGAGCGCCGTCAGTCCGCTGCCGTCGTCGCCGACGAGCGCGGTCGCACCGGAGGCGAGCGTCTGCGCGCCCGCGTCCGCCGAGGCGGCTCCGCCCGCGAGGGCGGCCGCACCCTCCTCGAGGGCGGTCAGCTCGGCCACGCGCTGGGCGTCGGACAGCGAGTCGTACCGAGAGAGCAGGGAGGCGAGGCCGGAGTCGACTCCGGTCGCTCCGGTGGCGAGTTGCGGAGTGGCGGTCGCGAGCGCTCCCGCGCCGGTCGCGAGCTGCTGGGCTCCTGCGAGGGCCTTCCCCGCTCCGTCGGAGAGGGAGGCGGACCTGGTGGCCAGCGCCGCGGCGCCGGACGCCGCCGAGGCCGCGCCGTCCTTCAGGGTCGACGACCCCGCGACGAGGTCGGCGGCGCCCGAGGCGAGCGACGCCGCTCCGCCGTCGAGCTGCTGGGCGCCGTCGGCGACCGTGCGGGCTCCCGTGTCGAGCGCCGCCGCCTGGTCGGGCAGCTGACCGGTCCCGCTCGCGATCCGCTGGAGTCCCGACGAGAGGTCGGACGCTCCGGAGGCCGCGCTCCCCGCGCCCGAGCGGAGGGAGTCGGCGCCGGTCGCCAGCTGCGCGGTGCCGTCCTGCAGCTGCGCGAGCCCGACGACCAGCTCGGAGGAGCCGGACGCGGCGGTTTCGGCGCCGTCCGCCAGCTGAGCGGCGCCGTCGGCCGCCTGCTCGAGGCTCGAGTGCACGTCGGTGAAGCCGAGGTAGACGTTCTCGAGGTAGGTCGCGCCGACCTTCTCCTCCAGCGTCTTCGTCACGGTGGTGCCGATAGTGGAGGCGATGTTGCCGACGATCAGGTTGGCCGCGTCGTTCGTCTCGATCGACAGCTTCGCCTGCACGGCCGCGGCGGGGTCGTCGCCGCCGACGGAGGCGACGTCGGCCGAGAAGCCGGCCGGCACCGTCAGCACGGCGAGGACGTCGCCGGAGGCGAGCTCGCGGGACGCCTCGTCGGCACCGGTCGCCGTCCAGGCGAAGTCCGAGCCGGAGGTGTCGGTGGTGAGCTGCTCGGTCAGGTCGTCGCCGAGGGCGAGCGCGGAGCCGTCCGAGGCGGTCGCGCCGGTGTCCTCGTTGACGATCGCGGCGGGCACCGTTTCGAGGTGGTGCGTGGGATCGAGGTTGGCCGAGGTCAGCAGTCCCGCGTAGATCAGCGGGATGAGCGCGATCGCGGCGAAGACGACGACGAGGCGCGGGTTCACGGCGCGCAGGGCGCGGCGGAGCGGGGAGGTGGTCATGGTCCTTCTACTTCGTGGAGTGCAGGGCGGCGAGCCGCGGCGAGGCGACTCCGGTGACGAGGAGCTCGGCGATGTCGGCGGAGGCCGAGGCCGCGGGACGGCGGGCGTCGCCGTCGAGGAGCCAGCCGACGACAAGCCAGGTGGTGCCGGCGGCGAGGAGGACGGCGAAGCGCTCGACGCGGGCATGGTCGCCGCCGCCCGATCCGCGCTCGGCGAGGGGCGAGAAGGCGAGGAGCCGCTGCGCGAGGAACGCGACGACCGACTCCTGCACGGCGCGGGCCGTGCCTCCGCTCAGCACGCGGCGGTAGAAGTCGGCGTGCACGAGCAGGCCCTCGAGGAGCCCACGGACGATGCGGGGGACCGCGCCCTCCCAGTCGGCGGGGGCGGTGCCGGGAGCGACGTCGCCGAACAGCGCGTGCATCCGCTCCACCGCGGCGGCCTCGATCAGGGACGGCACATCGCCGAAGTGCTGGTAGAACGTGGGGCGGCTGACGCCCGCGGCGCCGCAGAGCTCCGTGATGGAGGGCTGGTCGTCGCCCGGGCGGTCGAGGGCACTCGTGATCGCGGTGAGCAGGAGCTCGCGCGAGCGGGTGAGCCGCGGATCGGTCACGGGGTCCTTCTTCCCGGCGCGAGGAGCGCCTTCTTTACGTCCGTCAGATAACTTACAACCGTAAAGAAGAGCGCGCAAGCATCAGGAGGAGGGCGGCTCCGGGAGCAGCGTCGCGATGGCGGACGTATCGACGATCACCGAGTCGTGCGGAGTCAGTCCCGGGCTCCGCGGCGTCGGCACCGGCAGGCGCACGAGCAGGGCGCCCGGATCCACGCCGAAGCGCCCGGAGCGGGTGCGGCCGACCGGATCGCCGTCCAGCTCGGCGAGCACCGGCTGGTCGAGCTCGAACGAGAACTCGCGGCCGGGCCACTGCCGGAGGGAGGCGAGCCCGTTGCGGTTGCCGGTCGCGACATCCAGCGCGAGGCCGAAGCGCCGACGCAGCAGCACCAGCTCCAGGTCGCCGTCGTCGAGCACCGCGCCCGCGGCCAGCTCGATGTTCGCCACCACGGAGCTGCAGTTGCAGGCCAGCACCATGAAGCAGCGCTGCGGAGGCTCCTCCGCGCCGTCGATCGTGAGGGTCACCTCGAATCCGGCCTTGAACATCGCCGGCGCCCCCGCCGCGAAGTAGGCGCCCCAGCCCACCCGCTTCTTCAGCTCCTCGTCCGTCTTGTCCATGATCTCGGCGTCCAGGCCCACCCCGCCCATCACCATGAACACCCGCTCCTCGCCGTCGTCGAACGCGGCCGTGCCCACGTCGATGGCGCGGTCCTGCCCGAGCAGGGCGATCTCGACCGCCTCGGGCAGCGAGGCGAGCGGGATCCCGAGGTTCCGCGCGAGGAGGTTGCCCGTGCCGCTGGGCAGCAGGCCGTAGGGGACGCCGGTGCCGCGCAGCACCGTGGCGACGGCGCGGACGGTGCCGTCGCCGCCCATCGAGCAGACCAGGTCCGGGCCCGCCTCGAGCGCGGCGCGGGCCGCGGCGGCACCGGAGTCGCCCGGGCTGGTCTCGAACCAGAGCGGCTCGTTCCAGCCGTGGCGGCGCGCGATCGTCGCGACCAGGTCCTCCGCGGCGCCGACGTCGTCGAACTTGCTCGGGTTGATCACGACGGCGACGGTGCGCTTCTCGGGTGCCTTCACCCCGTCAGTCTGACGGCACCGGCGACCGGTCCAGTCGCGCTGACGCCTCCAGCGCGAGCACGGCGCCGATCTCGGCCGAGAGCGTGGCGGGCAGCGACGGAGGCGCGTCCCACCGGGGCCCGGCCAGCAGCACGCCGCGGCGGACGCTCGAGCTCTGCAGCGCGGCGACGCTGCCGGTGACGAAACCGCGGACGCGAGCCGCCACCGCGGGCGCGACTCCGCTCGTCGTGGCGAGGTCGACGAGGTGCCGGTAGGCGATGCCGCCGAACAGGGCGCCGTCCCCCGAGCCCTGGTCGACGAAGACGCCATCGGGGGCGAGCCGGTCCAGCAGGTCCTCGGCCGTGCGGGAGGCGTGGGCGACCAGGCGGGGGTCGGGCCGCAGGCGGTGCAGGGCGAGCGCCGCGCCGATGTAGACGGCGTGGTTGTAGCTGAAGGCCCAGTCGTCGCGCGCGGAGCCGCCCTCGCGGCCGATGCCGTCGGCGACGAAGCCGGTGTCGTCGTCGCGGAGGCGCACGTGCATCCAGTCGAGGGCGGCGCGCGAGAGCTCCTCCCGGCCGTCCGGTCGCAGCCGCTCCAGGCGCGCGCCGAGGATCGCGAACGGGCCGTTCGCGGGCGCGTTCTTGTAGTCCAGCTGCCGGCGGCGCCAGGCGAGGCTCGCCCCGTGGCGGAGGTTCCAGCCCTTCGCGACGGCGAAGCGCCACAGGCGGTCGGCCCGGTCGAGGAACCGCGGGTCGCCGGAGGCCTCCCCGAGGCGGGCGAGCGCGCCGCCGAGCCACATCATGTCGTCGAAGTAGCCGTTGACCAGGCGCCCGCCGTTGCGGAGGCGGATCGCCCGGTGGATCCGCCGGGCACGCTCCAGGTGCGCCTCGTCGCCCGTGCGCTCGAAGGCGTCGACGGCCGCGTCGATCGCGTGCGCAAGCCACCAGTAGTTGAACTCGAGGTCGGCCCGCAGCGAGGTCGGGTAGCTCATGTGGTAGCCCAGCAGGGGCACCGCGAAGAGCCGCTCGAGGCTCTCCTGCGCGGTGTCCGCGGCGCTACTCGTAGACGTGCGGGGCGAGGACGGCGACATCGCGGAGGTTGCGGTAGCGCTCGGCGTAGTCGAGCCCGTAGCCGATCACGAACTCGTTCGGGATGTCGAAGCCGACGTAGGCCACGTCGACCTCGACCTTGGCGGCCGCGGGCTTGCGGAACAGCGCGCAGATCTCGACGGACTCGGCGCCGCGGCTGCGGAGGTTGCCCTGCAGCCACGAGAGCGTGAGGCCGGAGTCGATGATGTCCTCGACGATCAGCACCTTGCGGTTCGTGATGTCGGAGTCGAGGTCCTTCAGGATCCGCACGACGCCGGAGGACTTGGTGCCGCTCCCGTAGGACGAGACGGCCATCCAGTCCATGACGATGTCGAGCTTGAGCTCGCGGGCCAGATCGGCCATCACCATCACGGCGCCGCGCAGCACCCCGACGATGAGCAGGTTCTCGCCCGCGTAGTCGCGCTCGATGGCGCGGGCCAGGGCGCGGATCCGCTCGTGGATCTCGGCCTCGGTGTAGAGGACCTCGGTGATGTCGTCGGCGATGTCGGCTGCTTCCACCCGGCCACTCTACGGGTGACCGGCCCCCGTCTCCCCTCCGCGAATTTCCGCTCCGGTACACCTCCGCCGGCGAGTCGCGCGCCGGAGCGGCATCTCGCGGGGAGGGGGCGGGCGTCTCGCGGGGACCGGCCTCGTGGAAACGGGGTCAGGAGGAGGCGGGTGCGAAGACGAGGGTGCTGCCGCGGCGGGTGGCGAGGACGCCGGGGAGGTCGACGCCCTTCTGGCCGTGCCAGTCGGTGACCAGCGCGGCGACCGCCAGCGTCTGCGAGCGCGAGAGCGCGACTCCGAACTCGTTCGCCACGACCAGGCGGATGATCCGCTGCCGCAGCGCCGGCGGGTCCGCGGCGAGCCCGCGCGCGTCGACCGTGACGTGCCCCGCCTCGTCCTGGCCCACCAGCTCGAGCGCCCAGTCGAGGGCGAGCGCGTCGAGCGCGTCCCCGTCCTCCCGCAGCTGCTCGGCCGTGCGCGCCAGAGCCTGGGCCACTCCCGGCCCGAGCTCGTCCTCCAGCACGGGCAGCACGCGGTTCCGCACCCGGACCCGCGAGTAGCGGGGGTCGTCGTTGTGCGGGTCGTCCCACGGCACGAGCCCCTGGTCGGCGCAGGCGAGGCGGGTCGTCTCGCGGCGCAGTCCCAGAATAGGCCGACGCAGCGGCCCGCTCACCGGCGCCATCCCGTGCAGCGAGGCCGCACCGGCTCCTCGTGCCAGGCCCAGCAGCACCGTCTCGGCCTGGTCGTCGAGGGTGTGGCCCAGGAGGATCGCGGCGGCGCCCGTCGCGGTCAGCGCGTCGTCGAAGGCGCGGTAGCGCGCGCTGCGGGCGGCCGCCTCCGGTCCGCCCTCGGCGGACACCGTCACCACCTCGCGCAGCACCGGCGCGAGCCCCAGCCCGTGCGCCTGCTCCGCGGCCCGCCGCGCGACCTCCGCCGACGCATCCTGCAGCCCGTGGTCGACGATCACCGCGCCGGCCCGCCTCCCGCCCCGCGGGGCCTCGAAGGCGACCGCCGCCGCGAGCGCGAGCGAGTCCGCTCCCCCGCTCAGCGCGACCAGCACCAGCGCTCCGGGGGCGAGCCCGTCGAGGCTCTCGCGCACCGCCCGCCGCAGATCGGCGACGGCGGGGGTCAGGCGGGGGCGATCGGGCACATCAAGTAACGTAATGCCAGCGATCCGCCCCTCCCGCGCGCGCACCCGCGCGAGCGTTCCGGAGGCCGATCCGTCCGCCGATGCGCCGCTCACGGCGCCACCGACTCAAGGAGAGAGCATGGCCGCATACGACGTCGTCGTCGAGATCCCCAAGGGGAGCCGCAACAAGTACGAGGTCGACCACGAGACCGGTCGCGTCTACCTCGACCGCGTGCTCTTCACCTCCTTCGTCTACCCGACGGACTACGGGTACTTCGAGAACACCCTCGGCCTCGACGGCGACCCCGTCGACGCGCTGGTGCTGCTCGAGTACCCCGTCTTCCCGGGCGTGGGCGTCTCCGTCCGCCCGGTCGGCGTGCTCAACATGAGCGACGAGGCCGGCTCCGACGCGAAGGTGATCGTGGTCCCCGCGAAGGACCCGCGCTGGCAGCACATCCAGGACATCGGCGACGTCCCGGAGCAGACGAAGAACGAGATCAAGCACTTCTTCGAGCGCTACAAGGACCTCGAGCCCGGCAAGTGGGTCAAGGTCGACGCGTGGGGCGACGCCGCCGAGGCGGAGCAGATCGTCCAGGACGGCATCAAGAAGCTGGCCGAAGAGGGTCACTGACCCCTCGCATCAACGAAGGAACCCCCTCCCGTCGTCTCGACAGGAGGGGGTTCTCTCGTTGTGCTGTGCGGCCGCGGCTCAGGCGGCCGGGCGGCCGACCATGCCGGCGGGCGTGCCCCAGGTGTTCCAGATGCGCACGGGCTTGCCGTAGTCGGCGGCCTCGATGATCTGGTTGTTCCCGAGGTAGATGGCCACGTGGTAGTAGTCCCCGCCGCCACCCCAGAAGATCAGGTCGCCGCGCTGGCGCTGGCTGTAGGGGACGAGCTTGCCGGCGCCGGCCATGGTGTTGTACTGGTTCGTCGCCGAGTGGGTGCCGATGTAGATGCCCGAGGACGCGTACGAGGCCTTGGTGAGGCCCGAGCAGTCCCACTGGTCCGGGCCCATGCCGCCGAGGACGTACTCCTCGCCGAGCTGAGCCATCGCGTACGAGATCGCGTTCTCGACGGCGCCGCTGGTCGGCACCAGGACCGGAGCGGTCACCGGCTGCGGGAGCGGCTGAGCCGCCGGCTGGGCGACCGGCTGAGCAGCGGGCTGGGCCGGAGCAGGAGCGGGCTGCTGCTGCGCGGGCTGCGGCGCGGCGGGCTGCGGGAGGGACGCGGTCTGACGCGACGGGGCGGCGGTGTCGGCCTGCGCCGAGGACTGCTGCTGGGCGGAGCGGGCGGTGGACTGCGCCTGAGCGGCGGCCTCCGCCTCGGCCTGCGCCTGGGCGGCGGCCTCGTCGGCCTGGCGCTTCTGCTCGCCCGCGAGGTACTGGGTCTCGGCCTCGACCGAGGAGTCCTTCAGCAGAGCGAGCTGGGCGACCAGCTCCTGCGACTTCTCCTCCTGCGCCGAGAGCGACGCGCGGGCCGACTCGGCGGCGGCGTCGGCGTCCTTGCGCGCGGCGTCGGCCTCGTCCGAGAGCGCCTGGTGCTCGGTGACAGCGCGGTCGGCCTGGTCGCCGAGCGACTCCGCGTTCTGCTTGTCGGCGAGGGCGTCGGCGTAGACCTTCTGCGACTGCTCCGAGAGCTGCGACATCGCGCCGAGCTGGTAGAGCAGGTCGCCCGCGTCCTTGCCCTTGGCCACGAGGCTGGCGGAGAGGTCGCCGCCGGCGGCGCGAGAGAGGTGCGCGGCCAGCAGGCCGGCGCGCATCTTCGAGGTCTGGGCCTTGGCGGAGGCGGTGGTCGCCTTCTCCTCGAGGTCGACGACGGCCTTCGCAGCGGCGTCGAGCGCCTCCTTGGCCTGGCGCCAGGCCTCGGCCTTCTTCATCGCGGTGATCGACTTCTCGTCGACCGCGGTCTGCAGGCTCGCGATGAGGCCGGTGATCGAGTCGATCTCGGCCTGCTTGCTCGCCTCGTCCTTCTTGGCGTTCTGCACGTCGTCCCACGAGGGGTACTTCGCGTCGTCGGCGAGGGCCGGGGTGATGCCGAGGGACGCGGTGACCGCCGTGACCGCGAAGGCGGCGGAGATGACGAGCGGGAGGCGGCCCTTCCAGGCGCGCTCCCGGGGTGCCGGGGTGAAGGTGCGTGCGGTCGTCTGTGCGTCAGCCAAGGGTGACTCCTCGTTGGGCCATGAAAGGTTGGGCGTCGACGGCGGAGCCGTTGACGCGGGTCTCGAAGTGCAGGTGGCAGCCGGTGGACGCGCCGGTCGAGCCGACGGCGGCGATCTGCTCGCCCGCCTGGACCTGCTGGCCGACGCGGACGTAGATCCCGCCGGACATGATGTGGGCGTATCCGGTGCTGATGCCGCTGCCGTGGTCGATCAGCACCCAGTTGCCGTAGGTACCGTTGGGGCCCGCGTAGGAGACGGTGCCGCTGTGCGCCGCGAAGATCGGGATGCCGCAGCCGCCCGCGAGGTCGGTGCCGCGGTGGTACGAGCCGGAGGATCCTCCGCCGGTCGAGATGCTGTCGCGCGGGCCGAAAGTGCCGGTGATGCGGCCCCCGGCAGGGCGGACCCAGCCGGAGTCGCTGACGGCGCTGGAGCCGCCGCCGCCCGAGGGGGCGACGTACCCGCCGCCGCCACCGCTTCCGCCGCTGGACGCGGCTGCGGCCCGGGCGGCCTCGCGGCGCGCGGCCTCGGCCTGGGCGGCGGCCTGACGGGCGGCCTCCTCCTCGGCGAGCTTCCGGAGGCGCTCGGCCTCGCGGGCGGCGACGCCGGCCTCGTACTCGGCCACGGTCTTCGACTCGGTGTCGCGGAGCGCGGCGAGCTGCTGCTCGAGCACGACGCTCTGCTCCTGCTGCTCGGCGAGCGCGGCCTCGGACGCCTCCTGGGCGGCGGTCGCCTCGGCCAGCTTCTGCTCGGCGGCGACGCGGAGGCGCTCGCGCTCCGTCTGCGCGACCTCGGCCTGGTCGGCGAGGGAGGACGCGGTGTTGCGGGCGGTGCTGGCCTGCTCGTAGATCGCGGAGGAGCGCTCGACCAGCTTGGTCATGCTCCCGATCTTCGACAGCAGCTGGTCGGCCTGGCCGGCCTTCTGGTCGAGGAAGATGTTGACGGACAGGTCGGTGCCGGTGCTGCGGTAGAGCTGCGCGGCGAGCAGGCCCGCCTGCTGCGAGGCCTTGTCGGCCTCCTCGGCGCTGGCGGCGGCCCGGTCCTCGAGCTTCTTCGACTGGTCCGAGGCCTCGTCGAACGCCTGCTGAGCGGCGAAGTGCTCGTCGCCGCGCTGCTGCGCGAGCTGCTGGGCGGAGGCGACCTCGCTCTGGAGGTCGCCGATCAGGGACGTGATCCGGTCGACCTGAGCGGCCGCGGCGGCGGTGTCGCCCTTCGCCGCCTCGACGTCGGCCCACGACGGGTACTCGACCGCCTGGGCGGGAGTGGCGACGAGCAGGCCGGCGACGAGCGCGACGACGGCGGAGGCCAGGGCAGCACCTCGGAGTCGCCCGAGTCGCGGCGCGCCGGGGAGGCGAGCGGAACGCGGACGGCGCAGGGAGTGGGGCATGGGACCTCGGGGATAGGGGGCCCTCCCTCCGCGGCGGTGCGGCTCCGGCGCGCGGGTGGGGGGAAGAGCGATTCCGCCCCACCCTAACCGCGGCCCTGCCCGATCTCCTAGACCCGGGTCAACCCCGGACGGGGTGCACGCCGCCTGCGGAACCGTCGATTTTGCATCCTGCGCCGCGGCCCCCTATGCTTGCGTGTCGGTAGTCATGGGGGGTCGGCCGCAGGGTCGCCCCGCGAGTCTCCGGCCCCATCGTTTAGTGGCCTAGGACACCGCCCTTTCACGGCGGCAGCACGGGTTCGAATCCCGTTGGGGTCACGGATGGGTCGGTACTACCAGCACCACCAGAAGTACCAGCACCACCGGAAAGTGCATCGGCTCGAGAGGGTCGGGGCGTGAAAATAGAACAGCCTCGAAGGCAGTATGCTTGTCTTCGCAACGAGGCCCTGTAGCGCAGTTGGTTAGCGTGCCGCCCTGTCACGGCGGAGGTCGCGGGTTCAAGTCCCGTCAGGGTCGCAAAGAGGCCCTTCCGAGAGGAAGGGCCTTTTTCAGGAGATCACCTCTCCAGCGACATCACGTCGCAACGGCTCTGTAGCTCAGTTGGTAGAGCGCACGACTGAAAATCGTGAGGTCACGGGATCGACGCCCGTCGGAGCCACTGGAACCCTCGCCTAGCTTCTACATGGCGGGGGTTTCTTCGTACCCGGAGGTCCCCGCCGCCGCGATTTGCCGCACATCCCTCCCGTTCCGGCCCGCGCCGAGCAGTGACTGCGGCCCGGATCCCGTCCAGGCGGTCTGCGTAGGCTGGCCCGGCCATGCAACCCGACGCCTTCCCGCCGCCCGATCCCGCGACGCTCGCGCCCGACTCCGCTGCGACGACGTCGTGGCCGGTCGAGCCCCTCCCCTCGGTCCACGCGCCCTACTCCTCCCTCCTCTACCTGCCCGATCCTCGGGTCCGCTGGGGCCTGCCGACCGCCGTGCTCACGATCGTCGGGATCGTCCTGCCGCTGGCCGTGCTCATCCTGCTGTTCGGGTTCGGCGTGCTCCCCTACTCCGCCGGACTCGCCTTCGCGGGGGCGCTCGCGAGCTATCTCGTCGCGCTGATCGTCCCGTTCGCGGCGTCTCGGCTGCGCGGGCTGGGCACGATGGCGGCCGACTTCGGGCTGCGGTTCCGCTGGATCGACGTGCCCATCGGGATCGGGCTCGGCATCGCGGTGCGCGTCGTGATCCTGTTCGTGCTCGCCGCGTTCGCTCCGCTCCTCCAGGACGCGCAGGGGAACCTCGACATCGACCCCGATCCGCTGTGGTTCGTGCTGAGCTCGGTCCTCATCCCCGTCGTCGTCGCGCCGCTGGTCGAGGAGGTCCTCTGCCGCGGCGTCGTGATGCGCGCGGTGCGGAACCGGATGCTCCGGGGCTCCGCGGAGTCGGCGCCGCCCACCCGCGGCCGCCGCGTCTGGGCGATGGTGTTCAGCATCCTGGCGTCCACGGCGGTCTTCGCCCTACTGCACGGGCACCAGATGGTGAACCCGGCGACGATCGTGACGCTCGGCGTGACGACGGTCACCGCGGGACTCGCGCACGGCTGGATCGCGACGATCACCGGGCGGCTCGGAGCGGCGATCGTCTCGCACGCGACGCTGAACGGCTCCGCGGTGCTGCTGCTGGCGCTGCTGCCGCTGCTGACTCCGTAGGGGGATCTCGAGAGGCCCGCTGCGCGGGGTGCTCGATCGGCAGGAGTCGGGGCGGCCCGATCGGGGCGTGGGGCGGCGCGTCAGACGTCGTAGGTGCGCGCCCCGGGCAGCGGGCCGCGGACCTGGCGATGGAGGCGCTCCATGTCGGCGTCGAGGGTGGCGGCGGTGCGGGCCGCGTCGGCGAGGCCGTCGAGGAGCTCCTGCGGGACCTGGCGGTCGTACTTGTAGTAGATCTTGTGCTCCAGGCTCGCCCAGAAGTCCATCGCGATGGTCCGGAACTGCACCTCGACGCAGACGTCGACCGATCCGCCGGAGAGGAACACGGGCACCTCGACGATCGCGTGCAGGCTCTTGTAGCCGTTCTCCTTCGGCTCGGCGATGTAGTCCTTCACCTCGAGCACCGTCACGTCGGACTGCGAGGTGAGCAGGTCGAAGACGCGGTAGACGTCCGAGACGAAGCTGCAGGTGATCCGCACGCCGGCGATGTCGGTGATCGCGTCGGCGATGCCGTCGAAGGTCGTCTCGCAGCCCTTGCGCTCGATCTTCTCGATCAGGCTGTCGGCCGACTTGAGCCGGCTCGTGACGTGCTCGATCGGGTTGTACTCCTGCAGCTCGCGGAACTCCTCCTGCAGGATCGACACCTTCGTGACGATCTCGTCCATCCCGAACTTGTACTGGAGCATGAAGCGCGCGAAGTCGTCGCGCAGGGCGCGGATCTCGGCGACGGTGGTGGCGTCGAGCGCTTCGGCGACGGCGTCCGTCAGCGGAGGGACGGCGTGCGCGGGTTCGGGGATGCGGGATTCCACAGTCGGACACCCTACGCGCGGAGTCGTTCGAGACCGGTGGGAGGCGCCCGGCCTAGCCTGGGAGCGTGATCACCGAGCCCCGCCCGCTGCGCTTCTGCGCGTTCGTCATGAACACCGCCTCCCACATCCAGCACGGCCTCTGGCGCCACCCCGACGCCCGGCAGCACGAGTTCGACGACGTGCAGCTCTGGGTCGACCTCGCCCGGACGCTGGAGCGCGGCCGCTTCGACGCGATGTTCTTCGCCGACGTGGCGGGGCTCTACGGGCCGGCGGACGGCGACTGGGACGTCAACGCCCGCGAGGGGCTGCAGCTGCCCAGCAACGACCCGTCCGTGCTGCTCTCGGCCCTGGCGGTGAGCACCGAGCACCTCGGCTTCGCGTTCACGAGCTCGGTGCTGCAGTCGCATCCGTTCGACTTCGCCCGCAAGGTCTCGACCCTCGACCACCTCTCGAAGGGGCGGATCGCCTGGAACATCGTCACCAGCGCCCTCGACGGCGCGGCCCGCAACTTCGGCTACGACCGGCTCGAGGAGCACGACGAGCGCTACGCCTGGGCGCAGGAGTACCTCGACGTGGTCTACAAGCTGTGGGAGGGCTCGTGGGACGACGGCGCGCTCCTGCGCGACAAGAGCGGCTCCTTCGCCGACCCGGCGCGCATCCACCGCATCGACCACGTCGGGAAGCGCTACCGCGTGCAGGGGCCGCACCTCTCGGCTCCGTCCCCCCAGCGCACGCCCGTGCTCTTCCAGGCCGGCTCCTCCCCCGCGGGCCGGCGCTTCGCCGCGCGGAACGCGGAGGCGCAGTTCGTGTTCTCGGGGTCGCCGGAGAAGACCCGCGAGCTGATCGAGGACACGCGGGCCCTCGCCGCGGCGGCCGGTCGCGGAGCGGGTGCGCCCTCCTTCTACCTGGGGCTCTCCTTCATCACCGGCGACACGGAGGAGGAGGCGCGACGCGCTGAGCGCGAGATCGACGAGTACCTCTCCTCCGACGCCTTCCTCGTGCACTCGAACCTCGGCTTCGACCCGGCGACGGGCGAGAAGCTCGACCCCGACCTGCCGCTCTCGGCGATCGAGACCTACGCCGGCCAGAGCCACCTGCAGTGGATCCGCGACGCCTCCCCCGACCGCGAGCCGACCGTCCGTGATCTGGCCCGGCTCTCGGCGAAGCTGCGCGGACGGGTCGTCGGCACTCCGGAGCAGATCGCCGACCACCTGGCGGGCTGGCGCGACGCGGGGATCGACGGGATCAACGTCGTCAACTGGATCCTGCCCGGCAGCTACGAGGAGTTCGTCGACCGGGTGATGCCGGTGCTCCAGGAGCGGGGCCTCGCGCAGACCGAGTACGCCGAGGGGACGCTGCGCCGCAAGCTGTTCGGGACGGACGAGCTGCCGGCGACGCACCCGGCGCGGGCGTACCGCGGGGCGTTCGCGGGCTGAGCCGTCGCGGGCCGGGCTCTGCGCGTCCACTGCCCCTGCACCGGCTGCCCGCCCCGCCCCGCGCTCTCCGCCGAGCGGGGGACGCGAGGGCGGGCGCGGCTCCGTAGCGTCGAGGGATGATCCAGACCTGGGGAGTCCTGACCGCGCTGTACGGAGTCGTCGTGACGGCCGTCGCGGTGCTCGCGATCGTGCTGCTGGTGCTGCTGTGCCGCCTGGTGCTCGCCGCGCGCGAGAACCTGCAGGCCTCGACGCGGCTGCGCGAGCTGCAGATCGAGCGGATGCTTCTCGAGGACGAGTAGCGGACGCGCGTCGCCGGCCGCGACCAGGTCTCCTCAGCGAGGAGCATTCGCGGCCGACGACGCGCGGGCCGGTCAGGGCAGAGCGGGTCGCGCCTCCGGTCGGGGCGCCCGCGGGATGAGCAGGCCGAGGGCGACGGCGACCAGCGCTCCGATCGCGCCGATCACGAACGTGGTCTCGAAGCCCTGCGAGCTCGGCAGCTGCACGTCGCCGACCGACACGGTCAGCTGCGCGAGCACGCCCGCGGTCACGGCGGAGGAGAGCGTCGTGCCGAGGGTGCGCATCAGCGAGTTCAGCCCGTTCGCGGCGGCGGTCTCCGAGGCGGGGACGGCGTGCATGATGAGCGTCGGCATCGCGGCGTAGGCGAGGCCCAGGCCGACGCCGATGAGGGCGTTGATCACCAGGATCTGCCACACCTCGCCGCCGAACGGGAGGATCAGCAGGTACGAGACCGCGATCAGCCCGGAGCCGGCGATCAGCACGAGCCGCGGCCCGGACTGCGCCGAGAGGCGGGCGGCGAGCGGGGACGTCGCCATCATCGCCAGGCCCGAGGGGGCGAGCACGAGGCTCGCCACGATCAGGCTCAGGCCGAAGCCGACGCCCGACGCGGCGGGCAGCTCGAGGCGCTGCGGCAGGGTGATCTGGGCGCCGAAGAACGCGAAGCCGACCGCCACCGAGGCGAGGTTGGTGAAGAGCACGGCGGGGCGGGCGGCCACCCGGAGGTCGACGAGCGGGCTCTCCTGCCGCAGCTCGTACCAGCCCCAGAGGAGCAGGACTGCGATGCCGCCGAGGCCGGAGCCCAGGATCGCGGGGCTCGTCCAGCCGGAGTCGTTGCCGCGCGAGACGGCGATCAGCACGCCGCTCAGTCCGAGGGCGAGGCCGATCGTGCCGACCACGTCGAAGGTGCCGGGCGAGCGCAGCGTCGACACCGGTACGACCAGGAGGACGAGGACGATGTCGAGGACGCCGAGGCCCGCGGACATCCAGAACAGGACGTGCCAGTCGGTGTTCTGCGCGATGAGGGCGCTGAGCGGCAGGCCGAGCGCGCCGCCGATGCCGAGGGTCGCGCTGACCAGGGCGATCGCACCGGGGAGCCGGTCGCGGTGGAGGGTGTCGCGGAGGATCGAGATGCCGAGCGGGATGACGCCCATCACCGCGCCCTGGAGGGCCCGGCCCACGACCAGCGTCCACACGTCCCCCGCGAAGGCGCACACGATCGAGCCGATCACGAGCACGACCAGCGCGGCCACGGCCATCCGCCGCTTGCCGTAGAGGTCGCCGAGGCGGCCGGAGACCGGGGTGAGGATGCAGGCGCTGAGCAGCGTCGCGGTGATCACCCACGCGGTCTCGGTGCGGTCGGCGCCGAGCAGCGTCGGCAGCTCGGACTGGATCGGGACGACCAGCGTCTGCATGAAGGAGGCGCTCATCCCCGCGAAGGCGAGGACGGCGGTGATGAGGCGCGGGTCCGGCGAGCGGGTCAGGGAGCGTCTGTCGGAGTCGGGCACGGCTGTCCTTCGTGTCGGCGGCGGACGTGCACCCGGACCGCGGCGGCGGGCGGGCCGTCGTCGGCGGGATCGTATCGCTCGGCTCTGCTTTCGACCGGCTCGGGGCTCAACAGCGCGGGCCGCCGCTTTGTTCCCTCCTCCTCCTTCCCGCGCGCGTCGGGCAGGACGAGGATGGGCGGATGATCGACATCGAGAGCTGGATCACCGGCTACGAGAAGGCCTGGGCCACGGACGACGCGGCCGACGTGGCCGCACTGTTCACCGAGGACGCCGAGTACTTCACGGCGCCGCACCGCGACGCGATCACTCCGCGCGACGCGATCGTCGAGTGGTGGCTGGCGGAGGAGGAGCCCGCCGACCCGACGTTCGCGTGGGGCCTGGTCGCGCTGACGGAGGAGACCGCCGTGGTGGAGGCGCGCACCGTCTACCCGGGCGACCGCACCTACCTGAACCTCTGGGTCATCCGCTTCGCCCCCGACGGGCGGGCGCGCTCGTTCACCGAGTGGTACATGGAGGAGCCGGCCGACTCCGTGTCCTGACCCGCGGGGGTCCGCAGGCAGCGGCGAGGAGCCCTCAGCGGCGTCCGGTCAGAGCTGCGCGGCCGCGAAGGTGTCGCAGCTGGTGGCGTCGCCCTCGAAGCCGGCCTGGAACCAGCGCTGGCGCTGCTCGGCCGAGCCGTGCGTCCACCCCTCCGGATCGACGGTGCCGGTGGCCTGCTCCTGGATGCGGTCGTCGCCGACGGCGGCCGCGGCGCCGAGCGCGTCCTGGTACTCCTGCGCCGTCACCGGCTTGAGGTAGGGCGTGCCGGTCTCGTCGGGCACCGTCGAGGCGTCGCCCACCCAGGCTCCGGCGAAGCAGTCGGCCTGCAGCTCGAGGCGCACCGAGTCCGACTCGGGACCGGTTCCGGAGCGGTCCGCCGACTCCATCGCGCCGGTCAGGTTCTGGATGTGGTGGCCCCACTCGTGGGCGAGGATGTACATCTGCGCGAGCGATCCGCCCGAGGTGTCGAACCGGGTGCGCAGCTCGTCGAAGAAGTCGGTGTCGAGGTAGATCGTCCGGTCCGGCGGGCAGTAGAACGGGCCGACCGCGGCGGTCGCGCTCCCGCAGCCGGTGGTGGTGCTGGCCTCGAACAGGTCGACGCCGGTCGGGGTCGTGTAGGCGACTCCGAGTGTCGGCGTCTGCTCGCCCCAGTAGCGGTCGAGCGACTCCGCCGCACCCTCGAGGCGGCAGTCGACCTGCGTGTTCGCGTCGGCGCCGCTGTCGCAGGCCACCGCGGTGGAGGTGACGCCCTCCGGCGAGGACCCGCCTCCGCCGAACACCTCGCCGAGGCCCGAGAGGTTCACGCCGAGCAGCTGCGAGAGCAGCGCGAGCACGACCACGCCCACCGCGCCCCCGCCGACGGCGATGCCGGTGGTGCGGCCGCGACGGCGGACCTTGCCGCCGCTGAGCTGGGAGTCGTCGTTGAAGGTCATGCCGACGAAGCTAGCGCTCCGCGGACAGGCTCCGCTCGGGCTTGCGGTCAGCCCCAGCGCGACTCGCTGGCCGAGCGGATGATCTCGAGCAGCGCCTCGCGCAGGGGGCCGTGCTCGAGCGAGCCCGGGAACATGTCGACCTCGAGGCGGTGCGCCCGGCGCCAGGCCTCGCCGCCCGCGTCGGTGAGCGCGACGAGCTGCCGGCGGCGGTCCGACGGATCCGTGGTGCGCGAGACGTGGCCCTCGCGCTCGAGGCGCTCGATGGTGCGCGACATGGTCTGCACCTCGACGTGGGCCGCGGCGGCCAACTCCTTCTGCGCGACGGGACCCGCCTGCAGGAGGTGCAGCACGATCAGGCCGGCGTGGGTGAGGCCGATCTCGGCGAGGGCGCCGTGCCAGGCGTGCTCGACCATCCGGGAGGCGGTGGAGAGCAGCCGGCCGGTGGGCCAGTCCTCCATCCCGGAGGTGTCGTCCGCGCGCATCTGATCAGGGTAGACCCGCTCCCGGGACACGACGGCACCGGGCGCGGGACGCTCAGGCACGGGCGCCCGGGCATCCCGGCCGCGAGGCGCGGACCGCCCCGCCCGTCAGGACGCGAAGCGGTCCGTCGCCTCGATCAGCGCGTCGAGGATCCCCGGCTCGTCGAAGGCGTGGCCCGCGTCGGCGATCATCCGGAAGTCGGCCTCGGGCCAGGCCCGGTGCAGGTCCCAGGCCGTGAAGGCCGGGGTGCACATGTCGTAGCGGCCCTGCACGATGACGGCCGGGATGTCGCGGAGGACGCCGGCGTCGCGGATCAGCTGCCCCTCCTCCAACCAGCCCCTGTGCACGAAGAAGTGGTTCTCGATGCGGGCGAAGGCGAGCGCGAAGACGGGATCGGACCAGTCCGCGATCAGCTCCGGCTTCTGCAGGAGGGTGATGGTCGACGCCTCCCAGGTGGTCCAGGCGACGCCGGCGGGGCCGTGCACGGCGGGGTCCGCGTCGTGGAGCAGGCGGTAGTACGCCTCGATGAGGCTGCCCCGCTCGTCGGCCGGGACGACGGAGGTGTAGCCCTCCCAGAGGTCCGGGTAGACCGCGGCGGCGCCGCCCTCGTAGAACCACTCGAGTTCGGCGCGGCGGAGGGTGAAGATCCCGCGGAGGACGATCTCGCTGACCCGCTCGGGGTGGGTCTCGGCGTAGGCGAGGGCGAGGGTCGAGCCCCAGGAGCCGCCGAGCACGAGCCAGCGCTCGACGCCGAGGTGCTCGCGGAGGCGCTCGATGTCGGCGACCAGGTACCAGGTGGTGTTGGTCGAGAGGTCGGCCTCCGGCTCGCCGGCGTGCGGGGTGGAGCGGCCGCACATCCGCTGGTCGAACAGCACGATGCGGTACTTCTCGGGGTCGAACAGCCGGCGGTGGGCGGGCGAGGTGCCGGCTCCGGGGCCGCCGTGCAGGAACACGACGGGCTTGCCCTCGGGGTTGCCCGAGACCTCCCAGTAGAGCGAGTGGCCGTCGCCGACGTCGAGCATGCCGGAGTCGTGGGGCTCGATCTCGGGGTACAGAGTGCGCATGGCCCGCACCCTACCGACTGTCAGGGTCGCGGTCCGCGAGGCGGGCGGCCCGGCCCCGGAGTGGGCGGGAGCGCCCGCGTCCACCCGGCGCACCCGCCTCCCGCGGTCGTTACTGTGGAGCGGACCTGCACGCCCCCGTCGAAGGAGCCCCCTTGCCCACCACTGTGCGCGGCGTCATCGCCCGGTCGAAGGGCGCTCCCGTGGAGCTCGTCGACATCGTCGTCCCCGACCCGGGCCCGGGCGAGGCCGTGGTCGACATCGAGACCTGCGGTGTCTGCCACACCGACTTCCACTACCGCGAGGGCGGGATCAGCGACGACTTCCCCTTCCTCCTCGGTCACGAGGCGGCCGGACGGGTCAGCGCGGTCGGAGAGGGAGTCACCCATGTCGCGGTCGGCGACTTCGTGGTCCTCAACTGGCGCGCGGTCTGCGGCGAGTGCCGGGCCTGCACCCGGGCCGAGCCCTGGTACTGCTTCGACACCTTCAACGCGACGCAGCGGATGACCCTGGAGGACGGCACCGAGCTCAGCCCCGCCCTCGGGATCGGCGCCTTCGCCGAGAAGACCCTCGTGCACGCGAAGCAGTGCACGAAGGTCGATCCGGAGGCGGACCCCGCCGCGGTGGGCCTGCTCGGCTG
Organism: Rathayibacter sp. AY1F9; assembly: GCF_002932155.1. Classification (NCBI taxonomy): domain Bacteria; kingdom Bacillati; phylum Actinomycetota; class Actinomycetes; order Micrococcales; family Microbacteriaceae; genus Rathayibacter; species Rathayibacter sp. AY1F9. Next base: position 162,543 of record NZ_PSVA01000002.1, on the reverse strand, counting down.
CGGGATCATGGCCGGCCTCGGCGCGGCGATGAACACCGGGAACGTGACGCGCGGCGACTCCGTCGCGGTCATCGGCTGCGGAGGAGTCGGCACGGCCGCCGTGGTCGGCGCCGCTCTCGCGGGCGCCGGCACGGTCATCGCGATCGACCGGGACCCCAAGAAGCTGGTCGCGGCCGAGAAGCTCGGCGCCACGCACGTCATCGACTCCAGCGGCCTCGACGAGGCGGGCGTCGTCGCGGCGGTGCAGGCCCTGACGAACGGCTTCGGAGCGGACGTCGTCATCGACGCCGTGGGCCGCCCCGAGACCTGGCGCCAGGCGTTCTACGCCCGCGACCTCGCCGGGACCGTGGTGCTGGTCGGGGTGCCGACTCCCGAGATGACGCTCGAGATTCCCCTGCTCGACGTCTTCGGCCGCGGCGGCTCGCTGAAGTCGAGCTGGTACGGCGACTGCCTGCCGGAGAGGGACTTCCCGATGCTGACCGGCCTCTACCTCCAGGGCCGCCTGCCCCTGGACGAGTTCGTGAGCGAGCGGATCGGGATCGAGGACATCGAGGAGGCCTTCGCCACGATGGCCGGCGGCGACGTGCTCCGCTCGGTGGTGGTGCTCTGATGGGCGCGCGGATCGAGCAGCTCGTCACGAGCGGCACCTTCAGCCTCGACGGCGGCACCTGGGACGTCGACAACAACGTCTGGATCGTCGGCGACGACTCCGAGTGCGTCGTCATCGACGCGGCCCATGACGCGGACGCGATCCTCGCGGCCGTCGGCGAGCGCCGGCTCCTCGCCGTACTGCTGACCCACGGGCACGACGATCACCTCGACGCGGTCGAGGGAGTCCGCGCTGCGACCGGCGCCCCGGTGCTGCTCCACGAGGCCGACCGGATGCTGTGGGACGCCGTGCACCCCGGCACGGCCCCGAGCGGCGCCCTGGTCGACGGGCGGATCGTGCCCGTCGCCGGCGTCGAGCTCGAGGTGCGGCACACCCCGGGCCACACCCCCGGCGCCGTCTGCTTCGTCGCCGAGGCGCTCGGCACGGTGTTCACCGGCGACACGCTCTTCCAGGGCGGGCCGGGGGCCACCGGCCGCTCGTACAGCGACTTCCCGACGATCATCGACTCGATCACGGAGCGCCTGCTGACGCTGCCCGCCGCGACGGTGGTCCGGACCGGCCACGGCGACTCGACGACGATCGGAGCGGAGGCGCCTCACCGCGAGGAGTGGATCGCGCGCGGGCACTGACCGGGCGGGGCGGGGGCAGAGGCTGCCGGCCCTCCCGCTTCGGCGTTCTGCTCGCCCGGATGTCCGACGGGTGTGGGAGTTTCGCAACCGATGGTCATGCTCCCTTGTTACCGTGAACAATCGCCGGTACCGTGCGAAGACCACACCGCAGGCGGGATCCCCCGTCCGCCCACCGGTTCGCTGCAGAACCCGAGAGGACACGTCGACGATGACGTCACGACCCCCGGGCGGAGGCAGGCCCTCGCGCCTGCTCGCCGCCACCCTCGCCGCATCCGCGACGATCGCCCTCGCCGCCGGCGCCGCCGTGCCGGTCGCCGTCGCCGCGACAGCGGCGACCACTCCCGCGCAGAGCCTGCTCGCGGACTTCACCTTCGACACCGCCCCGAGCGGAGGCGCCTTCACCGACAGGTCGACCCGCGCCGCCGTGAAGGGCACGCCGACCCTCGTCGCCGGCCGCACCGGGCAGGGCAGCGCCGTCTCGCTGTCGTCCTCGTTCTGGCTCGACCTCACTGCGACCGACGGGCAGCCGCTGCTGAAGGGTCGCGACTCCGTCACGCTGTCGTACGACTCCAAGCCCGCCGCCGCGGACAACGTCGGCTGGTCGGTCTTCGCCGCTCGATCGGCCGCGACCCAGGACTACGCCCAGGAGAAGTACGTCGGCGTCCTCGACAGGACGAACGGCATCACCGTCGAGCGGTACGCCAACAGCGGCGCCCGCGACTCCTCGGGCAACCTCACCGGCCCGAGCAGCACGGAGTGGAAGCACGTCGATCTCGTGCTGAGCGCCGGCACCGCCCGCCTCTACGTCGACGCGAAGCCCGTCGCCGTCACGACGGCCGGCCCCTCGCTCGCGACGGTCCTCGGATCGACCGGCGGAGTCCTGCAGATCGGCAAGGCCAACTGGGGCGGCGGGGAGTACTTCACCGGACTCCTCGACAATCTGCGCGTCTACGACCGCGCCCTGACCGGGGCCGAGCTGGGCGCGACGAGCAGCACCGTGGCGACCGACCTGCGCGCCGCACTCGACGTCCCCACGACCGTGCTCGGCGACCTGCCCGCGCAGGTCCTCGGGAACACCGTGACGTGGACCGCCTCCGGCGCCGGCGCCGCGCGCGTCTCCTCCACCGGCGCCGTGAACCTCTCGGGCCTCACCGCTCCCGTCGCCGTCCGCCTCCAGGCAGCCGTCGCCGGGCAGACCTACGCGTGGGACAGCACCCTCGCCGTGCCCGGCGGGCGCATCGCCACCTCCGTCAAGACCGTCACCACGACGAACGGAGTGAAGGACGACCCGCTGGCGTACAACGACGACCGTCGCGCGGACTCACTCTTCACGGCCGCACTGCCCGCCGGCGCGACCACCTGGGAGCCGCTGAACCGCTCGCAGTCGATCCTCTCCGTCCTCAAGGACGGCGATCAGGCGCAGCGCCCGAACGCCCAGATGGGCTCGCCGCTGCTGTTCCGCTCGAAGGACGGCTCGCTCGGCGCGGTCTCGTCGCAGAACAACGCCACGGACTCCGTCTACCTCTGGAGCTCCGCCGACGGCCGCACGTTCCGCGACCAGCGCGTCCTCCGGGTCGCGCCGGGCTCGGTCGTGACCGACCCGCGGATCGTCTTCGACTCCGCCCTCGGCGTCTACAAGCTGTTCTGGACCGATCTGCTCACCACCGAGGGCCGCGTGACGCTGTTCACGGACCTCGCCTCCGGCACCGCTCCCGGAGCGACCACCCGCGCCGACGCCCGCGTCCCCGGTGTCCAGGGCTCGGGTCTCCCCGCCGGGTTCACCCAGGGCCAGGCCGGCGAGACGGCGCTGACCTCGACCGAGTTCAGCACGTTCTACCGCGAGTACGTCGACCTGAAGAACACCGGTGTGAAGTCGCTCAGCGGCTCCGTCGACTCCGGCGCCGGATCCGCTGCGATCGCCGCAGCGCTCCCGGGGCAGGCCGTGATGGAGTACAACGACGGCTCGACCAAGTCGCTCAACGTCGACTGGCAGGACGATCTGACCACCGCCGTCGACACCTCGCGTCCCGGGACCTACCGGGTCACCGGCTCCGTCCAGCAGGACCCCGAGGCGATGGTCAACGAGGCCCGCGCGGATCCGCACGTCTTCTTCAACGAGGACGACGGCTACTACTACCTCACGGGCTCGCACTACGGTCAGGACTCGCTCGGCCCGATCGAGGAGAGCTCCAGCTACCGCAAGATCGGCCTCAAGCGCTCGAAGACCATCGCCGGTCTCGACTCCGCTCCCGAGCAGATCGTGATCGACCCCGACGCCGGCACGCCCGGTCGCCAGAGCCAGTACCCGAACACCTTCTACGGCTGGGGCGGATACATCTGGGCGCAGGAGTTCCACAAGATCAACGGCACCTGGTGGATCGTCGCCGGCATGAACAAGGGCTACGCGCCTGTGGGCGGCTGGTGCGACAACACCGTCCTGATCCCCTACACCGGGACCGACGCCTCGATCGCCGAGGGCGGATTCCTCGACCAGACGAAGTGGGGCGAGCCGGTCGTCCTCGAGGGCGCGGCCTTCGACGTCAGCTACATCGACCGCCAGGAGAACGGCGCCACCCAGGGCTACTGGGTCCTGCCCAACGGCAACACGCTCTCCCTCGCCAAGGCGACGATGGGGCCCAAGGGCACCGTCCCGCTGGTGACCGGTGCGGTCACCCGCATCTACGGCGAGAGCCAGCCGTGGGAGTCGGGCAAGCGCTCGCCGACCCCGTCCGACACCACCGAGGGCAACGACCAGGGCGTCGTGGAGGCGCCGTTCATCGTGTCCAAGGGAGGACGCATGTACCTCACCTACTCGGGCGGAACGGTCGACAAGTACTACTCGCTCGGCCTGCTCACGGCCGACGCGAGTGCCGACCTCCTCAACCCCGCGACGTGGACGCAGACCGCGTTCCCCGTGCTGGACACCGAGGACACCTACCTGGGCCGCCTCGGCGCGGACGAGACGCAGTACTTCTCGCGCCAGCAGGCCGGCACCGGGCACAACTCGTTCGTCGAGGACGAGTCGGGCAACCTGCTCCTCGCCTACCACGCCCGCCCCTACCCGGACCCGCACACGGCGACCGACCCGCAGAACGCGGGCGGCCTGTTCGATTCGGACCGCAACACCTGGTTCAAGGGCGTGAACATCCGCGCGAGCGGCCGGCTCGACCTCTCGCTCTCGAAGGAGCAGGAGGTGGCCTCGGCCAACCGCACCGTCACGGCGACGATCACCGTGAAGGCGCCGGCTGTGCCCGTCACCGCCACTGCAGCGGCTCGCTGCGTCGCGGGCAAGGTGGTGGTCACGCTGACCACTGTCAACAAGGCCGCGTCGACCGCCGACCTCCGCTGGAACACCCTGTGGGGCGCGAAGACGCAGCAGATCGATGCGGGCCGGACCGCCTCGCTGGCCGTGACCACGCGGGCCGCCTCGGTCGCCGCCGGCACCGTCCAGGGGGTCGCCACCGTCGGCAGCGCCTCCGCTCCCGTGAGCGCCGCCTACCCGGCGCTCCGCTGCGGCTGACCTGACCGGGTCCTCCGACCGACGACGCCCGGCCGCCTCTCACCTGAGGGCGGCCGGGCGTCGTCGTTCCGGTCTGCGGTGATGTGCCGGGCGACCGGGTCGCGACCCTCGATGATCTCGGCGGTGCAGCCGGCATCGCGGGAGAAGACCCACCGGATGACGCGGCCGCGTCGGACGACCGGACCGTTGCGATCCACGAACGACTCCCCATCGAGGGGAGGTCGTCGGTCGGCGACGTACGGGGTGTCGTGAGTCGGACGGGAAGAGGCGAGCCGGTCTGCCGCTGCTGCACGAACCGGCCCGCCCCTTCGGCATCGTCTCAGTGGACGAGGGCGGCCTCCGCCTCGTCCCAGGCGGGGTTCAGGTCTTCCTTCTTCCCTCGGGTGAGGAGGAATCCGGTGAGAGAGGCCGCGACCATGGTCACTGCTGCGGCCAGGAACACGGCCTTGTAGCCGTCTGTGAATGCGGTGAGCTCGGCCGTTCCGGACGCGATGGCGGAGTCCGCGGTGCTCGCGTAGAACACGGTGAACACCGCGAGACCGATGGACCCGCCGATGTGGAAGACGGAGTTGACGACGGCGGAGGCCACTCCGGCGTCCTCGTTCTCGACCCCGAGAAGGGCGAGGTTCTGGACGGGCACGAAGAGCATGGAGAGTCCGATTCCGAGCACGACCAGGGTGGGCAGGACCTGGAGGAAGTAGTTTCCGTCCGGGGTGATGCCGAGGAGCAGGAAGAGCCCTGCTGCCGAGACGAGCGGCCCGACGATCATCAGGGGTCGGGGGCCGAACGTGTTGAGGATCTTCGTGGTGACGGGCGAGAACGCCATGATCGCGACGGTCATGGCGAGGTTCGCGAGTCCTGCCATCAGCGGTCCCATTCCGAGCACGATCTGGAAGTAGAACGCGAGATAGAGGATGGCCCCGATCATCACGGCGCCATTGGCGGCCTGGATCAGGATCGCGCCGCCTCGCACACGACGCAGGATGACGCGCAGGGGCAGCAACGGCTGGTCGACCTTGCATTCGATGAGCACGAAGACGGTCAGCAGGACGATGCCGAGTGCGAGGAAGGCGACGGTGTCGATCGCGCCCCATCCGTGCTCAGCCCGGGTGAACCCGTAGACGATCGCGCCCAGTCCCAGGGTCACCGTGACGGTTCCCCAGACGTCGTAGCGGTTGTCTCCTTCCGCCTTGCTCTCGCGGAGCACGAGCGCCCCGCCGACGAGGCCGAAGGCGACGAAGACCAGGTTGACGAAGAGGCACCAGCGCCATCGTCAGGACGATTCGACACCGAGGGGGTCGGGCCTCACCTTCCGACGTCGGCGGGAGAGGATGGCAAACTGGCGGCCGACGCTGTCGCACCCGCTCGTGCGGTGACGCGACGACACCCTCCGGGCGCCTCAGCACCCGCCATCCCTAGCCGCTCACTCGGACCGAGGGAGCGGCGGAATCGATCACGACATGGAACCGAACCCGCCCAGCGGTGAGGGGGTCCTGCCCTCTCCTCGGACGTCTCCTCGCGCGACGCGACCCAACAACCGGACTCGGATCCTCGACGCAGCGGTCCGTGTCGCGGCGAGGGAAGGTTCTGTTCGCGTCACGCTCGAAGCGACTGCCGAAGAGGCTGGGCTGACACGCGGTGGAATGATGTACCACTTCCGCGATCGAGCCGATCTCGCCCACGCTCTCCAGGAGCACGTCGCGGCCGGCTGGGAAGCCCAGCTGATCGACGTCGCGGGGAAGACCGCGAACGAGGCCACCTTGACGGAGCGCGTGAGTGCCTACGTCACCGTCGCCCTGACGCCGTCGACGCACATGCAGATCGGACTCCTCCAGGCCACGGGCAGCGACACCGCTCTCCGAGCGCCGGTAGCGGAGGTGCGCCGAAGGTGGACGCCCTCCGCAGAGGAGACCGCGACCGATCCGATCACTCTCCGCCAGTTCATCGCCTGCCTTGCGGCTGACGGCCTGTGGTCACACCACTCCCTCGGAGGCGATCGGATACCGGACGACACTCGAGCCGCGGTGATCTCCGAGATCATCCAGCTCTCCAGCACGGGGTGATGCACGAAGGGCACTTTCCGGCGCGAGGCGGATCCCGGTCGGAGGAGCTCGACCGGGACCGAGACTCTTCCTTCTGCGGTCGAGGATCAGGACAGGCCTGTCCCCGGACCCGGCTCCTGGGTCGAGGCGAGCCCCAGGCCGGCCTCGCACTGCTGAGGATGCAGCAGGGACGGCCTCCTCGAGGAGCGCCGCCATCGCGTCGCGCCACGGCAGCACGGTCGCGAACGCGGCGCCCAGGATGGTCGGCGACGCCTCGTGCTGCCCCGGAGCGCCCAGGACGCAGCCGGAGGCGACGTCCATGTCGAAGTCGCGCCACGTGGAGCGTCACCGACACGACCGATCCGACGACGGCCGACCAGGAGACGTCCCGCGTGCGCCCGCACAGGCACTCCGCTCGTCAGCGGGACAGCAGCGCGACGTGGATCTCCTCGGCGAGGAGGTCCAGTGCTCTGGCGTGGGACGCCAGGAAGGCCCGGCCGTCGCGCGTGATCGAGAAGCGCTCGATGCGCTGCAGTGCGGTCCTCCTGCCTCTCTCCAGGAGCACCAGGCCCCGGCGGGAGAGCCGGAGGAGCCGCTTGCGCACCTCGAGGACCTCGACACGGTCGCCGGAGCGGAGGTCGAGGACTGCTCGCAGGCGGGTCTCGTCGCGGTTCTCTCCGGTCGCGAGCGCGATCAGGATGAAGACGTCGATGCTGCAGTCGAGCCCGCAGGCTCCGCAGCGGTTCGTGCACCGCGCAGAGCGTGCCAGGGACACGAGGAATCGATCGAGGCGCATCACGGGTATCTCCTGGGGAACGGCGGTCTCCTGCTGCAACGAGAGGAACGGGCCGGACCGGTCACGGTCGGCCCGCATCCGGGAGTCCGCTCAGGAGAGGTTCGCACATCAGCGATCGGTCCGGACAGCAGGATACGGCCCGATCGCCGCCCCGGTCCGCAGCCGGTGGTGATGCCGCCGCGGCGGGATCGTCGGGCGATCAGGGTCGAGGACCCGTCCGAACGGCGCAGGGGGGCTCAGGAGAGAGGGAGGGCGTTGCCGTTGATCAGCAGGAGGTCGTGTCCTCCGACCGCAGCTGCGCTGCCGGCCGCTCCGTCGTCCTTCTCCTCGGTGAGGGTGTGCGACTGCGCGACCTTCGTCAGCACGGGCCCGATGGACGGGACCGTCCCGGTTCTCACTCTGTGGTGCATCTCGTCGGTCGTCCTTCTGAGGTGGCGGCACTGCAGGGCGGCGCAGTGCCGGTCGGGGGCGGGGCGACGAGGGAGCGGGCGATCGTGGCGCCCGCTCCCTCACCGTCTCAGCGGCAGCTGCGCGCCGGGTAGTCGACGCTCGTCTGCGTGCTGACCGTCTTCCCGTCGACGACGGCCTTTCCTGTCGCGGCCACCGACCCCGCGGGGATCGAGACCGCTCGGGTGGTGACGGCGCTCGACGCGGACGATCCCGGAGCGACTCCGGTCACGGTCTTCGAGCCGAAGGCGGTGACGGTCGTGATGTCCATGATCGAGCGGCTGTCGTTCTTGACCACAGTGGTCAGGACGACCTTCCCGCTGACGCAGCGGGTCGACGCCGTGGCGGTCAGGGTCAGGGGCGACGTGACGGTGACCTTGGCGGTCACAGTCCGGTTCGCGGGTGCGACCTCCTCCGTCGGCGTCAGGTCGAAGACCGGCCGGCCGTCGGCGGCGTAGTGGATGCGGGCGAGACGGGTGTCGCGGCCGTCACCCCCGACTCCGTTGCCCCAGGTGTGGTAGACGTACACGTCGTTGCCGTCCTCGTCCTGGGTGACGGCTCCGTGGCCGGGACCCTGCTCGTAGGTGCGGTAGTCGAGGACGCCGTCGGGCATGGGAACGCTCTGCAGGAGCGGGGCGTCGTACTTGGTCCAGCTCGCGATGTCGGTCAGGTCACTGCCCTCCTTCGCCCAGGCGCCGCCCACGATGTACTTCGGGCTGACGCCGCTGCTGGAGTAGACGAGCGTGATCCTCCCGTCGCGCTGGATCGCGAACGCTCCCTCGGACAGGTGGTCCTCGAACGTCAGCGAGGGCACGATGATCGGGGTCGGCTCGCCGATGACGCGGGTGGGGTTCGCGGGATCGACCTTGGCGATCCAGGTCGCCGGGTCGCTCACTCCGTTGTCGACGTAGCGCTGGGACCAGGCGTAGTACGCAGTTCCACCGGACTCGAAGTAGGTCATGTCGAGGCTGATGTTGCGTCCCGTGCCGGGGCGTCCGAGGGCGCTCCCATCGCTCTTCACGACGGCGCGCGGCGCGCTCCAGTCGGAGGGGTTCGCGGGGTCTCCGCCGTCGCGCAGCTGCATGATGTGCGCCTGCACCGTGAACCACTGACCGTTCTGGTTCGACTGGTCGTTGTCCGGGTTGAAGCACGGGGCGAACAGGATGGAGAGCTTGCCGCCGATCTCGTGGATCTCGGGGGCCCAGTAGCAGCCCGCGATCACCTTGCCCTCGGCGGTGCGGTCCATCCGCGTGGTGCGGTTGAGGAGGTCCACCTCACGGGCCCGTCCGCCGTTGTCGTCGCTGAGCTGGTCGATGCTGTCGGCGACCCGGATCGGCAGGTGCTGCGAGGCGACGTTGTTGTTGTTCGTGTCGTCCGTGGCGGTGAAGAGGTACTGCGTCTTCCCGTTGCGCTCGTAGCGGTAGATCGTCGGATCCGCGCGGTTGTAGGCGAACGGCTCGTTGTACTGCCGCTGGCGGACGGTCCCGGAGAGGTCGTACGTTCCCGGGCCCTTCGCAGCGAGGTCGGCGAGCTGCTGCTGGTTCCAGTCGATGCCGAGGCTGCCGGTCGAGCCGTCGTTGTAGGAGAGCTGCGCCTTCACTCCGGACAGGGCGGAGGTGTCGCCCTGATCGATCGTCTGCGGTGCGACCGAGGATCCGGTGTTGACCGTGCGGCCGAACCTCTTCACGAGCGAGTCGGCGACGGAGCCGGAGACCGTCAGCGCGCCGCCCGGCAGAGCGTCGGCGACGCGGCCCGGGACTCCGGAGAGGTCGGGAGCGGCGACGGTGGCGGGGCTTCCTCCGAGGACCGCACCGCGGTTCCCGTCGGTCACGACGACGCTGCGACGGCCGCCGTCCTTCGGCCAGAACGCCTGCGCGCGGAGCTCGGTGCGGGCGAGGTCAGTGACGGTCGTGTACTTCGCCGCCCCGGAGGAGTCCGTCCAGGAGACGAGGTAGCGGTTCTGGTCCGTGTCGAAGACGGCCTTCGGCGCGACGACGCCGCCGGTGGTGCCGAGGTCGATGAGGCCGAGCTCGGTGAAGTCGGACGCGGTGGCGTCCGTGGCCTTGAAGATCAGAGCGCTCGAGGCCCCGGTGCCGTCGGACGCGCCCGACTGCAGGACGCGCGTGGCGATCACGCCGACGGTGCCGTCGGCGAAGGTGAACAGCGAGGGGTTCGCGAGGCCGCGGTTGTCGGCCTTGTCGGTTCCGAGGAAGACCCCGTCGGCGAAGAGGACTCCCGAGTTGCCCGAGAGCGGTGCTGCGTCGGCGACGGACGAGCCGAGTGCCAGGTGGAGGCCGCGGGCGATCGTGTCCTGGTTCGCCTTGTCCTCGCCGGTCGGCGTCCGGGTGTACGACACCACGGTCTTCGCCGTGGAGGCGCTGAGGACGGTGGTGCGGAAGGTCTTCGTCAGCGTGGTGGCGCCGACCTTCACGGAGGCGGTGAGCGCGAGTGCCCGGTCGGTCGCCGAGTCGTTCACGAGGCGGCTGCCGGACAGGCCGGCACCGTCCGCGCTCCACGACACGGTGTAGCCGGCGACCGTGGGAAGAGCGGTTCCGGAGGCGACGGTCGGCGGGACGACGAGGGCGGTGCGCAGGCGCGCCGTGGCGTCGGCCTCGGTGTCGGCGGCGACGGTGACGGTTCGCGCGGTGCCGGTGGCGGCGGATCCGGCGAACGTCGCGGTCGGGGTCAGGGTCACGGTGGCGTTCGCCGAGCCGGGTGCCGGGCGGCGCACAGAGCCGTCGGTGCCGATCACCGCGGGGTCGCTGCTCGCCCAGGTGAGGACGGAGCCGCCCGCGCCGCGGGTCGGGAGGGAGAGGTCGCTGGTGACGGGTCCGGTCACGGCGATGGTCGCCGCGGCGGCGTCCGATGCAGCGATCGCGGCAGCGGCCGGAGCCGCGTCCTCGCGCACCTGGTCCTGGGTCAGTGCGGAGGAGTAGACGTGCACGTCGTCCATCGCCCCGGCGAAGAGAGGGTCGGGGCCGTAGAACGACTTGCCGAGGAGGCCGGAGAAGGCGGAGGTGCCGACAGTCGCCGCTCCGGTCGCGGAGGTCGGGGTGGTCTGGGCGAGCCGGCCGTCGACGTAGGTCGAGACGCTGACGCCGCTGCGCAGGACCACGGCGACGTGGCTCCAGCGGCCGGTGGCGGCGGGACCGGAGTCGGCCGCGCGCTGCTCCGAGCCGTTCTTCACGGCACCGATCAGGCTGCTTCCGCACTGGGGCGTGGTGAAGAGGTACCGCTCGGTCGACTGCCCGAGCGCGTACGCCCAGCTGCAGTTCTGGTTCCCCTCCCAGCGCAGCCAGGCCGACATGGTCACGTCGGTGGTGGCCGCCGTGGTCAGTCCCGGCGCGATCTCGGCGTAGGCGGCGGAGCTGCCTGCGGCGCCGCCGGGGAGGCGGAGTGCGCGGTCGGTGCCGCCGCGCGGACCGGCGACGGTCGTCGCTCCGGTCCCGCGCACGGTGGCGGAGCGGCCGGCAGCGGAGTCGGTCAGGGTCGTGCCCGCGCCCACGGCGGAGCCGACGGCGGCGGACGAGGAGAAGTCGTAGGAGAGGACCGGGCTGGGCACCGCGGCCTGTGCGGGTGCCGCGCCGAGCGCAGCCCCTCCCGCTGTCAGGCTCGCGGCGACCAGGAGGGCCGTCGTGCGTCGGAACCGCATTGTTCGTCTACTTCCGTGGGAGAGGTGGATGCGGGGAGCACGGACGCGGGGTCCATGCTCCCCTGCTCCGGTGGCCGGAGGCCCCGGAACGGAGGAGGTCAGGGGAGGGGCGGCTGGACGCCGCCCCTCCCCTGTCACCGGCCTAGCGGCAGGTGAGTGCCGAGTACGGCGCGGTGGCCGTCCTGGTGCCGTTCGCGTCCTTCGAGGCGACGCTCACCTCGCCCGCGGTGACCGAGGTCGCCCGGGTGGTGAAGGCGGCGGACACGGACTTGCCGGGAGCGACCCCGGCGAAGGTCCTGCTCCCCCACTGCGAGCCGACGGTCATCTCGACCGTGGAGCCGCTCGTGTTGGTGCCGGTCGCGGTGACCGTCACCTTGCCGGCGACGCAGCGGCTCGCGGCCGAGGCCGTCAGCGACGGTCCGGGAGGAGCCGTGGCGGTGATGGTGGCGATGGCCGGCGTCGCTGCCGAGTTGGCGAGCTGTCCGCGCACCTGCACGGTGTCGCCCGCCTTCTTCAGCGAGCTGAGATCGGCGGTCGCCCACGTCACGGCGACCGTCTCACGGTGGCCGTCCTTGAACGTCGCGCCCACCGTGGCGGGCAGGTCGACGGTGGTCGATCCGGCCTGCACGGTCCGCGCCACGGCGTCGATCGAGGTCACCAGGAGCGACGGGTTCCACTTCGCGGCGAGCCCGTCGCGCTCCTTCGCGGTGATGGAGACGACGGATCCGTGGCGGGGCGACGTCGGCAGCGAGAAGCTGCTGGGGATCGTCCACTGGATGTCGCCCTCGAGCGAGTTCGTGCCGAGCGGGATGTAGCCGCGTCCGCCGTAGTTGTCGGTCCAGAGGAAGTACTTGTACCCCGCCCGGTCACCCTCGTTGGTCTTGAAGATCTCGGGACCCTCGACCTCCGGCGTTCCGGCGGTGCGGCCGATGCAGGTGTCGATGAGGCTCCACGCTCCGGAGGCGGTGGTGGCGCGGAGGTTCGTCGACTTCTGTCCGATGATGTCGGGCGAGGGGCAGCCGCTGGTCTGGGTCGCCTTCGTGAAGCGGTAGTAGGTGTCGCCGTCCTTGAGCATCGTGGCGTCGATCAGTCCGTTGCTCTTGTTGAGCGAGGGGACGTCAGCGGCCTTGAACCAGACCTCGGGGGTGGTGAAGTCGCGGAAGTCGCGCGTGGTGGACGTGAGGATCTGCGGTCCGTTGCCGTCCTCGACGTTGCGCGTGCTGTCGGTGAAGAGGGCCGAGGTCCAGTAGACGACGTAGGCGTCGATGGTGGGGTCGTAGGTGGCCTCCGGTGCCCAGGTCATGCCCGCATTGGGCAGGTTGACCTCGACGTGGCGCTGCTGGCCCCAGTTGACGAGGTCCGTGGACTCCCAGATCTCGAGGTAGCGGCTGCCGCGGTTGGTCGATCCGCCGAAGCCGGTGGTGCCGACGGAGAGGTCGGTGGCCATCAGGAAGAAGCGGTCGCCCTCCTTCGAGCGGAAGACGAACGGGTCGCGCAGGCCCTTCGTACCCAGGGTCGAGGTGAGGATCGGCTGCGCGTCGTTCAGTGTCTTCCACGTGAGCGAGTCGTTGCCGTCGGAGGTCGCGAAGCGGATCTTCTCGCCCTCGATGCTGTCGCCGGTGAAGTACGCGAACAGGTACGCGTCGAGGTCGCTCGCGGCGACGGGGGCCGCGGCCGGAACGGTGCGCGTGAGCGTCCGTACGAGGGGCGTGGTGCCGGGCACCGTGACCGTCGCGGTGAGGGTGACGGTCGTGTCGGTGGACGGACGCGTGAGCGAGCCCTTGGCGACGACGTTCGGCGCGGTGCCCTTGTCGGCGGAGGTGATGACGGCCTCGTTCGACGAGGTCCAGCTGACCACGGCGCTGGAGCTGTTCGCGCGCGCGGCGGTGGCGGCGACGTCGGCTCCGGTCGAGGGCAGGTTCAGGCTGCCGCGCACCGGTCCGGCGAGAGCGGGATCGTTGCTGATGCCGTCGGCGACGGCCCGGGCGAGCTCGGCCTCGGCGCTGTCACCGGCGGCGTACGCCGGGACGAACACGGTGGTGGCACGGCCGACGACGGTGATGCCGCCGTGGACGGCGGTCGGGGTCAGCGTGACGGTGGCGTCCGGGCTGCCCGCGGCGGGCCGGGTGACGACGCCGCTGGTGCTGACGACGCCGGGGGCGCTCGACGTCCAGGTGATCGTGGAGCCGTTGGCGCCGGTCGTGGGGAGGGCGAGGTTCGAGGTCACGTTCGAGGTGTCGCCGAGCGAGACGGCGGCGTCCTGGTTCGCGAGCACCGAGTGCACGGATGCGGCGCTCTGCTGCACCTGGCCGGCGGTGAGCGCGGAGGTCCAGACCTGCATGTCGTCGATGGCACCGGCCCAGTAGGCGTCCGCGCCGTAGAACGATTTGCCGAGGAAGCCGGAGAACGTGGACGTGCCGATCGCGGACGCGGCGGTGAAGGTCGTGCTGCCCTGGCCGACGAGAGCTCCGTCGAAGTAGGTCGAGACCGACTGGCCGCCCTTGACGACGACCGCCATGTGCACCCAGCGGTTCGCGGCGACCGGAGTGTTGCCTGCGGCCCGCACCTCGGAGCCGCTCTTGATCGCGCCGAAGCCGGCCGGTCCGCACTTCGTGGTGGAGAGGACGTGGGAGTCGACGCTGGAGCCGAGCGTGAAGGGCCAGGTGCAGTCCGGAGCACCGCTCCAGCGCAGCCAGGCGGACATCGTGACGTCCTGCGTGCCGGCGGGGATCAGGCCCGGGGCGATCCGGACGTGCGGCGCGGCCGACGTGCTCGATCCGCCCGGGAGCGAGAGAGCGCGGTCGGTGGAGGCGCCGGAGGGACCCGCGACGCTGGTCGCGCCGGAGTTGATCAGGGTGCCGGGGTGGTTGCCCGGAGCGGAGTCGGCGACGACGGCTCCATTGGCGAGCGTCGCGCCGATGCCGTCGAACGAGTACTGCAGCGCGGGAGCGGGGACGGTCTCTGCGGCGCCGGCGGCGCCGATCGGTCCGAGTACGCCGCCGAGGCAGGCGATGGCGAGCGTCAGCGCGGCGCCCGCTCGGGGGAGGCGTGAGCGCCGGGTGCGCTCCTGCCGGGGGGTTCGTGACATGGGGGGTCCTTCAGGTGAGGGGTCGGAGGGGGAGGACGGAGCCCGCGCGATCGGCCGGCGGAGTGGTGAGTCCGGCGTCCGTCTGGCGGGGAGGGAATCGCCTGAAGGCGGCCCGGGACGCGGGCCTGGCGACCCGTGATCGGGAGGCGGAGGTCGACGTGGGTGCGAGGACGAGACGTCGCGCGCTGCGGGCGCCGACCGCGGTCACCGCGTGGAAGGTGTCGGCCGGGCCGACAGTCATCGGGGCCGGGCGTGGGCCTGCGGCGGGAGGGTGCGGCGGGAGGGTGGTGCTGTCGTCATCATCGACGTTCCTCTCAGGTTCGCCTTCGAACCGGTCGGAGTGGGACGCGAGGCGCGAGGACGCGCTTGCCCACTTCAGGTGACACCGTACCGACTTTTGTTAACGGTAACAATGGCGGATTCCCGGGCGATGCCGCAGCGACGGCGGGTGTGAGCGCTCTCTCCCTGCGAGCACGGGGATCCGCGTGGACGGATCACCCTCGCCCGGCGGGGCTCGGACCGGACCCGCTCGAGACCGGCACTTGACACCGGCTCCGCGACCGGTCGATGGTTGTCCACGTCAACATGCAGGTCGTGATCAGCTTCCCATCCCACTCGGAGCGTCGGCGCTGACGCGTCCCGCGGCGGGACGACCGGATCACCATCCCGGTCGCTCCGGCGCATCCTCTGCCGTGCTCCGATCCCTTCGGACACGGCTCCTTCCTGCGACCCTCATCCGCGTCCCTTCGGGGACGCCGGATGTCTGTGAAAGGCACCCATGTCCCGGACAACGAAGTCCCACCCCTCCAAGCGCCTGATCGGCGCCCTGATCGCGGCCGTCGTCGGCATCACGACCTTCGGCATCAGCTCGCCCGCCTCTGCAGCCACCGCCCCGGTCGGCCTCGGATCGGCGCAGGAGATCCGCAACCAGCACAGCAGCATGTGTCTCGACGACTTCGACTTCGGCACTCAGCCCGGAGCCGAGGTGCGGCAGTGGAGCTGCACCGAGGGGAGCAACCAGCGCTGGCAGGTCACCGACCTCGGCACCGGCTACGCCGAGATCAAGAACACCTTCAGCAACCTCTGCCTCGACAACTTCGACTTCGGCACCACTCCGGGCTCGGAGGTGCGGCAGTGGAGCTGCAACGGCAGCACCGCCCAGCAGTGGCGGATCACCTCCGTCGGCGGAGGCTACGCCGAGATCGCCAATCGGCACAGCGACCTCTGCCTCGACAACAAGGACTTCCGCCAGATCGACGGCTCCCCCATTCAGCAGTGGACCTGCACCGGCTCCAAGGCCCAGCGCTGGGCACTGACCGATCCGACCGTGCAGAAGATCACCTGGACGCTGAACCGCGTCGCGAGCCCGACCGCGGACGAGGCCGACGCCTACGCCCGCATCACCGACGCGATGGACCGCGCCGTGGCGCGCTACAACCGCCTCAGCAACATCTCCCGCTCCCTGACCGTCTCGTACAGCCCCGGAACCCCGACGGCCGATGCGAACATCTACGGCCAGATCCGCTTCGGCAAGGAGCGCGTCTACATGGTGGAGGGCACCGCCATGCACGAGATCTCGCACACCGTGGGCTTGGGCACGTCGACCACCTTCAACACGAACTGCGAGAACAGCAGCTGGGACTCGGCCCTGGCACTGCTGCGCACCTGGGACGGACCGGACGCGACAATCCAGTGCACCCCGGGTCACATCTTGAACTACGGCCTCAACTACAACAGCGAGTTCAGCCAGCTGAACCTCGAGCGCCACGTGAAGCTGGTGCAGTCCATGCTCAGTGACGGCATGTAGCCGTCACTCGAGGCACGCCCGAACGAGCATCCTCGCCGCCCCTCGCGGGCGGCCGGCGCCGGCGGGGCGGGGAACCAGAGCCCTCCACCCCGCCGGCGCCGCATGCCCCGACGTCTCCCTCCGGAGGCGCGGGGCAGCGGAGCGCTCGGGAGTCGAGGAGGGCCCCTCGACCGGGTGGTCGCAGCCGACGTGCCGGACGCCGCACCCTGGGGAGGGGGCGTCCGGCACGTCTTCCTCGTGTCGGCGCCGTCCGGTCCGCCGGACCCCCCGGAGGCGCATGACGGGCGGCGTCTGCGGGCGCTAGCGGTTCTGCTCGACGGTGCTCGGCGCGGTCCGGTGCGTCTCCGGCGCCTCCGTGCGGACGGGCTCCGCCTCCCCGCTCGCCGCGGCCTCCCGCAGGTACTGCGCCGACATGACGCGGTAGGAGCGGGTGAGCATCGCCGCGCCGGCCGCGATGATCATGACGACTCCGCCGACCAGGAACACCAGCGCGATCCCCCGGCCGATGCCGTCGCCGAGCAGCCCGCCGAACGCCGAGCGCCCGGCCGGCGACTCCATGTACGGGATGAGCGCGAACTCGGCGATCGGGGCGATGAGGAACGACGTGATCGGAGCGGCGGCCGACTCGAACGCCGCCGCGAAGCCGAAGACGCGCCCCTGGGTCTCGAAGGGGACGACCTTCTGGATCACCGTCTGCTCGGCGGCCTCGACCGCCGGGATCAGGGTCATGTAGATCCAGATGCCGCCGGCGTAGAGCCACCACCAGTCGCGGAGGGTGAAGACCGCGCCGATCAGGCCCATCGCCATGACGAGCAGCAGCATCGTCCGGATCGGGTTCCTCCCGAGACCGAACCTCGCGACGAGCAGACCGCCGATGACGAAACCGGTCGCCGTCACTCCGAGCACCACGCCCCACAGCTCGACCGGGAACAGCTCGAGGCCGTACGGGTCCATCAGCGCCATGTAGACGCCGCCGATCAGGTTCTTGAACGTCGAGAAGACGATGAGCGCGAACAGCCCGGTCGCCGCCCGCACCGCGGTGATGCTGCCGCGGAGATCGATCAGCGGCGCCCTCTCCCCCGTCGGCGCGGGCCGGTCCTCCGGGATGCGCAGGAAGAGGAGGTGCAGGAGCGCGGCGGCGGAGAGGCCGATCGCGATCACCAGCGTCCACCCCATGCCGAGCAGGCCGATGGCGAGCCCGCTGAAGACGCTCGTCACCACGAAGGCGAGGCCCTGGACCGTGCCGACGAGGCCGTTCGCGCGGGCGTGCCCCTCCACCGGGACCAGCAGGGTCACCGTCGTGGACAGGGCGATGTTGCGCATGTTCTCGAGGACGGCGCCGAAGAGGATCGTGCCCGAGAACACCCAGAACCAGGGGGCGCGGAAGTCCAGGAGCGCCGCCTCGGGCAGCGCGAGGAAGAGACCGCCCGCGACGCCGAACGACACGAGCGTGACCGCGCCGGCGAAGACCATGACGCGGAACTTGCGGTGCCGGTCCACGATCGTGCCGAAGGCCATCGCGAGGACCGCGACGAGCAGCATGTAGGCGCCGCCGATGATCCCTGTCGCCAGGACGGAGCGCGTCTCGAGGTACACCCAGAACGTGAGCGCGAACCAGAGGAAGCTCGTCGTCACGTTCGCGACGGCGGTGTTGAGGAGGATCTGGTGGAAGTCGCGGAGCCTCGTCGAGGCGTCGACGGCGGCTCCGGGCACGGGGGCGGTCGAGGACACGGCTTCCCTCCGCTCGCGACGGCGCCGTCGGTCCCGCGGCGGGAGTCGAGGGTCGTCGCAGCCACTGTAGGACCGCGCCGTCGGCGAGTCGAGAGGGGCCGGGCGTCCGGCGGGGATGCGCTGCCGCCTCCCGCGCGGACGCGGGCGCCGGCCTCCGGGCTGCATCGTCCGCTCCTCCTCGACGGATGCTCCGCGGCTTCACCGTGGACCGGCGCGGCGCCGGCGGGTCAGCGGTGACGATCAGGACGGCGAGCGCCGCGCACAGCACGACGCCGGCCCCGCGGGAGGGAGCCGGCGTCGTGCCCTCGCGGTTCCTGCTACTCGAGCAGCTTGCCCGCGGTGGCGACCTCGCCGCTGATCAGCGCCTGGATCTCCTCCGGCACCGCGGGGATCTCCTCGCGGGTGATCCCCGTGGAGGGCGACCAGACGAGGTTCACCTGGAGGGCCGGGTCGATGTCCGGGTAGTCGCTGCGGTTGTGGCAGCCGCGGCTCTCCCGGCGCTCGAGCGCTGCCTCGAGGGTGGCCCGCGCGGCCATCGCGGCCGACTTGAGGTCGAAGGCGTGGGCGAGGTCCTGGAAGCCGGCGATGTCCGGGTGCACGCCGATGTCGGCGATGCGCGCCTCGATCGCGTCCAGCTCGGCGAGCCCGGCGAGCAGGCCCTCCTCGTCGCGGACGACTCCGGCGTGCTCGGTCATCGTGTTGCGGATCGCGCGCTGCAGGGCGCGGACGTTCTCGGTGCCGTCGGCCGCGAGCAGGCCGGCGATCTCGTCGCGGGCGACCTGGACGGACGCGGCCGAGCGGGTCTGGGCGGTCAGTGAGGCGGAGTACTCCGCCGCCGCCTGCCCGACGATCCGGCCGAAGACCAGCAGCTCGATCAGCGAGTTGCCGCCGAGGCGGTTGGCGCCGTGCAGTCCACTGGAGGCCTCTCCGATCGCGTAGAGCCCGGGGACGTCGGTGCTGTGGTCGTCCGAGCGCACCCAGACCCCGCCCATCGAGTAGTGCGCCGTGGGCGCGATCTCGATCGGGTCCTTCGTGATGTCGAGCATCTGCAGCTCGAGCATCGTCTGGTACACCCGCGGCAGCCGGGTCATGATCGTCTCGCGCGGCAGGTGCGAGACGTCGAGCCAGACCCCGCCGTTCGGCGTGCCGCGACCCTCCTTGATCTCGGTGTAGCAGGCGAGAGCGACGCGGTCACGGGTCGAGAGCTCGAGGCGCTCGGCGTCGTACTTGCCCATGAAGCGCTCGCCGAGGCCGTTGCGGAGGATGCCGCCCTCGCCGCGGGCCGCCTCGGAGATCAGCGTGCCCGCCGCGTTCTCGGGCTCGATGATGCCCGACGGGTGGAACTGGACGAGCTCGGGGTCGCGCAGGCGGCCGCCGGCCTCGACGGCCAGGCGGAACGAGTCGCCCGTGTTCTCGTCGCGGCGGGAGGAGGTGCGGCGCCAGATGCGGTTGTGGCCGCCCGCGGCGAGGATCACCGCATCCGCGTGGATCAGGTAGCGGGTGCCGTCGACGAGGTCGAAGCCGTAGGCGCCGAACACTGTTCCGTCCTCGTTGACGAGGATGCGCGTGACGTACACGGTGTCCAGGATCGGGATCTCGAGCTGGGCGGCCCGGTTGACGAGCGTGCGCTGGATCTCGAGGCCGGTGTAGTCGCCCGCGAAGGCGGTCCGGCGGTAGGTGTGCGCGCCGAAGAAGCGCTGCGAGATGCGGCCGTCGTCCTCGCGGGCGAACGGCATGCCGTAGCGCTCGAGGTCCTGGATGCCGCGGGCGGCGTTGGAGGTGACGATCTCGACCGTGTGCGGGTTGGCGAGCTGGTAGGACTCGGTGATGGTGTCGGCCGCGTGCTGCTGCCAGCTGTCGTCGGGGTCCATCGTGGCGAGGGCGGCGTTGATGCCGCCGGCGGCGAGGGAGGTGTGCGCGTCCGACTTCGAGCGCTTGCCGAGCGCGAGGACGTCCACGCCCGCCTCGGCGAGCTCGATCGCGGCGCGCAGGCCCGATCCGCCGGTGCCGATGACGAGGACGGAGGTGGAGATCCGGCGCTCCGGTGCGGTGGTCTCTGAAGTGGTCATGCCTCCACGCTAGGCACGGCGCATCGATTACTCCAATGCATAATGCTGGGCACAGCCATGCGCATAGGGTATGCATGTGGATCTCGAGCAGCTCACCGGATTCGTCGAGGTCGCCCGCCTCGGCAGCTTCACCCGCGCCGCCGAGGAGCTGCATCTCGCGCAGCCCTCGCTGAGCCGCCGGATCGCCGCGCTGGAGCAGGACCTCGGCTCCGAGCTCTTCCACCGGGCGCGCTCCGGCAGCACCCTCACACCGGCCGGGGAGCTGCTGCTGCCGCTCGCCCGGCGCATGCTCGCCGACGCCGGATCGGTGCGCCGCGAGCTGGCCGAGCTGGCCGGACTCGAGCGCGGCCGGGTGCGGTTCGGCGCGACGCCGACGCTCTGCATCAGCCTCGTCGCGGAGGTGCTGCACGCGTTCCACTCCGCGCATCCCGCCGTGGAGCTGCACCTCGCCGAGGACGGGTCGCGGAGCCTCTTCGACCGGCTGGCCCGGGGCGAGCTCGACCTGGCGCTGGTGACGACCTCGACCGCGGCCGCTCCCGGCGCCTTCACGGTGACCCCGCTGCTCGTCGAGGAGCTCGTCGTGGTCTCCTCCGCCGCAGAGCCTCCCCTCGCCGCGACCGGCGCGCTCGACCTGGCCGCGGTCGCCCGCCTCCCGCAGATCGTCTTCAACTCCAGCTACGACCTGCGCCGCACGACCGACGCCGCGTTCGCCGCCGCGGGCCTGGAGCCGGACGTGGTGCTGGAGGGCGCCGAGATGGACGCGGTTCTGCGCTTCGCCGAGCGGGGCCTGGGCGTCGCGGTCGTCCCGGCGATGGTGCTGCAGGGGCGCCCGGGGCTGCGCTCGATCCGCATCGAGGAGCCGACGCTCGAGAAGCCCACGCTGACCCGGACGATCAGCCTCGCGCGCCCGGCGGACCTCGCGCCGACCGCCGCGGCGCGGGTCATGCAGCGCACCATCGCGGCGACCGCCCGCGCCTTCGCCGCCCAGGCCGGCGGAACGATGCGCCTGGCCGACAGCCGCTGACCCAGCGGGGTCTCATCACCCCGCTGCGCGGCCGGCACATGCTGATCGAGCAGCCCCGGAGGGGCGTATCGAGATCCCCCCACACGCGCAGGAGCGCCCCCGGCCCCGCAGGGCCGGGGGCGCTCCCCGGTGGTTCAGCCGTGCGCTACGAGCACGGGCGCGCCGCGTACGGAGCGCTCACCTCCGTCTCGACGGGGGCGCCGTTCATCGTGGCCGTGGCCTCGACGGTCACCGCACCGGCGGGCAGGTTCGCCTGACGGGTGGTGAAGGCGTGCGACACGGTCTTGCCGGGCGCCACCGAGGTGAACGACTTCGTGCCGGACGTCGACGTGAAGGTCACGCCGACGGGGACGTCGGAGCCGTTGCTCGCCTGGACGGTGACGATCGCCTTGCCCGCGATGCAGCGGGTCGCAGCGCTCGCCGTGATGTCGAGCGCCGGAGCAGCCTCGCCCTCGGTGAAGGCGAAGGTGTCGAGCTCGAACAGGTCGCCGGAGGGTCCGGAGTAGCTGAAGTACACGTCGTGCACTCCCGTCGCTCCGGTCAGCGCTGCGCTGACGTCGGTCCACTCGCCGGTCGTCCCGTTCACCGCGACGGTGCCCGCGACGGGCCCGGTCTCGGAGTCGAGGCGGACGGTGACGGTGCCGCCGGCCTGCAGCGCCTTGGCCTTCGCGGTGAACGTCGCGGCTCCGGTGTCCCCGAAGTCGACGGCCGACAGCGCGGTCCAGTCGCCGTTGTCGAGGTCCTTCAGCACGAGGTTCTGGGTCGCGCCCGCGGCGGGGGTGCCGAGCGGCGCCGTCGCGATGCCCTTGCTCCAGCCGATGGTCTCGGCCGGGAAGGTGCGGTACGGATCGAAGTCCTTCACCTGGTCGACGCCCTTGTAGTCGCCGACCACCTGCTGCACCGTGCCGTCGGCGTTGAACTGCAGCTCCTGGATGTGCGGGCTGCGGTACCCCTGGGTGGTGTCGCCGTTGATCCGCTTGTTGAGCGTCGGCGCGTGGTAGGTGAAGTAGTACTTGCCGCCCAGCTCGAAGACCGACTGGTGGTTGTTGCCGCCGGTGCCGGCTCCGAAGAAGCGGCTCTGGTTCGGGAACATCACGCCGGCGTAGTTCTCCTTGGGCCAGGACATCGGGTCGTCCGAGATCATGTAGCCGATCTCGCCGCCGCCCGGGTAGCCGGGCTCGCGGGTCTGGTTGCCGCCGAAGTCGTTGCCGCCGAAGTGGGACGAGTACGAGAGGTAGTACTTGTCCTGGCGCTTGAACACCTGGGCCGCCTCGAACGCGACGGGCGCGTCCACGACGGCGGAAGTGCCCTGGGTCGAGATCATGTCGTCGCCGAGCTCGATCACGCGGATGTTCTTCGGGTTGTTGAAGCGCTCGGCCGCGGGGAGCGCGGTCGAGGCGGGTCCGCCTCCGAAGAACAGGTAGCCCTGGCCGTCGTCGTCGACGAGCGGTGCCGGGTCGAACTTCCACGCGACCGCCTCGGCGCCCGGGGTGGACGCGTTGATGAGCGTGGAGGTGCGCTGGCTGGTCCACGGACCCACCGGCGAGTCGCCGGTGATCACGTTGCTGGAGCCGCCGCCGTTGGCGTAGTAGAGGAAGTACTTGTCGACGCCGTTCACGGTCTTCTT
This sequence comes from Rathayibacter sp. AY1F9, assembly GCF_002932155.1. Taxonomy (NCBI): domain Bacteria; kingdom Bacillati; phylum Actinomycetota; class Actinomycetes; order Micrococcales; family Microbacteriaceae; genus Rathayibacter; species Rathayibacter sp. AY1F9. The sequence continues at coordinate 139,501 of NZ_PSVA01000002.1, read as the reverse complement.
CGCCATGCCGGGAGCCCACGAGTTGCCGGTGTAGGGCGCGACTCCGGTGGAGCCGGCGACCTGGATCTCGCCGTGGTCGGTCCAGTTGACGAGGTCGTCCGAGGAGATCACGGTGATCTGGTTGATCTTGCCGTAGTCGATGCCCGCCGAGACGCCCGTGGCGGGGTTCGGAGCGTAGCCCTGGGTGTCGTTCGTCATGTACATGTACACGCGGCCGTTCTCGACGAAGCCGAAGCCGTCGGCGCCGAACTTCCAGCCCATGAGCGGGTTGTGGTCGCCCGGGATCTTGCCCACGACCTCGATGGTGCGCGAGGCGGGCGCGGGCGGCGCCGCTCCGACCAGCGAGACGTCGTCGAGCTTGTAGTCCATGAGGTGCGTCTCGGGCGCGGCCGAGGGAGTCGCGGTCCACGGCGTCTCGAAGAAGAGGCGCGCGGTCGCGACGCTCTGCCCGGCGGGGATGGTGAACGATCCGTTGATCGTCGCCCACTGCCCCTTCGTGGCGGTGACGCTCGCGAGGTTCGTGTAGGTGCCTCCGCCGTAGTGCATGGTGGCGAAGAACTGCTTGGTCGCGGGGCTCGCGGCGTTCTCGTACTTGATCTGCGCCTTGACCTGGTAGGTCTGGCCGGCGACGACCTTGCCGCTGAGGTCCTGCATGGCGCCCGCGCCGGTGGTCGTGCGGCCGGTGACGAGCGCTGCGGCGGTGCCGGTGCGCGCATCCGTGGTCGTCGCGATGGTGCCGGCGTCGGCGGCGTTGCCGTTGTTGACGAACCAGCTGCTGATGCCGCTCTCGAAGCCGCCGTTGACGATGAGCTCCGCCTCAGCGGCGGACGAGGTCTGGGCGGCGAAGGGGGCCACCAGGAGCGCGGTCAGCGCGGCCGTGGCCAGCAGCCTCAGCCGCAACCGCCCCTTCGGAGCGGCTTCTCGTTGTGGTGATCTCACGGATCCTCCTTGATCGTGTCGTGCAGGAGATCGTCGGCGACGGGTGCCGCTGACGCGTTCGGGGGCGGGGGCGGCCGCGCGGGCCGCCCCCGGAGTGCTCAGCCGCAGGACGCGGCCGGGTGGGGCGCTCTCACCGTGGTCGTCACCGGCTCGCCGTCGAGGGTGGCGGTCGCGGTCACGACCACCTCGGCGGCGGGGACCGAGGCCGCCCGCGTGGTGAAGGCGTGGCTCGTCGTGGCGCCGGGTGCGAGCGCGGCGACCGTCTTCGTGCCGGAGGCGCTCTCCATCCGGAGGGCGACGGGCACGTCGTCGGCGTTGGTCGCCCGCACGGTCGCGACGACCTTCCCCGCGATGCAGCGGGTCGCGGCGGCGGCGGTCACATCGAGCGACGCCTCCTTCAGCGTCCCGAGGCGGGCCAGCTGGTAGCTGAGCGCGCGCTCCGGGGCGTCGATCTGGTTCTGCGTTCCCGCGGTGCCGACCGCCTGCGCCTTCGCGAGGACCGACTGGAGGTCGGACCAGGCGTCGGCCGGGTAGTCGTCGGAGCGGAGCGTCGCCGCGTGAGCGACGGCCGCGTCGAGCTGCGAGCGGTCGAGCGCCTTCCCCTCCGAGGAGAGGGTGTCGCTCAGGAGGAACTCGTCGACGTCGACGTGGCCGCCGGCGGTCTTCGTCGCGTAGCTGAACAGCCCGAGGCGGTGGCCCATGAAGTGCGTGAGCTGACCGTCGAGGGTCTGCGGGCCGACGCGGCTGCCGAGCTTCGTCCAGCTCGTCCCGTCGAGGCTGTACGAGAAGGTCGTCCAGAGCTGTCCGGCCGGGGCCGAGAGCTCGAGGTCGGCCTTCAGGCGCACCTGCGAGGCGTCGCCGAGGGCGGCGGTGGTGCCGGGGAGGAAGGACTCCACGGCCGCCTGGTCGAACGTGGTCGCGAACGGCTGGCTGCGGTTCACGACGCCGACGGTGGTGACGCCGTCCACGCGCTTGACCGCGACGTAGGAGAAGCCGCGGTTGTAGGCCGCGAGGCCGGCGACGTCGCCGTCCTTCATCCCGGAGACGTCGAACGCCGCCTCCGCCGACTGCTTCGGAGCCACGATGCGCTGGGAGAGCGTGTTGCGCGCCTCCTCCAGGTACGTCATCTCGGGCGAGCCCGAGAGACGCGTGTGCGCGGCCGTTCCGCTGAGCACCTTCCCGTTGGTGAGGCGGAGCCAGCCCTCGCGCTCGGTCAGCGACCAGTAGCGGTTGTCGGGGGCGTGGTTCCACTGCCAGGGGAGGGCGAGGGTCGAGCCGTTCGGCTCGATCTCGGCGGCCGTCGGGCGCTCGAGGGTGGGAGCGGCGCCGACGAGCGAGACGTCGTCGAGCAGGTACTCGGTGCTCGAGGACGCCGGCTGCGGATTGCCCCACGGCGTCTCGACGGCGAACTTCACGCTGCCGACGTTCGCGGTCTCGGGCACCGTGTAGGTCCCCGTGATCGACGTCCACTGCCCCTGCGTGACGGCGGCGGAGGCCATCGTCACGGGTCCCGCGCCGAAGTCGGCGCAGAGGTTGAAGCGGACCGACGCGGGGCCGGTCGTGTACTTCACCTTCGCGGACACGGTGTAGGTCACGCCGCGCTGCAGCTTGTTCGCGAGCACCTGGCTCGGGCCGGAGCCGTTGAGCGTGCGGGTGCCCACGCGGAGCGCGGCGGTGCCGGACGCCGGGTCGGTCGTGTCGGCCGACAGCGTCGCGCCGAACTGGCCTGCCCACGGCGCCGTCCCCGACTCCGCTCCCGGGTTCTGGAGCAGCTGCACGCCGAGCAGCGACGCGTCGTAGGCGGGCGCGGGCGGGATCGTCCACGACTCGTCCTGGTAGGCCTTCGCCGGGGCGTCGTTGTCGAAGTCGTCCGAGACGACGATGCTCTTCTGCCGCTCGAACAGCTCCTCCTCGGGGCTGAGGCGGATCGGCTTCGGGAAGCTCCCGCCCACCGGCACCGAGCCGTTCGTCCCGAACGTCGGCCAGCCGTCCTTCCACGTCGCCGGGATGAGCCCGGGGATGCGGCCGGTCGGGAAGCTGTCGCGGAAGAACATGCCGTGCCAGGCGGTCGAGCCGTCCTCCTTCGCGATCGGCACGAGGCTCCCCTGGGCGAATCCGCTGGAGTTCAGCACGCCCCTGCCCTCGTAGGGGTTGCTGCCGTCGGCGGTCGCGTAGCGGCCCAGCAGCTCGGACGAGCGGAACAGCGCCACCTGGCGGCCCTGGCCCGAGGGCCACGTGATGATGACGATGTAGTACTGCCCGTCGATGTACTGCACCTGCGCGCCCTCGAACAGGCCGCCGAGGTAGCCGGCTCCCGGGTAGTCCGAGGTGCGGAGGATGTTCGGGTACTCGGCGACGACGGTCGTCAGGTCCTCGCTCAGCTTCACGGCGCTGGTGGATCCGGAGCCGTAGAAGATGTACGGCGTGCCGCCGTCCGCGTCGTCGAAGAAGAGCGACGGGTCGTGGAAGGCGCGGCCGAGGGCCGTGCGGGTCCAGGCTCCGTCCTCGATGTCGTCGGTCGAGTAGAGGTAGGAGCCGCCGAGGTTGTTGGTGTTGAAGACCGCGTAGTAGCGGCCGTCGTGGTACCGGAGCGACGAGGCCCACTGGCCGTTGCCGTAGGAGTTCTGCCCGTTCCGGAGCGAGAAGCGGTCGCCGATCTCGAGCCGGTCGAAGACGTAGTTGACGATCTCCCAGTTGACGAGGTCGTAGGACTTCATGATCGGGGCGCCCGGACTGAGGTGCATCGTGGTGCTGATCATGTAGTAGATGTCGCGGCCCTCGTCGTTCTCGGACGCGGGCACGCGCTCGACGCTGACGTCGGGCACGTCGGCGTTCAGCAGCGGCACGGAGTAGGTGCCGTCGCCGCGGTCCGTCGACGTGTAGGAGGCCTTCGGCGACCAGGCGCCGGCCGCGGTCGCCGGAGCCGCGCCGGAGGCGAGCAGGCCCGCCGCGAGGAGGGCGCCGATCGCCGTGGAGGCGACTGCGCGCATCGGGGTCATTCGAACAGCGACAGCGTCAGGACGGAGGAGTAGTCGCCGGGGGCGACGTCGGCCTCGGTCTTCAGGGTGAGGCCCGCGGACACGGTCCAGGACCCGTCCGTCGCGGTCTCCTGCGAGTCGAGCGACAGCGCGAGCAGCTCCTGGTCGAACAGGCCCACGGCGTCGGCACCCTCGTCGAGGATCGTGTCGACCGGGTCGCCCTCGGACACGAGGCCCGACTCGCCGCCGTCCACGAGGACCGGCGTCCAGCCGAGGTGGTCGGAGGAGATGTCCTCCTGGTCCGCGTCGCCGGTGAAGGCGCTCGCCGAGCCGAGGACGTACCAGCCGGCTCCGGCCGGGATCTCGTCGACGGTCCGGGTGTCCGTCACGGTCACGTCGGGCAGCTGCCCCGTGAAGGCGCGCACGGTCGGGGTGGAGCCCTCCTCGGCGAGCGTGGCGGAGGTGCCGTCGATCGACATCGAGAGGGCGCCGGGCTGCTCCAGCTCCTCGATGCTGACGTTCACGTCGACGTCGTCGGAGCCGTACTCGGTGTCGGCGGCCGCGGCCGCGGCGGCGACGCCGGACAGGAGCAGGCAGCCGGCGAGAGCTGCGCCCGAGCGGACGAGCCAGAGGGGTCGGGGGGTTCGTCGCGTGGACATGGTGTTCCTCACTCGATCGGCATCGTCGCCGATCAGGTCGAGCGCCGGACGGCGCGGAGTGGTGGCGCGGCCCGAGGCCGCGAGAGGACGGAGCGCGGCGCAGCCCGAGGGGCGTTCGGCCGCGCCTGGAGCGCAGGACGCGCGGAGAGCGGCGGACGGCTCGTGCGCGGCGGCTTCCACAGCGTGGCCACGCGAGCTCCAGCTCTCGACCCCCTCAGCACTGAGGGGAGAAAGGCTGCCCGACACTCGTCTCTCTCGACTGCTGAGCTTTCCCTCAGCTAGTCTTGCGGGCAATGTTACCGGGAACATTCCCGATTGCAAGGACGTGTTCTCAACCGTCCGGAGCAGCGCAGCGAGGCGATCACCGCGTTCCGCCGCGGCCGGGCGGGGACGGCGGGAGGGGACGAGGATGTCCGCAGGGGCGGCGACGGCGGAGGCCGAGCAGGAGGTCGTGACGACGGAGTGCGCGGAGCGCTCGGGCGTCATCGGCGTGCTCCTGGGCGACTTCGAGCCGTTCGGCACGGAGGTGCTGCAGGGAGTGGCGACGGCGCTCCGGGGGACCCGGTTCGACCTCCTCGCCGGCAGCGGCGCGAGCCGCCGGGGCCGGGCGGGCTGGGAGCAGGAGTCCCTGCGGCGCCTCACCGAGGCGCACGTAGCGGGAGCGATCCTGGTGACTCCCTCCGGCGTGATCCCCTCGTCGGACCTGCCGCTCGTCGTCGTGGATCCGCTGACCGCGCAGACCGAGCTGCATTCGGTGGCGACCGACGACTTCGGCGGAGCGCAGCTGGCGACGAGCCACCTGATCGGGCTCGGCCATCGCCGCATCGGCTTCGTCGCGGGCCGCCCCGACCTGGAGTCGTCGCACCGGCGCGGCGCCGGCTACCAGCGGGCGCTCGCGGACGCCGGCCTCCCCTACGACCCCGCGCTCGTACGGGTCGGCTACTACCGGCACGACCCCTCCCTCGCCGCCGCCCACGAGCTGCTGCTGCTGCCCGACCGCCCGACGGCGGTCCTCGCCGCGAACGACGCCTCCGCCATCGCCGTGATCGAGGCGGCCCGGGCGCTGGGCCTCTCGGTGCCGGGGCAGCTGTCGGTCGTGGGCTACGACGACGTGCCCGACGCCTCCCGGGTGGTCCCCGCGCTCACGACGGTGAGGCAGCCGCTGCACCGCGTGGGGCGCGCGGCCGCCCGGGCGCTCCTGACGCTGATCGACGGCGGGAGCGTGGCCGAGCAGCACGTGCGGCTGCGCAACAAGCTCGTGCTCCGCGGGTCGACGGCGCCTCCCGCCGAGGGCCCGCCGTCCGGCTGACTCCTCCCCCTCCCCCAGCCGGCGGGAATACGCTCGGCGCATGAACCAGCAGCGCACTCCGGTCACGGTCACGGTCACGGGAGCGGGAGGCGCCATCGGCTACGCGCTCCTTTTCCGCATCGCCTCGGGTCAGCTCCTCGGACCGGACGTCCCCGTCCGCCTGAACCTGCTCGAGATCCCCTCCGGCCTCCGCGCGGCCGCGGGCACGGCGCTCGAGCTGCAGGACGGCGCCTTCCCCCTCCTCCGCGGGATCGAGGCGACGGACGACCCGGCCGCCGCGTTCGACGGCGCGAGCGTCGCCCTCCTCGTGGGCGCCCGGCCGCGCAGCGCGGGCATGGAGCGCGCCGACCTGCTCGCCGCGAACGCGGGCATCTTCGGGCCTCAGGGCGCCGCGCTGAACGCGCACGCCGCCTCCGACATCCGCGTGCTGGTCGTCGGCAACCCGGCCAACACCAACGCCTGGATCGCGCGGCGCAGCGCCCCGGACATCCCCGCCGGCCGCTTCACCGCGATGACGCGCCTCGACCACAACCGGGCGGTCGCGCAGCTCGCCGCGAAGCTCGACGCCCCCGTCGACGCGATCGAGGGCGCCGCGATCTGGGGCAACCACTCCGCCTCGCAGTACCCCGACGCGACGCACGCCACCGTCGGCGGACGGCCGGTGCCCGAGCTGGTCGACGCCGAGTGGCTGCACACGGAGTTCGAGCCGCGGGTCGCCAAGCGCGGCGCCGAGATCATCGAGGTCCGCGGAGCCTCCTCGGCCGCGTCCGCCGCCTCCGCCGCGATCGACCACGTGCGCGACTGGGTCGACGGCACGTCGTGGACCTCGGCCGCTGTCGAGTCGGACGGCTCCTACGGGGTGGAGGAGGGGCTGATCTCCTCGTTCCCGGTCCGCTCCGTCGACGGCGAGTGGCGGATCGTCGAGGGGCTCGAGATCGACGCGCACTCCCGCGCGCGGATCGACGAGTCCGTGCTCGAGCTGCGCGCCGAGCGCGACCAGGCGCTGGCGTTCCTCGCGTCCTGACGCGCCCCTCCCCGTCCTGTCGCCACGGGATGCCACTCCGGTACGCCTCGCGCGACGTGTCGCGTACCGGAGCGGCATCTCGAGGAGGGGCTCAGCGGCGCTTCTCCGGAGTGGGGAGGGTGCCGGAGGCGCGGGCGGCCTCGTACCAGGCGTGCGCCTCCTCCTGGCGCTCCGCCTCGGCGCCGGTCGCGATCGCCGCGCGCACGTGCTCGGGCCCGTAGCCGAACGACGCGACCAGGTCGGCGGCGTGCGGGCGGATGCGGGCGAGCAGCCGGTCGATGTAGGACGTCACCGCGACCGCTCGCTGCGACGACAGGCGCCCGTGGATGAGGTACCAGTCGAGGTGCTTCTCGATCAGGCCCAGGCCGAACAGGTCGCGGAGCCAGGTGAGGACGGTGCGCGTGCCCGCGTCCTCGACGCCGGCGAGCGCCTCCGTGAACGCCTCCCACTGCAGCAGCTCGGCGTGGGCGCGCGCCGCCTCGATGAGCTCGCTCTGGTGCGCGTTGAACAGGCGGGCCGCCTCGTCGGAGGGCAGCTTCGACGCCGGGCGCAGCCGTGAGGCGATCCCCGCGACCATGCTCTCGACGCGGCCGGTGAGCAGCTCGCGCTGGTCCTCCCGCAGCTGGCCGACCGAGCGGGCCGTCGATCCGCGATCGGCGACGACCTGGGCCAGACGGCGCAGACCCGAGTTGTCGACGGTCGCCCCCGCGACCTGCGAGGCGGCGTACCGCGCGAGCTCCGCGGGCTGGGCGCCCTTGAAGCGGCGTCCGACGTCGGTCAGCAGGCGCTTGGCGACCAGCTGGAGGAGCACGGTGTTGTCGCCCTCGAAGGTCGCGTACACGTCGAGGTCGGCGCGCAGCTGCGTGAGCCGGTTCTCCGCCAGGAAGCCCGCGCCTCCGCAGGCCTCGCGCGCCTCCTGCAGCGTGTCGAGAGCGTGCCAGGTCGAGAGCGCCTTCAGCCCCGCGGCGAGGGTCTCGAGGTCCTGCCGCGACTGCTCGGTGTCGTTCGCGCCGGAGAAGACCTCGTCGAACGCCGTCAGCAGCTTCTCGTGCGCGAAGGCGGCGGCGTAGGTGGTGGCCAGGCGCGGCAGGAGGCGGCGCTGGTGCCGCTGGTAGTCGAGCAGCACCTCCTCCCGCTCGCCGCCGCCGGTGAACTGGCGGCGCTGGTCGCCGTAGGTGACGGCGACCGTCAGCGCGATCTTCGCCGCGGCGACCGAGGCTCCGTCGAGCGAGACGCGGCCCTGCACCAGGGTGCCGAGCATGGTGAAGAAGCGGCGGCCCGGGCTCGCGATCGGCGAGGAGTAGGTGCCGTCGGCGGCGACGTCGCCGTAGCGGTTCAGCAGGTTCTCGCGCGGGACGCGGACCCCGTCGAAGTGGAGGCGGCCGTTGTCGATCCCGTTCAGACCGCCCTTGAGGCCGTCGTCCTCCCCGCCGACGCCGGGCAGGAACGCGCCCTGCTCGTCGCGGATCGGGACGAAGAAGGCGTGGACGCCGTGGTTCACCCCTTGGGTGACCAGCTGCGCGAAGACGACCGCCGCGCGCCCGTCCACCGCCGCGTTGCCGAGGTAGTCCTTCCAGGCCGCGCGGAACGGCGTCCGCAGCACGAACACGCCGTCCTCGTAGGTGGCGGTCGTAGCGATCGACGCGACGTCGGAGCCGTGCCCGGTCTCGGTCATCGCGAAGGCGCCCGGGATCTCGAGGCTCATGATCCCCGGCAGCCACTTCTCGTGGTGCGGGCGCGTGCCCAGGTGCAGGACCGCGGCGCCGAAGAGCCCCCACTGCACGCCGGACTTGATCTGCAGCGAGGGGTCGGCGGTGACCAGCTCCTCGAAGCCGGCGATGTTGCCGCCGTGGTCGGCCTCGCCGCCGAGGTCGACCGGGAAGGCGCGGTGCACGCCGCCCTCGGCCGCGAGCACGCGCATCTGCTCCGAGACGCGGAGGCGGTGCTCCTTCATCGGGAGGCCGTCGGTGCGGTGCAGCTCGGGGCGGGCGGTCAGGGCGCGGCTGGCGAGGCGCTGCTCGCGCCAGGCGCCGAGCAGGGTCTCGCCGAGGGCGGCGACGTCGACAGCGGGGGCGCCGTCCTCGTCCAGGCGCGCGTCGACCTCGGAGCCGAGGGAGTCCACCGGCGGCGTGGGCGCGATCGAGCCCGAGCGGGAGCGCCGGGCCCGCGTGCGTCCGGTGGCTGCCCGGTCGGCGGCGTCGGCGGCGGAGCGGGGGTGGGGAGCGGTGCTGACCATGGTGTTCGTGTCCCTTCGACCGTCTGCGGTTCGGGCCGCTCCCGGTGCGTCGTGCGCCGACGGGCGCGGCAGCGGAGGCGGTCCTCGCACGGTAGGTCGCGCGGCGGCGCGGCGGAAACGTTCCGTCGCCCGGGCACAAACGGCGCCGGGCGGAGGCGGAAGCGCGTTGTCGGAACCGACCAGGCGGAGGCGGGGCGCCTCGTCTGTGCGCTGGACGGGCGGTCCCTGCCGACGGGAGCGGAGGAGGGGGCGGCTCGTCCGTGTGCTGAACGGGCTGTCCCTGCGGGCTGCTTCTGCGGAGGAGGGACGCCGCACCGGAGGCCGCCTCGCTAGTCTCTCGGCATGAGCGAGCCGCCGCTGCCTCCCCCTCCGCCCGCCCGACACCCGGCGGCCGGGCCGCCCGCGGACGTCGCGGCAGCGCCTCCCCGGACTCCGGGTGCGCCGCCCGTGGACGTCGCGGCCGCGCCTCCCGCGCCTCCGGCCGCGCCGGGATCCGGGGTGCCGCATGGGCGCCCGGTCCGCGTCTGGGACCTGGTGCTGACGATCGTGCTGATCCTCGTGGCCTCCGCGGTGACGCTGCTGCTGTCGTTCTTCGGGCTGTTCTTCGCGATGGCCAGCGACTCGTGCGGCGGATCGAACGCCTGCGACATCGGCCTGATCGAGGGCGGGGTGGTCCTCGCCGCAGGAGGAGTGTGGGTGCCGTTCCTCGCGGCGCTGGCCGTCTCGATCGTGCTGCTGGTGCGGCGGCGCATCGCGTTCTGGGTGCCGGTGGCGGGCCTCGCGGTGTCGTTCTGCTGCACGCTGCTCGGCGGGTGGATGGCGTCGACGGGCGCGGGCGGCTGAGGGCGCTCGCCGACGCCTCGGACCGAGGACGCTCGCGTCGGTGACGAGGTGGGCACGATCGCCGACGCGGAGCCCGGAACACGGTCGCCCGCGCCGGCGCCCGCCTCCGTCGCGGGCGGTGAATCGCGCGCCTCAGCGACGGATCAGTAGCTGTCCCAGCCGGGCTCCCAGTCGGGCTCGTCCGGCGGCACCCAGTCGTCCTCCGGCGGCTGAGCGGCGGACACCGGCGGACCGGACGACTCGCGGCCGAACGAGGGCTTCGCCCCTTGCGAGCGGGACGACCCGCCACGGGCGGCCGGCGCGCGGCGGGGAGCGGGAGCCTCCTCACCGGGTTCCGGGACGGCGATCTCGGGGCTCTCCCCCGCGACGACGGCGAGAACGGCCTCGCCGTAGGTGAGCAGCTTCTTCTGGCCGACGCCGCCGATGATGCTGAGCGCGTCCATCGTCGCCGGCTCGGCGGTCGCGATCTCGCGGAGGGTCGCGTCGTTGAAGACGATGTAGGCCGGGACCGCCTGCGCGCGGGCCTGCGCGGCGCGCCACTCCCGGAGCCGCTCGAACAGCGGCTGAGCCTCGCCCGACAGCTCGGCGACGGTGGACCGCCCGGAGCGGGAGGATCCGCTGGAGCGGGCCGGCTTCTCCGGCTCCTGCCGCAGCTCGACCTTCCGCTCGCCGCCGAGGACGGAGCCGGACGCGGGCGTGAGCACGAGCGTGCCGAAGCCGTCGTCGTTCACGCCGAGAAGGCCCTGCGCGAGGAGCTGGCGGGCGACTCCGCGCCACTGGGTGTCGCTGAGCTCGGCGCCGATGCCCCAGGTGGCGAGGCCGTCGTGCTGGTGCTGGGTGGTGCGCGGCGTGGTCTTGCCGCGGAGGACGTCGATGATGTGACCGGCGCCGAACTGCTGGTTGCGCTCCCGCTTGAGGCGGACGACCGTCGACAGGAACTTCTGCGCCGCGACCGTGCCGTCCCAGGAGGCGGGCGGCTCGAGGCAGGTGTCGCAGTTGCCGCAGGCGGTGCTCTCCTGGCCGAAGTAGGCGAGCAGGTTCACCCGGCGGCACTGGACCGTCTCGGAGAGCGCGAGCATCGCGTCCAGGTGCGCGGACATCCGCCGACGGTGCGCCAGGTCTCCCGGCGACTCGTCGATCATCCGGCGCTGCTGCACCACGTCCTGCAGGCCGTAGGCGAGCCAGGCGGTGGACGGCAGTCCGTCGCGGCCGGCGCGACCCGTCTCCTGGTAGTAGCCCTCGACCGACTTGGGCAGGTCGATGTGCGCGACGAACCGCACGTCCGGCTTGTCGATCCCCATGCCGAAGGCGATGGTCGCGCAGACGATGACGCCCTCCTCGCGGAGGAACCGCGACTGGGCGGCGGCGCGCACCCGCGAGTCGAGGCCCGCGTGGTACGCGACGGCGTCGAAGCCCGCCGAGCGCAGCGCCTCGGCCGTCGCCTCGACGCTCTTGCGGGAGAGGGCGTAGACGATGCCCGCGTCGTGCGCGTGCTCGCGCCGCAGGAAGTCGATCAGCTGCTTGCGCGGCTCGACCTTGTTGACGATCCGGTACTGGATGTTCGGGCGGTCGAAGCTCGAGACGAAGTGGCGGGCGGCGCCGAGGTGCAGGCGCGAGGTGATCTCGCGGTGCGTCGCCTCGGTGGCGGTCGCGGTGAGGGCGATGCGCGGGACGTCGGGCCAGCGCTCGGCGAGCTCGCCCAGTGCGAGGTAGTCGGGGCGGAAGTCGTGGCCCCACTGGCTGACGCAGTGGGCCTCGTCGATCGCGAAGAGGGCGATCCGGCCGCGGGCGAGGAACTGCTTCATGCCCTCGTTGCCCAGGCGCTCCGGGGCGACGTAGAGCAGGTCGAGCTCGCCGTCGAGGTAGGCGCGCTCGACGCGGCTGCGCTCGCCCGCGTCCTGGGTGGAGTTGAGGAACTCGGCGCGGACGCCGTTCGCGCGGAGGGCGTCGACCTGGTCCTGCATCAGCGCGATGAGCGGGGACACGACCACGCCGGTGCCGGGGCGCACGATGGCGGGGATCTGGTAGCAGAGCGACTTGCCGCCGCCGGTGGGCATCAGGACGACGGCGTCGCCGCCTCCGATGACCTGCTCGACGATGGCCTGCTGCTCGCCGCGGAAGGAGCCGTAGCCGAAGACCTTCTCGAGGATCGCCTGCGCCTCGGAGGATCCGGATCCCGGGGCGCCGCTCGCCGCGTCGCTCCGGACGCCGCCGCGGGACTCCGCCGAGGGGTCGGCGAGCGGCGGGGCGGGGAGGGCTGTCGCGGTGGGCTCTGTCACCCGGGGAACTCTACCCGCCGCCTCCGACGCCGCCCCGGGGGTCCGGGGAACTGTGGAGAAGGGCCGCAGGGAGGGAGCTGGGGAGGCGGCTGCGGGGAGGTCGGGGGTCTTCTGCGGCGCCCGGATCAGAGGTCGGTGAGGGTGCGGGTGTCGCCGTCCCAGAAGCGGACGCCCGCGAGGCCGACGGTGAACGGCTCGCCGAGGAGGGGGACGGCGTCGCCGAGCTGCTCGGCGCGGAGGCGGCGAGAGACGCTGATGTGCGGCGTCCAGGCGTCCGGCAGCGAGGTGTCGACGCCGCCCGGCACGAGGCGCGTGGCACGGCCGTGCAGCGCGTCGAGGGCGGGCGAGCGGACCACTCCCCAGGCGAGGACGAAGCGCCCGGCGTGCGGGAAGAGGAGGACGGCACCGAGGTCGGCCGTCGCCGGCAGCGGACCGAGCGCGCCCGGCTCCGGGGCGGTCAGCTCGGGCCCGGCGATAAGGGTGAGGTGCGGGCGGTTGCTGGCGGACGTGTGCAGTGCGAGGCTCGGGACGCCGGCCGCCTCGAGCGCCTCCCACTGGCTGCGGACGCGAGCCTCCGACTCCGGATCGAGGAGGACTTCGAGGCTGCGCATGTCCACATTCTGCCGCGGCTCCTGTGTGCGGGCCTTCGCAGGCGCGCGGCCACTCGCGGGCGCGCGCGGTCCTCGTCGGCTCCCGCGAGTGCGCAGGAGTCGTCGCACTCGAGCTCGAGTGCGACGACTTCCGCGCACTCGCGGGGGCGGGGAGCGGGGCGGAGACGGGGAGCGGGCGGGCACCGCCCACCCGCGCCCCGCCACCCGCGTCAGCCGATCGTCACGAGGGCGGCGAACAGCTCCGGCGCTCGGCGGTCGACGATCCGACCGCCGACGCGGATGCCCACCAGCGCGAAGACGGTGCCCAGCACGAGGGCGGCCGCCAGTCCGATCAGGCCGAAGGCCGGGTCGCCGCCGATGAGCGAGATCGCGCCGAGGACGATCGACGGGAGCGCCAGCAGACCGGTCGCGGCCATGCTCCCCAGCATCACGACGCTCGAGATCATCCCGGAGCCCGGCGGCGTCTTCAGCGGGCTGTCCCCCGGCCCGGGCACGGGGTAGACGACGAGCGACGAGGCGACGCTCGACACTCCGAACCCGCTGAGAACGAGGGCCAGCGCCATGCCCAGCACGGCCGGGATCGCGTCGGCGCGTCCCGCGTACAGCGCGGTGCCCACCGCCACGGCGACCACCGCAGGGACGCCGATGATCGCGGCGGCGACGACGCGACCGGCGCGGTCGGCCGACCCCGTCACTCCGGAGCTGACGTGCGCCGCCCAGGCGGTGCCGTCGTACGACACGTCGGCGCAGAGGGTCACGCCGAAGATCAGGCCGACGAGCACGGCCGAGAGCAGCACGAAGGTGTCGCCGCCGCTGCCGATCGCGGAGTAGAACACCGCGAGGACGACGACGGCGGGGATGACGAGGAGCCCACGGCTGTAGCGCGGGTCGCGCCACCAGTAGCCGAGGGCACGCGCGGCGACGGCGCCGGTCGGGGTGCCGGGGAAGCGCCCGAACAGGCCGAGGCCCGCGGATCCGGAGGCGGAGTGCGCGCCGGACGCGGCGGGCTCCGCGAGCGCGTGCCGCAGCGCCCGGGCCCACGCCCAGACGAGGACGGCCAGCGTCGCGAGCCCGATCAGCAGGCGCGCGATCGCCGCGACCCAGTCGCCCGCGACGACGGATCCGGGGACGGCCCAGATCGCGCCGAGCGGCGACCAGCCGAGGGTTCCCGCGATCACGGGCAGGACGTCCAGGCCGTCGCGGATCACGTTGGTCAGGCCGAAGAAGAGCGGTCCGAGCAGGATGACGACGACGAGCACGACGCCGCCGATCACCTCGCGGTAGCGGCGGCTCGAGCCCAGGCCCGTGGTGAGCGCGCCGATCAGGCGGGACGCGACCACGCAGGTCGCGACGCCGATCACCGCGGCGACGAGGCCGGGCAGGATGCCGATCGGACGGCTCCACCAGGCGGCGGCGGAGGCGAGCGCCCCGAGCGTGGTCACCACGCCGGGGATGCCCGCGAGGCCCGCGGCGGCGAGCCCGAGGAGGAGGGTCCGCAGCGGGATCGGGAAGGTCGCGAGGGTGGGCAGGTCGAGGCTCTGGTCGGAGCCGGACAGGAAGATCGGCCCGAGCACCCAGCCGAGGATCAGAGCGGAGCCGCCGAGGACGATCGCGACGTTCGCGAACGCCGGGTCCGTGCCTCCGAGCGCGACCAGGCCGGCCGCGACCAGGCCGAGCACCGCGATCGCGTAGAGACCGCCGAGGATCACGCCGATCAGCTGCCACACGTTCCGCGTCAGCGAGTTGCGGAGCAGGAGCAGCCGCAGCCTCAGGAGATGCGCAACCATGCCGGTCCCTCCTGGTGGGTGCGGCCGCCGACCAGCTCGACGAAGCGCTCCTCGAGGCTGGAGCCGGCGCGGACCTCCTCGAGGGTGCCGGAGGCGAGCACGCGGCCGTCGGCGATGACGGCGACGCGGTCGCACATCCGCTCGACGAGGTCCATGGAGTGGGACGAGACGATGACCGTGCCGCCCGACGCGACGAAGCCGGTGAGGATGTCGCGGATGTTCGCCGCCGAGACCGGGTCGACCGACTCGAACGGCTCGTCGAGCACCAGGAGGCGCGGGGCGCGCACGAGCGCGCAGGCGAGCGCGATCTTCTTGGTCATGCCCGCGGAGTAGTCCACGACGAGCGTGCGGTCGGCCGGATCGAGGCCGAGCAGGGCGAGGAGGTCGTCGGTCCGCTCGACGACGACGGAGCGCTCGAGCCCGCAGAGCAGGCCGTAGTAGGTGACGAGCTGGAGACCGGTGAGGCGGTCGAACAGCTTGACGCCGTCGGCGAGGACGCCGATCAGCCGCTTCGCCTCGAGGGTGTCCTTCCAGACGTCGACCTCGTGGATCGTGACGACGCCGCTGTCGGGGCGGAGCAGGGCCGTGGCCATCGAGAGGGTCGTCGTCTTGCCCGCGCCGTTGGGGCCGACGAGCCCGAAGAAGGAGCCGGCGGGGACGTCGAGGTCGATGTCCTTCACGGCCTCCTTGTCGCCGAAGCGCTTGCGGAGGCCGCGGATCCGCAGAGCGACCTCGCCGTGGCGGCCGGAGGCCTCGGGGGCGGCCCACGCGGGGGTCGCGGAGTCGGTGTGCGCGGAGTCGGTGTGCTCGGCAGCGGTGCCGTCGGCGGCGGTGCGCGCGGCGGGGCTCTCGGTGTCCGTGCCGTCCTGGGGAATGCCGGGGGGCGTCGTCCCGTCCATGTGTGTCCCTTCCGGGCCGCGGTGGGCGGCCGCTCCTCCACCCTAGGCAGGCGCTGCGGCCGGGGCATCCGTCCCGCGATGGAGTCGCGCTGAACGCGCCGGCGCGGCCCCGGTGGTCCGGCGGGGCGGGGCGGGAGCACGGCCGCCTACGCTGGCCCCATGCCCACGCTCCTCCTCGTCCGGCACGGACGCACCACCGCGAACACCGCGGGGATCCTCGCCGGACGCACCGCCGGAGTGCGGCTCGACGACGTCGGACGCACGCAGGCGGCGCGCACCGGGGAGCGGCTGGCGGCGGTCGAGCTCGCGACCGTGGTGTCGAGCCCGCTCGAGCGGTGCCGGCAGACCACGCGCTTCGTCCTCGAGCGGCAGACGGGATCGCCGGCGACCGTGATCGACAAGGGCATCACCGAGTGCGACTACGGCGACTGGTCGGGGCGCTCGCTGCGGGATCTCGCGACGGAGCCGCTCTGGGCGACGGTGCAGAACCAGCCCTCCGCGGTGGTGTTCCCCGGCGGCGAGGGGATGCTCGCGATGCAGGCCCGGGCCGTATCGGCGATCCGGCGGCACGACGCGGCGGTGGCGGAGGAGCACGGGGCCGGCGCGGTGTGGGCGGCGGTCAGCCACGGAGACACGATCAAGGCGATCCTCGCGGACGCGCTCGGCATGCACCTCGACCTGTTCCAGAGGCTCAGCGTCGGACCGGCGTCGGTGTCGATCATCCGCTACGGCGCGGGGCGGCCCGAGGTCGTCGCGATGAACACGGACGCCGGGGACCTGGGCTGGCTGCGGAAGGCGGCCCCCGTGGCGGACGCCGCTGTGGGGGGCGGGGCGGGGCACGAGTAGGCGCGGTTCGGGAGGGCCGCTTCAGGGCTCGACCGAGCGGCAGGGACGCGGGTGCTCGGCGGCGGTGGATCTCGATGCGCCCGCTCCGCGGGGGGCTCGGTCAGCAGAAGAGACGGCTGCTCGATCAGCAGGCCGCCCGAGCCCGACGCGCGCAGCCACCGCGGAGGCGGGCGCTCGTAGACTGGGGGCATGCCTCCGATCGTGCACGGATTCGACTGGCCCGATCGCGTCGTCGTGGGGACCGTCGGCTCACCCGGCTCGCGCTCCTTCTACCTCCAGGCCAAGACCGGGCCCCGCGTGGTCAGCGTCGGCCTCGAGAAGCAGCAGTCGGCCCTCCTCGCCGAGAAGATCGACGAGATCCTCGACCAGCTGATGACCGCCCAGGGCAACCCGGTCAGCGTCCCCGCCGGCACTCCCCCGGAGCTCGTCGACAACGACCCGCTCGACCAGCCCGTGGAGCCCGAGTTCCGCGTCGGCGGTCTCAGCCTCGGCTGGGACCCGTCCACCGCGCAGATCGTGATCGAGGCCTACCCGCTGACCGAGGCGGAGGACGACTCCGAGGAGGAGCCCGAGCCCACCGAGATGCTGCAGGTGAAGATCCCGGTCGGAACGGCGCGCGCCTTCGCGAAGCGCACCCTCGAGGTCGTCGGCGCCGGACGTCCGCTCTGCCCCCGCTGCGGCGAGCCGATGGATCCCGACGGGCACGACTGCCCGCTCGCATGAGCGACCCGGGCGGGCTCGACGGCGAGCTGGAGCTGGCCGGCCGGATCACGATCGCCTCGAACGCGACGTTCCTCGCGCAGCTCGGCGAGACGTCCGTCGTCTACAAGCCGATCTCGGGCGAGAAGCCGCTGTGGGACTTCCCGGACGGCGTGCTCGCGGGCCGCGAGGTCGCCGCGTACCTCGTCTCGGAGGCGCTCGGCTGGAACGTGGTGCCGCGCACGTGGCTCCGCGACGGTCCTCTCGGGCCGGGCATGGTCCAGCTCTGGCAGGACATCGATCCGGACCAGGACGCGGTCGACCTGGTGCCCGCCGACGCCGTGCCCGACGGATGGCGGCACGTCCTCGACGGCAGCGACGAGGAGGACCGCGACATCTCCCTCGTGCACGAGGACTCGACGGCGCTGCGCCGGATGGCCGTGTTCGACGTGGTCGCCAACAACGCGGACCGGAAGGGCGGGCACGTGCTCGCGCTGCCCGACGGCCACCGCTACGGGGTCGACCACGGCCTCACCTTCCACTCCGAGCACAAGCTGCGCACGGTCCTCTGGGGCTGGATCGGCGAACCGCTGCTCGAGGAGGAGCTGACGGCGCTGGCGCTCCTGCGCGCGCAGATCGACGGACCGCTCGGCGAGGCGCTCTCGGAGCTGCTCACCGAGGACGAGGTCGCCGCGTTCGCGAAGCGCTGCGAGCGGCTCGGCTCCTTCGGCCGCTTCCCAGGCCCGCGGGGCGGGATGCCCGCGGTGCCCTGGCCGCTGTTCTGAGCCGGGCGCGGTCGGAACTCAGGACGAACGCCTCCGGAGCGGCGGAGACGCGCTGATCCTCAGGCGCGGGAGCGGGTCCCTCCTGCATCCTGAGCGGCTCAGAAGCTCCAGCCGCGGCCGAACAGCTCCTCGCCCGGCGTCCCGCCGCCTCCCGGACCCGCGCCGCGAGCGCCGAGGTAGGAGGAGACGACGGCCGCTCCCAGGTCCTCCGCCTCCGGGTTCACCACCGAGCCGCCGACCCGGCGGGCGAGCGAGTCGATGAAGCGCGCGAGGCCCGGGTCGTCGCCCAGGCGGAAGAACGTGGTGTGCGCGCCGAGGCGGAGCGACGCGTCGAGCTCGCGGACCGCGACGGCGACCGTCAGCGGGTCCGGCGGGTAGTCGAAGAAGACGCCGCCGTCGGGCTCGAGGTGCGCGGTCGGCTCGCCGTCGGTGACGATGAGCAGCACCGGCTGCGCGTTCGGGTGCTTGCGGAAGTGCCGGTTGGCCAGCAGCAGCGCGTGGTGCAGGTTCGTGCCCTTGTCCCACTCGGCGTCCAGGCCCACCAGCTGCTCGACGTCCATCACCTCGGCGCGTCGGCCGAAGGCGACGAGCTGCAGCGCGTCTCCGCGGAACCGGCTGCTGATCAGGGTGTGCAGGGCGAGCGCGGTGCGCTTCATCGGCACCCAGCGGCCGTCCATCGCCATCGAGAACGAGGTGTCGACGAGGAGCGCGACACAGGCCTGCGTGCGCGCCTCCGTCTCCTGCACCTCGACGTCGTCGATCAGGATGCGCACCCCCGAGCCGACCGGCCGGCCCTCGCCGGCGGTGCGGGTGAGGGCGTTGGTCACCGTGCGGGGGATGTCCCAGGCCTCGGTGTCGCCGAACTCCCACGAGCGCGTCGCTCCGGAGCGCTCGCCCGCCGCGCCCGCGCGCCGGACGTCGCGGGCGCCCTGACGGCCGGAGACGGTCTCGGCGATGTCGCGCAGGAGCGCTTTGCCGAGCTGGCGCATGGCCTTCGGGCTGAGGGCGAGGCGGCCGTCGGAGCCGCGGCGCAAAGTCCCGGAGTCGCGCAGGGCCCGCTCCAGGCGCTTCAGCGTCTGCGCGTCGACGGAGGCGTCCTCGCCGAGGCGCTTCGCCAGCAGGTCGAGGTCGAGGTCGTCGAGGGAGGAGCGGTCCGTCTGCGCGAGCTGGTCGGCGAGGGCGTCGAGGTCGGCCAGCTCCTGGAACACGCCCGTCCCGTCGCCGAGGCCGAGCCCCTGCTCGCCGTCCATCCGCTCGGAGCCGCCCCAGTCCTCGCCGGGACGGAGCCCCCGCAGGGTCTCGTCGAGGCGGCCGAGGGACTGCATGAGCTCCGGCGTGCCGAAGGCCTCCTGGGCGAGGGCGTCGAGCTCGGCGCGCTGCTCGGCGGTCATCGAGTTGCGCATCCGCTGGGCCGCCGCCGCGCGGGCGGCGAGCGCGTCGATCAGCTCGTCCACCGATTCCGGGCCCTCGGGGAAGTACTCGCCGTGCTGCTCCATGAAGGCGTCGAACTGCTCGGGGGTGTCCTCCCCGCGCGCGTGCGCCTCGAGCAGCTCGTTCAGGTCGCGGAGCATCGCGTCGATCGCGGCGCGGTCCTCGTCGCTCGCGTTCTCGAGGGCCTGCTTCATCCCCTCGAAGCGCTGATCGAGCATCTCGCGGCCCAGGAGCTCGCGGATCCGCTCGAAGTCGGCGCGCGCCTCGGGGCTCTGCCAGCGGTAGTCGCGGAGCTCCGAGACGGCCGCGGCCGGCGAGGGCGGGAGGCTGTCGAGCTGGATCTCGGCGAGCGCGCGGTCGCCGTCGTCCATCTGCGTGTCGCGGGCGAGCTGCTTGCGCTCGGCGAGGACGGCCTTGTCGAGGAGCTCGCGGATCTCGCGGAGCGTACCGTCGAGGTTGTTCCTCTGCGTGAGCTCGCGACGCCGCTCGGCGACGCGGGCTGCCAGGTCGTCCAGGCCCTCGCGGTCGCGGGTGCCCCGGCGGAGGAACTCGCGCAGGGCGCGCTCGGGCGAGGTGCCGCCCATCACGTCCTCGCCGATCGCGTCGAGGGCCTCCTTCAGGTCGACCGGAGGAGCGAGCGGATCGGGTCCCCCGTCGTACTTCGCGTAGCGCGCGTCGCGCTTCAGCCGCCGGTTGCCGCGCGGAGCATCAGCCATAGACGGCCTCGCCCCCGCCCGTCTCCTTGCTCAGCTTGCGCGAGAGGTAGAGGCCCTCGAGGGCGAGCTCGACCGCTCCGGCGCGGCGCCCCTCCCCCACGGCGTCGAGGCGCTCGGCGACCTCGTCGTACACGCGGGCCTCGCCCAGCAGCGGCAGGCCGGCCAGGAACTCGCGGGCGGTCACCTGCTCGCCCGTCGTGATCATCGCGCCGTTCTCGACGGCCTCGACGAGCGGCCCGAGGTCGACGCCGCGCAGGTGGGCGCGGACGGTCTCGGCGGTGGCCTGACGGAGCAGGTGGTCGAGGATCTCGTCCTCGCGGCCCTCCTCCCCCGCCTCGAACTCGATCTTGCCGCCGAGCACGTCGACGGCGGTCTCGAGGTCGATGGGGCGGGCGACCGCCTCCTCCTCGCCGCGGCGGGTGGCGCGGTGCAGGGCGGCGGCGGCGATCGTCTCGGCGCCGGCGATGGCGAAGCGGGCGCTGACGCCGCTGCGCTGGTCGACGGAGCTCGACTCGCGCAGGGCCCGCGTGAAGCGGGCGAGGATCTCGATGAGCGCATCGGGCACGGTCGCGACGAGGTCCGCCTCCTGCCGGATGACGGCGACCTCGTCGACGAGAGCCGTCGGGTAGTGGGTGCGGATCTCGGCGCCGAAGCGGTCCTTCAGCGGCGTGATGATCCGGCCGCGGTTCGTGTAGTCCTCCGGGTTCGCGCTCGCGACGACGAGGACGTCGAGGGGGAGGCGGAGGACGTAGCCGCGGATCTGGATGTCGCGCTCCTCCATCACGTTGAGCATGGCGACCTGGATCCGCTCGGCCAGGTCCGGCAGCTCGTTGATCGCGACGATGCCGCGGTGGCTGCGCGGGATGAGGCCGAAGTGGATGGTCTCCGGGTCGCCCAGGCTGCGGCCCTCGGCCACCTTCATCGGGTCGACGTCGCCGATGAGGTCGGCGACGCTGGTGTCGGGGGTGGCCAGCTTCTCGACGTAGCGCTCCTCGCGGGGCTTCCACCCGACGGGCAGGTCCTCGCCCAGCTCCTCCGCGCGGCGGCGGCTCTCCGTGGTGATCGGCTCGTAGGGGTGCTCACCGAGCTCGGACCCCTCGATGACGGGCGTCCACTCGTCGAGCAGGCCGACGAAGGTGCGCAGGAGGCGGGTCTTGCCCTGGCCGCGCTCGCCCAGCAGGACGATGTCGTGGCCGGCGATGACGGCGCGCTCGACCTGCGGGATGACCGTCTCGGCGAAGCCGTGCAGGCCCGGCCAGGGATCGCGGCCCTCGCGCAGGGCGTCGAGCAGGTTGTCGCGGATCTCGGTGCGGAGGCTCTTCTGCACGTGCCCGGAGGCACGGAGCTGGCCGAGGGTCTGGGTCGTCGGGCGCATCACCTCGGCAACGCTACGCCGCAGGTCCGACACGTGGTGGAGGTGCGGCGGATTCGCGGCGCGGGCTTGCGCGGGGGCCGCGCCGCGGACGGCTCAGCGCTCGAGGCGCGGGGCGGCGGCGAGCAGGCGGCGCGTGTACTCCTCCTGCGGTGCGGCGAGGAGCGACGCGGCCGGCCCCGCCTCGACGATCCGGCCCTCGCGCATCACCGCGATGCGATCGCTCATGTGGGCGATCACGCCGAGGTCGTGCGAGATGAGGAGGAGGGCGAGGCCGTGACGGCGCTGCAGGTCGTCGAGCAGGTCGAGGATCTGCGCCTGCACCGACACGTCGAGGGCCGAGACGGGCTCGTCGCAGATCAGCACGTCGGGGCGCGTCGCCAGCGCCCGGGCGATCGAGACGCGCTGGCGCTGACCGCCGGAGAGGGTCCGCGGCGAGCGCCGCTCCAGGGCGGGGTCGAGCCCCACGCTCTCGAGCAGCGCGGGCACGGAGGCGGCGCCGGCGTCGCGGAGGAGGCGGCCGACGCTCCAGCGCGGGTCGAACGAGGAGAGGCTGTCCTGGTAGACGGCGCCGATCCGCGGGCGGCGGGGACGGCGGGAGCGCTCGGTCGCTGCCGACCACGGCTCGCCGAACAGCTCGACGGCGCCCGCGTCCGGACGCCGCAGCGCCAGCACGAGCCGGGCCACCGTGCTCTTGCCCGACCCGGACTCGCCGACGAGCCCGACGGTCTCGCCGCGCCGCAGCCGGAGGTCGACGTCGTCGACCGCGACCCGCACTCCTCCGCCGGGCAGCGGGAAGCGGGCGGCGAGTCCGCGGGCCGCGACCACGACCTCGCCGGGAGTCTCGGGCGGGGTCGCCGGTGCGGTCGGGTCGGTGAGCCGGGAGCCGCGCGGGCGCCCGGCGGGGACGGCGGCCACGAGCGCGCGGGCCTCGGAGCTGCGGGGCGCGCGCAGCACCTCGGCCCCGGTCCCCTCCTCCACCACACGGCCGTCGGCCAGCACGAGGATGCGGTCGGCGAGGCCCGCCACCACCGCGAGGTCGTGCGAGACCAGGACGAGCGCCCGGCCGCGCGCCTTCTGCTCGGCGAAGAGCTCGAGCACGCGGGCCTGGACGGTGACGTCGAGCGCGGTGGTCGGCTCGTCGGCGACGAGCAACGGCGGATCGAGCGCCACGGCCGCCGCGAGGAGGGCGCGCTGGCGGAGACCGCCGGAGAGGTCGCCGGAGCGCTCCCGCATCCGCTCGGCCGGCTCCGGCATGCCGACGCTCGCCAGGGCCTCGACCGTCCGCTGCGCGCGCTCGGCCGCGGGGAGGCGGCCGTGGAGGCGGAGCACGTCGCCGATCTCGCGGCCGATCGGGCGCAGCGGGTCGAGCGAGAGCAGCGCGTCCTGCGGGACGAAGCCGACGGATCCGCCGCGCAGCCGCCGCAGCTCCCGCTCGCCCGCTCCGACCACCTCGGTCCCGCCGACGCGGACGCTCCCGGTCACGGCGCCTCCGCTCAGCCCCAGCAGCGCTCGCGCGGTGACGCTCTTGCCCGACCCGGACTCGCCGACGATCGCGACGCACTCCCCCGGCTCCACGCGGAACGAGACCCCGTGCACCACCTCGACTCCGTCGAAGGCGACCCGGAGCCCCTCGACGACGACCGCGCTCACCGCGCACCCCGCAGACGCCCGCCGAGGACCGTCGTCGCGATCGTGGTCAGCACGATCGCCAGCCCCGGGAACACGGTCAGCCACCACGCGCTCGCGAGGTAGGTGCGGCCCGCCGAGAGCATCGCGCCCCACTCCGGCGCGGGCGGCTCGGCGCCCAGGCCCAGGTAGCTGAGGGCCGAGGCCCAGACGATCGCCTGGCCGACGCCGAGGGTCGCCAGCACGGCGAGCGGCCCGAAGGTGTTGGGGAGGACGTGCCGGACGAGGATGCGGACGGGTCCGTGGCCCAGCACGCGCGCCGCCTCGACGTAGCCGGAGTCGCGGATGCCGAGCAGCTGCGTGCGCAGGATGCGGGCGTACCCCGGCGCGGTCGAGAGGCCGACCGCGATGGTGGCGGGGACGACTCCGGGACCCGTGACCACGATCACGAGCAGCGCGAGCAGGAGCGCGGGGAAGGCGAAGAGCACCTCGAGTACGCGGCCGATCACGCCGTCGACGACGCGGCCGCCGAACGCCGCGACCACCCCGAGCACCGCGCCGAGGACGAGGCCGATCGCGGTGGCGCTGGCGCCGATCAGGAGGGATGCGCCGGCCCCCGCGATGAGGCGGCTGAGGACGTCGCGACCGGACTCGTCGGTGCCGAGCAGGTGCGCGGCACCCGGTGGGGTGAAGGCGTCGCGCGGGGCGACGGCGAGCGGATCGGAGGGGGCGAGCAGCCCGGGCGCGACGGCGGCGAGCAGGAGCAGCACCACGAAGACCGCGGCCAGCACCTCGCCGGCGCGGAGGCGGGAGGGACCCCGGCGGAGCGGGCGGGCGGCGCGCAGCTCGAGCTCGCTCACGCGACCGCCTCCCGCCGGGCCAGCCGCGGGTCGATCACGCGCGTCAGCAGATCGGTGGCGAGGGTCACGACGATGTACGCCAGCGCCGTGACCAGCACGACACCCGTCACCACCGGCACGTCACGGACGGTCACCGCCGCGAGCAGAGTCCGGCCGAGCCCCGGCCTCGCGAAGATCGTCTCGACCACCACGGCCCCGCCGATCAGGTAGCCGAACGCCCAGCCCGAGAGCGAGACCCCTGGCAGCACCGCGTGGCGCAGCGCGTGGCGGGCGCGGACGCCGAGCTCGCCCTCGCCGCGCGCCCGAGCGGCGAGCACGAACGGCGACTCCAGCGCGTCGAGGAGGGAGCGGCGCATCACCTGGCCGAGGAAGCCCGCCAGCGGGATCGCGAGGGTGAGCGTCGGCAGCACCAGCCCGGCGGGCGACCCGGTGCTGACCGGGGGCAGCCAGCGCAGCGCGGTCGCGAAGACGGCGATCAGCACGGTCGCCAGCCAGAAGTGCGGGAGCGCGGCCGCCGTGAGCTCGAGGCCGGACCCGACCGCGGCGGCGAGGCGGCCGCCCCGGGTCGACCAGAGGGCGGTCGCGAGCGCCAGGATCCATGCGGCGGTGAGCGCGAGCACGGCGAGCAGGAGGGTGCCGGGCAGCTGCTCACCGAGGATCTGCGCGACGGGAGTGCGCAGAGAGTAGGAGGTGCCGAGGTCGCCGCGCGCGAGCCTGCCGAGCTGCACCAGGTACTGCACGAGGAGCGGCTGGTCGAGGCCGTACTGCTCCCGCACCGCGGCGAGCGCCTCGGGCGACGCCTGCGAGCCCGGACCGCCGAGGATCGCCTGCGCCGGATCGCCGGGGACGAGGCGGATGAGGACGAAGACGGCGGTCGCGACGGCCCACAGCACCACGAGGGCGCCACCGAGGCGGAGGAGCACGCGACGGATCATGCGGGCGGGCGTCCTCTCTGGTCGGGGCGGTGGAGGGGGGCGTCGTCGAGGTCCGCTCCCTCCGGAGCACGCGATGCGCGACCGACGGCGGCTACTCGACCAGCATGGAGGACGGACCCCTGCTGATCGAGCAGCCCGCGGAGCGGACGCATCGAGATCCGCCCGTCCGATCGCGGGGTCTCGGTGCGCCGCCGCGGCGACTACTCGACCGGCATGCGTCCGCTCTTCGATCGGTGCAGGCGGCTCTCCGGGGCCGGGTCAGACCCAGGCGTCGGCGAACCAGGGGGTCGACACGGTGTCGAGGGCGACGAGGCCCTGGACGGCCGACCGGTGCAGGTAGTGGTTCTGCTGGTCGTAGAGCGGCAGAATCCAGTAGCCCTCGAGGACGATCCGCTGCGCCTGCTCGTACAGGTCGGCGCGGGCGTCCTCGTCGGTCGTGGCGCTCGCCTGCTCGAGCAGCGAGTCGAGCGCGGGGTCGGCGATCTGCGCGTGGTTGGCGAAGTAGCCGCTCGGCGCGGGGGTGATGCCCGAGGAGGAGTAGAGGATCCGCAGCACGTCGGGTCCGACCTTCGTGTACGGGGCGCTCACCAGCTCGTACTCGTTCGACGCGAGCGCGGTGTACCAGCTCGACAGGTCGAGCAGGCTGATCCGCACGTCGAAGCCGAGGGTCTTCGCCGAGGCCTGGATCTGCTCGAACAGCGACTGCTCGGCCGGGATCGACTGGTTGGTGCTGACGGGGAATCGCAGCGTCAGCGGCGTGCCGTCCTTCTCGCGGATGCCGTCGCCGTCCGAGTCCACCCAGCCGGCCTTCTCGAGCAGATCCTCGGCGGCGGCCGTCTCGGAGTCGGACCCGGCGTCCTCGAAGAGCGACGGGTCGGAGTACGCGGTCGCCTCGCGGCTGGACAGCGGGGAGTAGGAGCGCTCGGCGGTGCCGAAGAAGAGGGAGTCGATCGCGTCGTTCACGCCGACGCCGCGGACGAAGGCCTCGCGAACGGACTCGTCGTCGAACGGCGCCTGCCCGGAGTTGAGCTCGAGGCGGTTGACCGAGCCGGGCCGGGGCGCGTCGAGCTCGACGAGTTCGGTGGCTCCGGTCGCGGCCTTCAGAGTGTCGGGCTGGGCGTTGTCGAGCACGTCGACCTCGCCCGACTGCAGCGCCGCATAGCGGGTGGCGGAGTCGGGGATGAAGCGCCAGGTGATGCTCGCCAGGTGCGCGGGGCCCTCGTGGCCGTCCCCGGTCGGGCCGGTCGACGCGTCGTAGGCCTCATTGCGGGTGAGGGTCACGTGGTCCTGCTTGACCCACTCCGAGACGGTGAAGGGGCCGGTGCCGACGGGCGCCTCGCAGTTGGCCGCCTCGCCGCGGGCGATGCCGGCGGGCGACTCGATCGCGGTCCACGGCTGCGCGAGCGACTCGAGCAGCGCACTGTCCGGCGCGGTCAGGGTGAAGCGGGCGACGGTTGGCGAGACCGCGGTGACGGAGGCGACCTTCGCCACGGCGAGGTAGCCGGTGGAGGACTTGGTCGCCGGGTCCTGCAGGTGCGCGATGTTCGCGGCGACCGCCTCCGCGTCGAGGGCGGTGCCGTCGGTGAAGGTCGCGCCCTCGCGCAGGGTGAAGTCGTAGCTGAGCGCGTCGTCCGAGACGGTCCACGACTCGGCCAGCCACGGCGTGATGGTGCCGTCGGCGTCGCGCGAGACGAGCGACTCGAGCACCTGCGTCGCGAGCAGCGCCTGCGGGTAGTTGCCGCCGACGTGCGGGTCGAGGCAGGTGGGCTCGCCGTCGCCGGACGCGTAGGTCAGCGTCCCGCCGTCGACGGGGGTGCTGGAGGCGTCGGGCGTCTCGGCGGTGCAGCCGCTGAGCAGGAGCGCGGCGGCCGCGACGGCGGCGGGGAGGGCGAGGAGGCGGGAGCGCAGCGGCATGACGTCTTTCGTGGAGGGGTCGGGGGTGCACGCATTTCTTGGACGCGACCCAGGAAACGCTAGCAGGGCGTGGAGGCGGCGGACGGGGATCGCTCGGATCCGTGGAGGAGCGCCCGGATCCCGCGCTGGGGAGGGACGAACCGCGCTGTCAGAGGCCCCTGATGCGCCGGGCGGTCGAGAAGGGCCTCCGCTCTCCTACTGTCGACGCATGACCTCCGCCGTGCTCGCCCTCCTGTTCGGCTCCGCCGTCGCCCTCGTGGGCCTCGTGCCCTGGGCCGCCCTGCAGTACCGGCGGCGCGGCGTCCTCGGGATCGGCAACGCGGTGCTGGCCTTCGCCGCCGTGGTCTACGCGCTCGCCCTCGTCACCTACACGCTCCTCCCCCTGCCCGACGAGGCGACGGTCACCGCCGCCTGCCGCACCGGATCGGGTCCGCAGCTGCGCCTGTTCGCCTTCGTCGGCGACATCGCGAAGGAGGGCGGGATCGACGGGCCCCGCGCGCTGCTGACGAACCCCGCGTCCGCGCAGGTGCTCCTCAACGTGGTCTTCTTCGTCCCCCTCGGGATGCTCGTCCGCCACCTCGCTCTGCGCGGGCGCCTCGTCGCCGGGATGGTCGGCGGCACCGCCGTCGGCTTCGCCGTCTCGCTCCTCATCGAGGTCACGCAGCTCACGGGCGACTGGTTCCTCTACCCGTGCGCCTACCGGCTCTTCGACGTCGACGACCTGCTGGCCAACACGGCCGGCGCCCTGCTCGGCACCCTCCTCTCCCCCGTCCTCCTCCTCTTCACCCGCCGGGCCGAGGGCGCGGTGCCGGAGCTGGCCCGCCCGGTCACGATCCGCCGCCGCGCGTTCGGCATGTTCTGCGACGTTCTCGCGCTGAGCCTCATCACGGGCGCGCTCGTCTCGATCACCGGGGTCGGCCTCGTGCTCGCGGGGGTGGACACGCGCTCGAGCCCCGGGGACGTGGTTGTCGGCGCCCTGCCGTTCGTCGCTCCGCTGCTCCAGCTGGTGATCGTGCTGCGGTCCGGACGGACCCTCGGCGAGACGGTGGTGCGCCTGCGTCCCGAGCCGCGACCGCTCCTCTGGCAGCGGCTCGTGCGCTGGGCGGCGGGATCGGGCGGCTGGTCGACCCTGCTCGCCGTCGAGGGCGGGTTCTGGTCGCTGCTCGCCTTCGTCCTCGCGGCGGCCGCGATGATCGGCCTGGTCGCGACACGGGGCCGCCGGGGGACTGCGAACGCGCTGGCTCGCCTCGACGTCGTGGACGAGCGGGCGGAGGCGCCGTCCGCCGTCCGGAAGACGGACTGAGAGGAGCCTGCCGGACGCCTGGGCCGGCCGGTGGTCAGACCGCCGCGCGGAGCCCCTCGACAAGGTCGTGCTGCGCCTCGCGGCCGGCCCGCGTGGGCACGAGCGGGTACACGTGGACCTGCCCGACGGCCTCGTGGAGCTCGAACGGGACCCCGGCGGCCGCCGCCCGCTCGGCCAGCACGTGGGCGTCCGGATTGAGGACGTCACGCGTGCCGCTGAAGACGGTGAGCGGACCGAGACCCGCCAGGTCGCCGAACAGCGGGCTGACCGCGGGATCGAGCAGGTCGAGGGCGCCGCGCCAGCTCTCGGCGAGGACGCGACCGCCCGGGGTGCCGAGCCAGGGATCGGTCGGCTGCACCTCTTGGATGCGCGGATTGCTCCAGGAGAGGTCGAGCGCGGGCGAGACGAGGGTGGTGCGCGGCAGGACCACCCCGTCGTCGCGCAGGGCGAGAGCCGTCGAGAGGGCGATCTGGCCGCCGGCCGAGTCGCCGGCGAGGCAGGTCGCGCCGTGCCGCTCCAGACTTCGCAGCACCAGGCCTCGGACGCCGTCGCGCGCCTCGAGCGCCGTGCCGAAGGGCACGAGCGGGTAGATCGGGAGGGTCACCGCGACGGAGGCCTCGTCGGCGATGCGGGCGGCGAGCCACCAGTGCTGGGGCGCGATCTCGTTCACCCAGCCGCCGCCGTGGACGTAGACGACGCCGCCGCGGATCACCCGCGGGCGGATCGTGTAGAC
The DNA here is from genome assembly GCF_002932155.1 of Rathayibacter sp. AY1F9. Lineage (NCBI taxonomy): Bacteria > Bacillati > Actinomycetota > Actinomycetes > Micrococcales > Microbacteriaceae > Rathayibacter > Rathayibacter sp. AY1F9. Next base: position 110,714 of record NZ_PSVA01000002.1, on the reverse strand, counting down.
CGGCCAGGAGCCGACCTGCTCCACGTCGACGCGCACGCCGGGCCGGAGGCGGGGCGGCGGGCCGTAGGAGGCGGGACGGAGCGCGCGCTCCCGGATGCGGCGACGGGCTCCCTCCGCGCTGACGAAGGTGCGGTTCGCACGGGCGAGCCGGAGCGCGAGCGGGACGAGGGCATCGGGGACGACGAGCGGCATCGCCCGAGCATCGCGCACCCCGGTGCGCGGCGGCTGGGCGGCGACGGGCTGCGCGGCTGCGGACTCTGCGGCGACGGCCTCGGCAGCCACCGACGCGACAGCCACGGACTCCGCCGCCGATCCACGGAGGTCGGAGGACGCGGCGCGGGCTCCGCGGACGGAGCGTCGGAACCCGCGGACGCAGCGTCGGAGACCGCGGTCGTCGCCCGGGCACCCCGCGGACAGCACGACGGCCCGGCCCGTGGAGGGAGCCGGGCCGGGGCCGCCGGTCAGCGTGGTGCCTGCATGCCCGCGGAGCGCGGGTCGGCAGCCACCTCGCTGTCGCCGTGCGCTGCGGGTCAGCGGCGCGCGGCGGAGCGGCCGGCGAAGCGGGTGTAGACGAGCAGGACGATGATCGCTCCGATGATCGAGCCGATGATGCCGGCGGGCTGGAAGAAGCCGTCCATCGGGTCGTGCTGGAAGATCAGGAAGCCGAGGAAGCCGCCGACGAACGAGCCGACGATGCCGAGCACGATGGTCATGCCGATGCTGATGCTCTGCTTCCCGGGGACGATGAGGCGGGCCAGCGCTCCTGCGATGAGTCCGACGACGATGAGGCTGATGATGAGACCGAGCATGGCGGTCGTCCTTCCGTTGTGCGGGCGGGGGCCCGCTGATCGGTTCCGCGGTTGCGGGACCGGTGGCTACGCAACCACCCCGGAGGAGGCGGCGGTACACCCCTGGGGGTGTGCTCGCCCCGACGGGCCGTGCGGTAGCGTCCGACCATGACCCGCCGTGCGCCCCTCACCGTCGCGCTCGTCGACGACTACGACGTCGTCCTCACGGGCCTCGCGCACATGTTCGACCACTACCGCGATCGGGTGGTCGTCGCCGAGATCGACGCGAACGCCTCCCTCTCCGATCGGATCGACGTCGTCCTCTACGACTCGTTCGCCCAGCCGGAGTCGGACCACCACGAGATCGCGGAGCTGGTGCGCAACGAGCGGGCCGAGCACGTGGTCGTCTACACCTGGAACTTCGCGCCGACGCTCATCGCGGACGCCCTCGAGCAGGGCGTCCACGGCTACCTCTCCAAGACCCTGCCGGCGCGGGAGCTGGTGGCCGCGCTCGAGCGGGTGGCGGCGGGCGAGGTCGTCGTCAGCGATCCTCCGCGGCGGGCGGGCAGCGCACCGGGCCTCGACTGGCCGGGCCGCCACGAGGGCATCACCGACCGGGAGTCGGAGATCCTCGCGCTCATCACGCAGGGCAAGAGCAACGCCGACGTCGCCGCGCTCACCTACCTCAGCCCCAACACGGTGAAGTCCTACATCCGCAGCGTCTACGGCAAGATCGGCGCGACCAGCCGCACGCAGGCCGTCCTCTGGGGCGTCGACCACGGCTTCACCCCCGACCACCACCGCATCGACCACTGGCTCGGCGGCCCCTGACCCGCGCCCGCGGGACGCCACTCCGGTACGCGACCCGCCGACGAACCCGCACCCGGGAGGCGTCTCGCGGGAGGGGGCGGGGGCGCACGCACCGCTACGGTGTCGCCATGCCCCTCGACCGCGCGCCGACCATCCGCGACGTCGCGGTGCGGGCCGGAGTGTCGTACCAGACGGTCTCGCGCGTGCTCAACGACAGCTCCCAGCTGCGGCCGCGCACCCGGGAGCGCGTGCTCGCCGCGATCGAGGACCTCGGCTTCCGCCCCAGCGCCGCCGCCCGCGCCCTGGCGACGAGCCGCTCCGGCCTGATCGGGATCCTCGCCGCCGAGAGCCACAGCTTCTACGGCACCGCCACCGCGATGGCCGCGATCGAGCAGGCGGCGCGCGACGCGGGCTACCGGGTCCCGGTCGTGAACGCGGCGCCGGACGCGGAGTCGCTGGCCGACGGCCTCGCCCACCTGCAGCGGGAGTCGGTGGAGGCGATCGTGGTCCTCGCCCCGCAGGAGCGCGCGCTGGAGGCGATCGAGAGCCTCGCGATCGGCGTCCCGTCGGTGACGCTCGGCGCGACGGACCGCGGCGCCGACTCCCTGCTCCTCGTCGACCAGGCGGCCGGAGCGCGACTGGCGACCGAGCACCTCGTCGGCCTCGGCCACACCCGCATCGCGCACCTCGCCGGTCCGCAGCACTGGGTGGAGGCGCAGGCGCGGCTCGAGGGCTTCGGCGCCGGGATGAGCGCGGCCGGCCTCGACCCCGTCGCCGTCGTGGAGGGCGACTGGAGCGCCGAGTCCGGCTACCGCGCCGGCCTCCGCCTCCTCGACTCCTCGCCCCGGCCGACCGCGGTGTTCGCCGGCAATGACCAGATGGCCCTCGGACTCCTGCACGCCTGCACCGAGCGGGGACTGCGCGTGCCCGAGGACCTCAGCGTCGTCGGCTTCGACGACGTCCCCGAGGCGGCGCACTACCAGCCGCCGCTGACCACCATCCGCCAGGACTTCGCGGAAGTCGGCCGCCGCACGATCGGCGTCGTGCTCGCGGAGCTGCGCGGCGAGGAGCCCGCCGTCGACCGCCCGGTGCCGCCGGTGCTGGTGGAGCGGGCGTCGACGGCTCAGGCCTGAGCAGCACCGGCCCCCGCCTCACCCCGCGTGCGGCAGCAGCACCTCCACGCGCCCCTCGCGCACCCGCGTCTCGAACCGCGGCTGCGGCGAGGTGGCCGGCCCCCGCAGCACCTCGCCGGTCTCGAGCGAGAAGGCGCTGCCGTGCCACGGGCAGGCGACGCACGCCTCCCCCGAGCCGTCCGCCGTGACCTCGCCGTCGTCGAGCGGGCCGGAGAGGTGGCTGCAGACGTTCGAGAGCACGTCGATCCGCTCGCCCCGCCGGAAGGCGAGCAGGGGGAGGCCCGCGACCTCCCTCCTCACCGGCGTGCGCTCCGGCAGGTCCGCCAGGGCGCCGAGCTCCTGCCAGCCAGAGGGGAAGCGGTGCGGCACGTCCTCCGCGTGGTTCGCCCCCGCCGCCTGCCGGTAGCTGAGGTGGCCGCCCAGGTAGCCGCCGCCCGAGACGACGGCGAGCCCGAGCATCCCGAGCACCTTCCCGCTCGTGGTGCGCCCGCGGCGGCGCTGCACCCACGACGCGGCGTAGAGGCCCGTCGCGACCACGTTGGCCGCCGAGTGCACCAGCCCGACGCGGGTCTGCTGCTCGTGCAGCTCCGACCAGTCGGTGAAGCCGGAGGCGGCGGTCGGCAGGACGCTGATCACGCCGACGCCGACGAGGGTCCGCGCCGCCCGCTGGTTCCCCGGCAGCAGGTCGAGCACCGCCGCCGACACCCAGGCGCCGGTGGGCACGAGGACGAGCAGCGGATGGACGGGGTGGCCGACCGGGACGCCGTGCAGCACGTCCCGCACCGGCTGCGGCCGGACCACCGCGTTCACGGCCCGCTTCACCCGGCCGACGAGCGGATCGAGGGCGGCGGCGTTCTCGAGGCGGGTGACGAGTCTGACGAGTCTGATCTCACGCATGCCTCATGCGACCAAGCGGGCGGCCCCGGCGGAAGGGGCTTGCGGCGGAGGAGGAGCAGTCGGACCCCGTCGGCGGGCCCCTCGCTTGCCGACCCCGAGCCGTTTCGCCTACGCTGACCCGGGGCTTTGTGAACGGTCACATCGCCCGAGCGAGGAGCATGATGGACCAGCGCAGGCCCACCCCCGCCGACGTGATCACGAGCGGCGCCACCGCCCTCGGCATCGAACTCGGCTCCACCCGGATCAAGGCGTGCCTGGTCGACGCGGCCGACCCGTCCGTGGTCCTCGCCGTCGGCAGCCACGAGTGGGAGAACCAGTTCGTCGACCGCCGCTGGACCTACTCCCTCGACGCCGTCCACGCGGGCCTCCAGGCCGCCTACGCGGACCTCGTCGCCGACGTCTCGTCGCGCCACGGCGTCCAGCTCTCCTCCGTCGGGGCGCTCGGCGTCTCGGCGATGATGCACGGCTACCTCCCCTTCGATGCGGACGGCGGGCTGCTCGTCCCCTTCCGCACCTGGCGCAACACCAGCACCGGGCCCGCGTCGGCCGAGCTCACCGAGCTGTTCGGCGCCAACATCCCGCTGCGCTGGTCGCTCGCGCACCTGCACCAGGCGGTCCTCGACTCCGAGCCGCACGTCGAGCGGATCGACTTCCTCACCACCCTCGCCGGCTACGTGCACTGGCGCCTCACCGGCGAGAAGGTCCTCGGAGTCGGCGACGCCTCCGGCATGGTCCCGACCGACCCGGCGACCCGCGACTACGACCAGCGTGTCGTCGACCTCTACGACGAGCGCGCGGCCGGCGCCGTGAAGCCCCTGCGCGAGCTGCTGCCCGCCGTGCTCCCCGCGGGCGCCGACGCCGGCTCGCTCACCGCCGAGGGCGCGCTCCTGCTCGACCCCACCGGCGCCCTCCGGCCCGGCGCCCCCGCCTGCCCGCCCGAGGGCGACGCCGGCACCGGCATGGTGGCGACCAACTCCGTCGCCCCGCGCACCGGCAACGTCAGCGCCGGCACCAGCATCTTCGCCATGGTCGTCCTCGAGGGCCCGCTGGAGAGCGTGCACCACGAGCTCGACCTCGTCGCGACTCCCGCCGGGGACCTCGTCGCGATGGTCCACTGCAACAACGGAGCCAGCGAGCTCGCCGGCTGGGTCGGCCTGTTCTCGCGGTTCGCCGCCGCGTCCGGCGGACCCTCCGACAGCGACGCCGTCTACGGCACCCTCTTCGCCGAGGCGCTCGAGGGCGAGGCGGACGCGGGCGGACTGCTCGCCTACAACCACCTCGCGGGCGAGCCGATCGCCGGCCTGGTCGAGGGCCGCCCGCTCGTCGTGCGCACCCCCGACTCGCGCCTCACGCTCGCCAACTTCATGCGCGCGCAGCTCTACGGCGTGTTCGGCACCCTGGCGCTGGGCATGCGCGTCCTCGCGGGCGAGGGCGTCCGGATCGACGAGATGTTCGCGCACGGAGGCATGTTCCGCACCGCCGGGGTCGCCCAGCGCTTCCTCGCCGGCGCGCTCGACGCCCCGGTCTCGGTCGCCGCGACCGCCTCCGAGGGCGGCCCGTGGGGCATGGCGGTGCTCGCCGCCTACCGCCTGCAGAGCGGAGTCGCGCTCGACGCGTACCTCACCGATCAGGTCTTCGGCGACTCCGGCTTCGAGACCGTCGCCCCCGACGCGGACGACGTCGCCGGCTTCTCCGCCTACCTCGAGCGCTACCGCGCCGGCCTCGCCGTCGAGCAGACCGCCGTCGAGACCCTCACCGACCCGCAGAACCAGGGAGCCACCGCATGACCACCCAGACCCCCGCCGTCGAGGAGGCGATCGCCCGCGTCCGCGAGGACGTCGCGCGGCTGCACTCCGAGCTCGTCCGCTACGGCCTCGTCATCTGGACCGGCGGCAACATCTCGGGCCGCGTGCCCGGCGCCGACCTCTTCGTGATCAAGCCCAGCGGCGTCTCCTACGACGACCTCGCGCCCGAGAACATGATCCTCTGCGACCTCGACGGGAACGTCGTCCCCGGCACCCCCGGCAGCGACCGCAGCCCCTCCAGCGACACCGCGGCGCACGCCTACGTGTACCGCGAGATGCCCGAGGTCGGCGGAGTCGTGCACACGCACTCCACCTACGCGACCGCGTGGGCGGCCCGCGCCGAGTCGATCCCCTGCGTCATCACCGCGATGGCCGACGAGTTCGGCGGGGAGATCCCCATCGGCCCGTTCGCGATCATCGGCGACGACTCCATCGGCCGCGGCATCGTCGCGACCCTCAGCGGGCACCGCTCGCGGGCGGTCCTGATGCAGAACCACGGCGTCTTCACCATCGGCAAGGACGCGAAGGACGCCGTCAAGGCGGCCGTCATGGCCGAGGACGTCGCCCGCACCGTGCACCTCGCGCGCCAGGGCGGCGAGCTCGTCCCCATCCCGCAGGAGTCGATCGACGCCCTGTTCGACCGCTACCAGAACGTCTACGGACAGAACCCCACCGGAGCCATCGCATGAGCGTGTACCAGAGCATCATCCCCGACCTCGCCACCCGCACCGTCTGGTTCCTGACCGGCAGCCAGGACCTCTACGGCGAGGACACCCTCCGCCAGGTCGCCGAGCAGTCGCAGGCCGTCGTCGCGCAGCTGAACGAGGCGGGCGCGATCCCCGTGACCGTCGAGTGGAAGCCGGTGCTGAAGAGCTCCGACGCCATCCGCCGCACCATGATCGAGGCGAACTCCGACGACTCCGTGGTGGGCGTCATCACCTGGATGCACACCTTCAGCCCCTCGAAGATGTGGATCCACGGCTTCGACGCGCTCGCCAAGCCGCTGCTGCACTTCCACACCCAGGCGAACGTCGCCCTGCCGTGGCAGGACATCGACTTCGACTTCATGAACCTCAACCAGGCCGCGCACGGCGACCGCGAGCACGGCTACATCCTCAGCCGGATGAGCGTGCCCCGGAAGACCGTCGTCGGCCACGCGAGCGACGCCCGCGTCACCGAGGCCATCGGCACCTGGTCGCGCGCGGCCGCCGGCTGGTCCGCCTCGCAGAGCATGAAGGTCGCCCGCTTCGGCGACAACATGCGCAACGTCGCCGTCACCGAGGGCGACAAGACCGAGGCCGAGATCCGCCTCGGCGTCAGCGTCAACACCTGGGGAGTGAACGAGCTCGTCGAGCGCGTCGACGCCGCCACCTCCGAGCAGATCGACGCCCTCGTCGCGGAGTACGTCGAGAGCTACGACGTGGTCCCCGAGCTGCTCCCCGGCGGCGAGCGCCACGAGTCGCTCCGCTACGGCGCCGCGGTCGAGATCGGCCTGCGCTCGTTCCTGGAGGAGGGCGGCTTCGAGGCGTTCACCGACAGCTTCGAGGACCTCGGCGGGCTCCGCCAGCTCCCGGGACTCGCCGTGCAGCGCCTCATGGCCGACGGCTACGGCTTCGGCGGAGAGGGCGACTGGAAGACGGCCGTCCTCATCCGCATCGCCGCGGTGATGGGCGCCGGCCTGCCCGGCGGCACGAGCCTGATGGAGGACTACACCTACGACATGACGCCCGGCGAGGAGCTCATCCTCGGCGCGCACATGCTCGAGGTGTCGCCGTCCCTGTCGTCGAAGCGCGCCTCGCTCGAGATCCACCCGCTGGGCATCGGCGGCCGCGAGGACCCGGTGCGCCTGGTCTTCACCGCCGACGCCGGCCCGGCCGTGGTGGTCGCCCTGAGCGACGTCCGCGAGCGCTTCCGCCTGGTCGCGAACAAGGTCCGGAACGTCGAGCCGCCCCAGACGCTCCCGCACCTGCCCGTCGGCCGCGCCGTCTGGCAGCCCGCCCCGGACTTCGGCACCAGCGCCGCCGCCTGGATCACCGCCGGTGCCGCGCACCACACGGTGATGACGACGCAGATCGGCCTGGAGGCGTGGGAGGACTTCGCCCGCATCGCCGGCGTCGAGCTCCTGGTGATCGACGAGTCGACCACCCTCCGCGGCTTCGAGTCCGACATCCGCTCGAACGCGGCGTACTACCGCCTGTCCCAGGGCCTGTAGATCCTGCGAGGCCGGACGGCCGGCTCCCTGCGGGGGGTCGGCCGTCCGTCGTTCCCGGCGAGCCGCCGGGTCGGGGCGGGGGGCCCGCCGCCGAGACCGGCCTGGATCGCGTCCGCGATCGAGGGCGGATCGCCCTCTCCGGCCCGTTCGGCGCCCGCTGCAGCGTCCTGGCCCCGGTTGCGGACGCGGTCGCAGCACGACGGAGGCCGGGAGGCCCGGACGGCCCTCGCGGGCAGTCGGTCCTTCCGGCCTCCGGGACGCAGGCGTGCGGCGGACGGTCAGTCGCGCGAGGTCGAGAACGCCGCGTCGAAGGCGTCGGCCGGCGGCGTGATCGCGTTGAGCTTCCGCACGAAGGCCAGGGCCTCGGGGGCGCCGTCGAGGCGGTCCATGCCGGCGTCCTCCCACTCGACGCTGGTCGGGCCGGTGTAGCCGATCGCGTTGAGCGCGCGGAACACCGGCTCCCACGGGACGGCGCCGTGCCCGGTCGAGACGAAGGTCCACCCGCGGCGCGGGTTCGCCCACGGCAGGTGCGAGCCGAGGACGCCGTTGCGGCCGTCGAGGTTGGTGACCGACTCCTTCACGTGAACGTGGAAGATGTGGTCGGCGAAGTCGAGCACGAACGCGACGCTGTCGAGCTGCTGCCAGACGAAGTGCGACGGGTCGAAGTTGAAGCCGAACGAGGCGCGGTGGCCGATCGCCTCGAGGGTGCGCTTGGCGGTCCAGTAGTCGTAGGCGATCTCGCTCGGGTGCACCTCGAGCGCGTAGCGGACGCCGACCTCCTCGAAGACGTCGAGGATCGGGTTCCAGCGGTCGGCGAAGTCCTGGTAGCCGGCGGCGATCCACTCGTCGGAGGCGGGCGGGAACATGGCCACGCCCTTCCAGATCGACGAGCCGGAGAAGCCGTTGACCTGCGTCACGCCGAGCGCGGCGGCGAAGCGGGCGGTGTCCTTGAGGTCCTGGGCGGCGCGCTGCCGGACGCCCTCGGGGTCGCCGTCGCCCCAGACGCGGTCGCTGAGGATGTCGCGGTGGCGCTCGTCGATCGGGTCGTCGCAGACCGCCTGGCCGGTGAGGTGGTTCGAGATCGCGAACACCTGGAGGCCGTTGCGCTCGAGGATGTCCTTCCGGCTCTGCACGTACTCCGCGTCGTCCCAGCGCGCCACGTCGATGTGGTCGCCCCAGCAGGCGATCTCGAGGCCGTCGTAGCCCCACTCCCCCGCGAGGCGCGCCACCTCCTCGAAGGGGAGGTCCGCCCACTGGCCGGTGAAGAGGGTGATCGGTCGCGTCATCGCGGATTCCTAACTCTCGACTCCCGCGCGCCGTCGCACCGGGAGAGGTAATTTGAGGGTTCACGCAACATATCAGGCACTCCCGCGAGCCCGAAAGGAACCGATCATCGCCCCGATCGCCGGCGCACTGTCGCGCACGCCCACCCTCGTCACCGCCACTGCGGCCCCGACCTGGGAGGAGGGCCTGATCGTCGGCAGCGGCCGCGTCGGCGCCGTGGTGCACGGCCCGGCCGACTCCCTGACCGTCCCGCTCGCCCACGAGCGCTGGTTCCTCCCCGTCAATCCGCGCCCGGACGCGCCCGACCTCGCCGGCGTCCGCGACGAGCTGCGCGGCGCCCTGCTGGCCGGCGACTCCGACACCGCCACCGCCCTGCTCGCCCGCGCCGCCCGCGACAGCGGCTACGACGGCGGCCTGATCTGGACCGACCCGCTCGGCCTCTGCGCGACCGTCACGCTGCGCACCCCCGGCGGCGTCGCCTCCGCGGTCCGCCTGATCGATCCGCTCGGCGGCGAGGCCGCGGTGGAGTGGACCGACGAGGACGGCGGCCGCCACGCCGTGCGCCTGCTCGCCCCGCACGGCGGCGAGGGCGTCCGGCTGGCTCTGGAGTCCTCCGCGGACACCGTCGTCACCGTCGAGCTCGCGCTCGGGGCCGGCGAGGCGACCTCCTTCGACACCGGCGTGCCCGACGCCTCGGCCGTGGTCTCGTCGCACGTCGAGGGCGGCGCCTCCGCGGTGCTCACGGCCGAGGCGGGCGAGGGCCCGACCGCGATCCGCGCCGTGACGCGGGCGACGAGCGGAGCGACGTGGCGCGTGGCCGGGGGCGCCGCCGTCTCGGACGTGGAGATCTCCGCGGGGGTCGCCCGCGTGCTCCGGCTGGACGTCGCGATCGGCGCGGCTCCCGACGCCTCCGCCGACCTCTCCTGGGAGGAGCTGCGCGACGCCCAGCGCGAGGGGCACGGCCGGCTGGTCGGCGCCTCCGTGCTGGATCTCGACGGCGCCTCCGACGCCGAGCTGACCGAGGACCTGTGGGACGCCGCCCGCTCCGGCGACGCGGGCGCCCGTCGCCGCGTGGTCGAGCTGGCCTGGCTGAGCGGCCGCGCGAACATCGTCGCGTCGACCGGCGAGCTGCCGCCGACGCTGCAGGGCGTCTGGCAGGGCACCTGGCGGCCGGCCTGGTCGGCCGACTACACGCTGAACGGCAACGTGCAGAACGGCGCGATGGCGGGGATGATCCCGACCGGCACGCCCGAGCTGGCGCTGTCGATCCTGGAGCTGGTGCTGCCGCACCTCGACGACTACCGCGAGAACGCGCGCCTCGTCTACGGGGCGGAGGGGATGCTCCTGCCGTCGCGGATGTCGACCCACGGCCGCGCCGACCACTTCGCGGCGAGCTACCCGCACCTCTTCTGGACGGGCTGCGGCGGCTGGGTGCTGCGCCTCGCCGCCGACGCCGTCGCGGCCACGGGAGATCGCGGCATCGTCGACGACCGGCTGTGGGAGCTGGCCGAGGGCGTGCTGCGCTTCGCCGAGACCGGGACGACAGTGGTCGACGGGGTGCGCCGGATCGTCCCCTCCTACTCCCCCGAGAACACACCGGGTGGTGCGCGCTCGCCGATAGCGGTCGATGCGACGATCGACGTCGCCGTGCTGCGGGACGCCGCGCGGGCGACGGCGCTGCTCGGGCGGGCCCGCGGCGACGACTCGCTCGACGAGCGCTGGGCGCGGGTGGTGGCGGAGCTGCCGGAGTACCGGGTCGCCGAGGACGGCACGCTGGCGGAGTGGATCGACCCGCGGTTCGCGGAGGAGATCGCGCACCGGCACGCGTCGCAGCTGTACCCGCTCTGGTACGCGGGCGACGCGGCCTTCGAGGGCCCCGGCGCCTCCGCGGTGCGGCTGCGGGCCGCCGCGGCGGCGACGGTGGCGGCGAAGATCGCGTGGCGGGCCGAGGCGCCGACCGCTCCTCCCGGGCGGATGGAGATGGCGTTCGGGCTGGTGCAGGTGGGCGTCGCGGCGGCGGCGCTGGGTGACGGGGAGGCGGCGCTGACCTGCGCGGAGTGGCTCGCGGTCGAGCACTGGTCACCGACCCTGACGACCCGGCACGACGCGGGGCGGATCTTCAACCTCGACGCCAGCGGCGGACTGCCGGGGCTCGTGGCGGCGATGCTGCTGGGATCGGATGACGAGACGCTGACGGTGCTGCCGGCACTGCCGTCCGCGTGGGCGCGGGGTGCCGTGACGGGGCTGCGCGCGCGCGGCGGGGTGGTCGTGGACCGGCTGGAGTGGTCGCCGGGGCGGGCGTCGCTGTGGGTGCGGCGGGTGCCGGGCGCGGAGTGGCTGGCACCGGCGGGCGGGACGCGGGTGCGCACGCTGCGCGACGCGGTGCTGCGGGTCGACGGGCGCGAGGTGTCGAGCGGGCTGGAGCTCGGTGCGGAGGCGGTGCGCGTGGACGTGGAGTGGCGCGGCTGAGGGCGCTGCGGAGGGTCCGGCTGCGGCACGCGGAACGAGCTCCGGTCCGCCGACGGAGGCGGAGCAGCGCACCGGGTGTCGTCCCCGCTGGCCGCCGGACCCGCCGTGTGGCCGCGTCGACGTGAGAACGAGACGCGCGCCGGATGCGGTGGGGTCGGTTCAGCTCCGCGAGTGCCCGTAGCGGTCGTAGACGCGGTTGCGAGCCGCCCGCTCGGCGGCGGGCAGGCGCTGCGCATCGGCGATCTCGTAGACGCCGAAGGTGTCGCGCAGGCGCGAGGCCGGGTCGACCTCGACGAAGGTGCACCAGGGCAGCCAGTGGTGGTGGCTGCGCAGGGTCTGGGTCGCGAAGTCGCCGCTCTCGTGGCCGAGGCCGGGCATCGCGTAGCCGATGCTGCCGTCGACGTCGGTCGACTGGCGGGTGTTGCGGTGCAGGAACTCGGCGAAATCGAGGTAGTGCTCGTCGCCCGTGATCAGGTGCAGTCGGTAGTAGCTGTACGAGCAGGCCGCCATGTAGACGTCGGCGCCGCCGCCGAGGGTGATGATGCTCTGTCCGCTGATCGAGTACCGGTTGAAGGGATGCGCCCAGGGCGCGCGGACCGGGAAGGACCACGCGTAGGTCCAGGTCTCCGTGTAGTCGGCGGCGCGGACGGCGCCCTCCAGCCAGCGCGGCTCCTCCGTCAGGTCGTACAGCGCGAGGAAGCCGAACAGTCCGTAGATGCCCGCCTCCTTGTCCTGGATGTCGGCGTTGTCGCAGGTGCCGCCGCGGTACTCCAGCGTGCGGTGGATGTTCGCGAACGACCACTCGCCGGCGCGCACGGCGGACGCGCGGTAGCGCCCCTCCCCCGTCACGAGGTGCAGCTGCACGAGGAAGCGGATCACGCTCGGGGTGTTCGAGCGCGAGTCCATCCGCACCGAGCCGTCGGCGTTGTAGGCGCGGTGGAAGCTGCCGTCGGCGTCCTGCACCTCGAGCAGCCAGTCGGCGGTCCGCCGGCAGAACTCGAGCCAGAGCGGGCGCTCGTCGCCGAGGTCCCGCAGGTGCAGGTAGGCGTCGAGGATCGCCTCGACGCCGTCGGCGAGCATCCGCAGGTAGTGCGGGTACGGCTCGAAGCCGCCGAGCGAGGGGTTGAAGCACATCCGCGGCGGGCCCGACTCGGGCAGCGCGGTCCGCGCCCAGAAGTCGACGATGCCGACGCCCTGCTCGAACGCCTCCGGCACGCCCTCGCGGTCGCCGTAGCGCAGCAGCTGGTAGCCGATGCCCGGCTGCTGCCCGACGAAGCCGAACTGGAAGGAGACGCTCGAGACGTCGAGGTCCGGCAGCTGACAGGCGAACGGCAGGCCCCAGGAGTCGCCGTAGCGGCGGGTGAGGCGCTGGAGGATCGCCATGCCGTGGTGGAAGTGCCGCTCGTTGTCGACCTCGAACAGGTCGTCGCGGAGCCGGGCGTAGGTGCTGCGCCAGGTGGCGCGCATCATCGTCGCGAAGTCGTCGTACCGGCCGAGGTCGACCGCGACGGCGTAGCGCTGGCGGAAGCCGACCTCGACCGGGTGGTTCACCCGCTGCAGGGCCTTCGGGGCGGCGTCGTAGTCGAGGCCGGAGTAGGGGTTCTCGATCGGGCGCTCGCCGTCGGCGCCCGGGTGGACGTAGTCGATCGACAGGCCCGCGGGCGGCACGTCGAGCGGGGTCCGCACGCCGAAGCCGTAGTAGAGGTAGTTCAGCGTCGTGCCCTGCGGGCGGCTCAGGCCGATCGAGCCGACGGTGCACTCCGGGTCGGTGAAGTTCTCCGAGCGGACCACGTCCAGGCGCGGCAGCGTCGCGTCGGCCGCCCAGCGCGAGAGCGCCACGGTCTCGCCGGTCGCGAGGCTCTGCGCGGCGAACAGCGGCAGCGCGTAGTGCGTCTCGGTGCGCCAGAAGTACTCGCTGCCGGGGTCGCGGCCCATCGCGTCGGCGGGCCCGAAGGCGTTGTCGCGGTACCAGGCGCCGGGGGCGAAGCACTCGTAGTCGCGGAGGTCGTCGGACCCGGTCAGCCCGAGCGAGACGGCGGTGGAGAAGCCGAGGTCGCCGCCGGCCGCCAGCACCTCGACGTCGCGGTGCACGGAGAAGCCGTCGCCCGCGACGCGCCAGACGTCGGTGACGGCGAAGGCCGACCCGGAGCGGACGGTGATCGTCCCGCTCGCGGTGATCGCCCCCTCCGACAGCGAGACGTCGTCGTAGGGCGCGCCGGAGTACTCGCTGATCGCGGCGACGGTCTTGACCGTGACGCGCAGCGGCCGGTCGTTCGCGTAGAGGACGCGCTCGCCCTTGAGCACCTCGAGGCCGCCCGCCTCGACGCGGAGGGTGTAGTCGCCGGAGCGCAGTTCCACGGTGGTTCCTTCCCGGAGGGTCATCTCAGCTCTTCTCGTCGTGCGCGCGGGGGCCGGCCGATGGGGCGGCCCCCGCCCGCTCGTCCTCGATCCGCTGCGCCCCGGGATCGAAGCGCCGCGAGCCCGGCCGGAACAGCAGCGCCACGCCGCCCTCGACCAGGCCCGCGAGCAGCAGCAGGATCGCGAACGGGATCAGCGAGATCTCGGCCCACGCGCCCATCACCGGCATCACCAGTCCGGCCGCCGTGAAGCTGACCGTGCCGAGGATCGCCGTGACGCTGCCCGCCTCGCTCGACGGGCCCTGCAGCGAGAGGTACTGCACCGGGGCGAAGCCGAGCGAGCGGCCGGCCAGCGCGAACGTCAGCGCGCCGACGACGACGAGCAGCGGCTGCGTGCCGGTGAGCGCGAGCACCGCGACCACGACGGCGCCGAGCGCCGTGACGATCGCCGAGGCGAACATCGCGAACCGGGGTCCGAACCGCGGCACGATCACCCGTCCCGTCGTCTGCCCGACCGCGATCGTCACGAGCGAGGTGACCAGGAACAGCAGCCCGTACAGGTCGGGCCCGACCGCGTAGACGTTCGTGTAGAGGAAGGGAGCGGTCGCGAGATACGCGAAGCCGACCGACCAGCCCGCGGCCGAGGCGGCGGCGAGCGCCAGCACGCGCGGCCGGCGGAGCATCCCGAAGGAGTTGCGCAGCGACGGGCCGAGCCCGCCCTGGTGCCGCCGCTCGCGGGGCAGCGTCTCGGGCAGCACCAGGAGCGCGATCACGGTCGCGAGCGCTCCCCAGGCGGCGACCGCGAGGAAGGAGCCGCGCCAGTCGATCACCTTGGTCAGCTGCGCGCCGACGGAGGGCACCAGGATCGGGAAGACCGAGACGATCACGGCGAGGTTCGCGAGCATCGTGACGAGCCGCTTGCCGCTGTAGAGGTCGCGGACGATGGCGGTGACGACGACGCCCGCGGCGGTGCAGGCGGCGCCCTGGACGAAGCGGGCCGAGAGCAGCACGGCGGTGTCGGAGGTCATCGCCGCGACGAGGCTCGCCGCGATGTGCAGCGCCGCCGAGACGCCGAGCGGCCACTTGCGGCCGACCGCGTCGCTGAGCGGTCCTGAGACGAGCTGGCCGGCCGCGAAGCCGAAGGTGGCGCCGGTGACGACCAGCTGGGCGGTCGCCACCGAGACGCCGAGATCGTCCTGCAGCGTCGGCAGGAACGGCAGCACCAGGTCGATGGTGAGCGGCCCGAAGCCGACGAGCATCGCGAAGATCGGCAGCAGGAGGCGGCCGCGGGGCATCGCTTGGACGGCGGGGGAGGCGGTGGAGGCGGTCATGAGCGCGGAGCGCAGGTCACGGAGGGGATCCTGTCCATCAGCTCCCGGCCGAGACCGGGAAGTAGAGCGAGAAGGGTTCGTCGACGACCTCGTGCAGAGGCCGGAAGCGGACGGCGGCGGGCTGGCCGACGGCGCGGTATCCGCGCAGCCACTGGGTCCACTGCCGCTCGTTGTCGGGGGCGAGCAGGGCGGGGGCGTCCTCGAGGCGCCCCCGCAGCGCGATCTCGCGGTCGACGAGGCCGGCCAGCACGATCGGGCCCTCGACGAAGGCGACCGTTCCCGGCTCGTCCGGGATCGGCACGGCGCGGATCTCGGTGCCGAAGGCGAGGTCGACGCTCGTGCGGCCGCCGGGGTGCTCGATCAGGAGCGCGCCGTCGCCCGCCCGGACGCGCTCGGCGTCGCCCGCGACCCCCGGCTCGCCGACGGTCCACTCCGGCACCCGCAGCCGCACGTGCAGCGCGACCCCCTCCTCCGAGACGATCTCGACCCGGATCCGCGAGGCGGTGGGGCGGTGCACGTCGCCCGCGGCACCCGCGTTGGCGTCCGGGCCGACGTAGCCGGCGGTGTCGAGCACCTCGACCCGCACCGCCGCGTCGCCGGCGGCGGTCGGCAGGCGCAGGCTCGCGTCGACGTGCTGCGCGATCGTCAGCTCGGCGTCGCCGCCGCGGTAGAAGACGAGCCCGGAGTGGCGCGTGTGCGCCTGCACCAGCGTGCCGTGGCAGCACCAGAAGTCCTCGGTCGGGCTGCCCCAGTCCTTGCGGGCGCCGCCCTCGAGCGGCAGGAAGTAGGCGACCATCCCGGTCCGCGGGTTCTGCTGGGCGAGGAGGCCGTTCCAGAGGTTCCGCTCGATGTAGTCGGCGTAGGCGAGGTCGCCGGTCCAGCGCAGCAGCACGTCGGCCAGCCGGATCATGTTGTAGACGACGCAGTGCTCCTGCGTCTTCTCGCCGCGGCGAGCGGCGAACGCGAAGGGCGGCGTCCAGATCTCGCCGGAGGTCTGACCGCCCGTGCAGAAGGTGCCGCGGAGGGTGACCGCCTGCTCCCAGTAGGCCTCGACGATCGTCCGCCAGCGCTCGTCGCCGGTGACCTCGTAGGCGCGGGCGGCGCCGAGGACCTCGGGGATCGTGGTGTTGGCGTGCATGTTGGTCAGCACGTCGCGGCCCTCGAGCAGGCCCTCGAAGAGGGAGCGGCGGTCGTAGCGGCCGAGCAGCTCGGTGTAGACGGGGTCGCCGGTGATCGCGAGGAGGTCGGCCCAGACCTCGAGCATGCCGCCGGTCTCGACCTCGAGGATCTCCTGGAACGCGGCGTCGTCAAATCCGCGGACCCACTCCAGCAGCGGGACCGTGGCGGCCCGCGCCATCCGCAGCGCCCGCTCGTCGCCGAGGTCGAGGTGCAGGTCGACGAGGCCCATCAGCAGCTTGTGCATCGCGTACTGCGGCGCCCAGATGGGGCGGCCGGTCGCGAGGCGGTCGAGGTAGCCGCGCGGGATCGCCCAGATCCAGCCGCCGCCGTTCTCCTCCTGGCAGCGCTCGAGACCGTCGAGCACGGAGTCGATCCGGACGCGGAGCAGCGGGTCGCCGGTGACCGCGACCTCACGGGCCGCGGCGGAGAGCCAGTGGCCGAGGAAGTGCCCGCGCAGCTGCGAGCCCGGCGTCTCCCAGCCCCAGTACCGGTCGAGACCGCGGGCCTCGCGCGAGTCCTGCGAGGGGTGCAGGTGCCAGCCCTGGTCGCCGATCCCGGCCTCGATCAGGAAGTTCTGCAGCAGTCCCTCGTCGGTGAGCGAGAGGAGGTAGTCGCGGTTGAGCCGCCGCCGCGCGTCGAGCACCCCGCGCTCCAGGCGGGTCTCGTGCGGGGCCGGGTGGGTCAGCGGCATGGGTGCTCCTCGTCGAGGCGGTGGGTGGTGGGGGTGAGCGGTGCGAGCGGTGGTCGATCGGCGCAGGTCGATCCGCGCGGTGGTCCCTCCGACCGAGGGTCGAGATCGATCTCTCGCTGTACTCAGACCAGGATCGACGATAGGAATGGGGACATGCAATCCCCGAGAGTGATCCATCTCGTCGCCGATGACGTGTCCGCCCTCCTCACTCAGTCGGGAGGCGACCTGCCCGTGCTGCTGCACTGGGGTCCGCGACTCGACGCGAGCGACGACGATCTCGCAGCTTTCGCAAGAACTCCCGTGCGGACGGGGATCGAGGGCTCCTCCGACGTCCCCTACGAGCCCGGGATCCTGCCCGAGCACACCTTGGGCTGGGCCGGCCTGCCGGGTCTCCGGGTGCACCGGGAGGGCGCCGGCTGGTCGCCGAGGCTGACCGTGGACACCGTCTCGGTGGACGGGGAGGCCCTCGCGGAGGGCGCGGTCGCGCAGGCCGGCAGCGCCGCCGTGACCGTCGAGGCGCACGACGCGCAGGCCCGGATCGGGGTCGTCCTAGAGATCGTTCTCTCTCCTGCCGGACTGCTCAGGACCCGCGTCTCGGTCCGCAACGACGGCGCCGGGCACCTCGAGGTGATCGGCGTCGACCCCGCCCTCCGGATCCCGACCGAGGCCCGCGAGATCCTGGACTTCTCCGGCCGCTGGGGCACCGAGAAGATCCCCCAGCGCCACCCCGTCGTCACCGGCACCCACTCCCGCTCCTCGCGGCGCGGCCGCACCGGCCTGGACGCGACGACGGTCGTCGCGGTCGGCACCCCCGGCTTCGACTCCGCCGACGGGCGGGTCTGGCTCTGCCACGTCGGCATCGGCGGCAACCACGAGCACGCGGTGGAGCGCGGCGACGGCTGGCTCGCCTTCCGCGGCGGCGAGCTGCTCCTGCCCGGCGAGGTGCGCCTCGCGAGCGGCGAGAGCTACTCCTCCCCCTGGATCTCCGGCAGCTTCGGCCACGGCCTCGACGCTGCGGCCGCCCGCTTCCACGCCCACCTCCGCGGGGTCTCCCGCTCCTCGCGCCGGCCGCGCCCGGTGACGCTCAACGTCTGGGAGGCGGTCTACTTCGACCAGGACCTCGCCGTCCTCGCCGAGCTGGCCGACCGAGCCGCCGCCCTCGGGGTCGAGCGCTACGTGCTCGACGACGGCTGGTTCCTCGGCCGCAGCGACGACCGCGCGGGCCTCGGCGACTGGACGCCCGACCCCGTCGCCTGGCCCGACGGCCTCCTCCCCCTCGCCGAGCACGTCCGCGGCCTGGGCATGGAGTTCGGCCTCTGGGTCGAGCCCGAGATGATCAACGAGGACTCCGACCTCGCCCGCGCGCACCCCGACTGGATCCTGCGGGCCCGCGAGGAGCTGCCGCCGCGGTTCCGCTTCCAGCAGGTGCTCGACCTGACGAACCCCGACGCGTTCGCGCACATCCTCGGCGTGCTCGACGGCCTGGTCGCCGACCTCGGCGTCGCGTACCTCAAGTGGGACCACAACCGCGACCTGATCGACGCGGGCCACCCCGCCACCGGGACGGCCGCGGTGCACGAGCAGACGCTCGCGCTGTACCGGCTGATCGACGAGCTGCGCGCCCGGCACCCGGAGCTCGAGATCGAGAGCTGCGCCTCCGGCGGCGGCCGGGTCGACCTGGGGATCCTCGAGCGCACCGACCGCGTGCACACCTCCGACAACCAGGACCCGCTGGACCGCTCGCGGATGCTGCGCTGGACCGGGCTGCTCGTGCCGCCGGAGATGCTCGGCTCGCACGTCGCCTCGCCGGTCAACTCCGTCACCGGTCGCACCAGCGACCTGCACTCCCGCTGCGCGATCGCCTTCCTCGGCCACTTCGGGATCGAGTGGGACCTCCGCGAGCTGGACGCGGAGGAGGAGCCCGTGCTGGCGGGCTGGATCGCGGCGTACCGCGAGCACCGCGGCCTGATCGCGACCGGCCGGGTCGTCGGAGGCGACGACTCCGACCCCGACGCGCCGTCGCTGCGGGGCGTCGTCGCGCCGGACGGCTCGGAGGCGCTGTACACGCTGGTCACGCCTGCGCTGACCGCGGACTCGCGCCGCCGCGTCCGACTCCCGGGCCTGGATCCGCGGGCGCGCTACCGGATCGAGGCCGCGCGCCCCGGCTCGCTCGGCCCGCCCTGGCAGAGCCCGCACTGGCTGGAGTCGACGGTGCCGCTGGACTCCGACGCCCCGGCCCCCGCCTACTCGGGGAGCCTGCTGGGCGAGGCGGGCCTGGACCTGCCGACCTTCCACGCCGACCGCGCGATCGTCCTGCGGCTCGTCCGCGAGACCGCGTGAGCACCGCCGCCGCCGACCCGTCCGCCACGACCCTGGAGCACCCCGTGAACAGCACCGTCACCGTCGACCTCGACCGCCCCGGCGCCACCATCAGCCGCCACCTCTACGGCCACTTCGCCGAGCACCTCGGCCGGTGCATCTACGACGGCTTCTGGGTCGGCGAGGACTCGCCCGTCCCGAACGAGGGCGGGATCCGCCTGGACGTCGTCGAGGCCCTCCGCGCCCTCGACATCCCCAACCTCCGCTGGCCCGGCGGCTGCTTCGCCGACCGCTACCACTGGACCAACGGCATCGGACCGCGCGAGGAGCGCCCCGGCCTGATCAACACCCAGTGGGGCGGAGTCGCGGAGGACAACTCCTTCGGCACCCACGAGTTCATGGCGCTCTGCGAGCTGCTCGGCGCCGACGCCTACATCTCGGGCAACATCGGCTCCGGCACCGTGCAGGAGATGGCGGACTGGGCCGAGTACCTCACCGGCGCGGGCAAGTCGCCGATGGCCGACCTGCGCCGCTCCCACGGCCGGGAGGAGCCGTGGACCGTCCGCTTCTGGGGGCTCGGCAACGAGACCTGGGGCTGCGGCGGCAACATGCGCGCCGGCGCCTACGCCGACCTGGCGCGGCAGTTCGGGACCTTCGTGCAGAGCGGCAACGACACTCCGCTCTACCGCGTGGCGGCCGGAGCCGACGGCGCCGACACCCACTGGACGCAGACGCTGATGGAGGTGATCCCCGAGATCGAGGGACACCCCTTCTCCTCCGTGCCGTGGGAGTCGGTCTCGGTGCACTACTACACGATCGGCGGCAGCTGGCACGCGAAGGGCAGCGCGACCGACTTCGACGCGGACACCTACTGGAGCACGATCGTGGCCGCGCAGGGGATCGAGGAGCTGCTCCGCTCGCACGCCGCGGTGATGGACGTCCACGACCCCGAGAAGAAGTACGGGATGGTGCTCGACGAGTGGGGCACCTGGTGGGACGTGGAGCCGGGGACCCACCCGGGCTTCCTCTTCCAGCAGAACACGATCCGCGACGCGATGGTCGCGGCCTGGCACTTCGACGTCTTCCACGGCTTCGCCGACCGCCTGACGATGGCGAACATCGCGCAGACGGTGAACGTGCTGCAGGCGATGCTGCTGACCGCCCCGGACGGCGGCGAGATGGTCCGCACGCCGACGTACCACGTGTTCGAGATGAACAAGGGGCACCACGACGCGACGGTTCTGCCGACCACGGTCGCCGGCCCGACGCACGCGGTCGACGGCCGCGAGATCCCCGTCGCCTCCGCCTCCGCCTCCGCGAAGGACGGCCGCGTCCTGGTCTCGCTGACCAACGTCGACCTGGAGGAGCCGCTCGAGGTCTCCCTCGACTTCCGCGGTGGGACCGTGACCGGCGCGACCGGCCGCCTCCTCACCGCCGACCGCCCCGACGCGCACAACCGGCCCGGCGCCGCCGACGAGGTGAGCCCCGTCGCCCTCGAGGGCATCGAGACCACGGCGACGGGCCTGCGCGTCACGCTGCCCCCGCACTCCTTCGCGACCGTGACGCTGGAGCTCTCGTGATCGCCGCGCGCACGGAGGCCGCCCGCCGTCCGCCGATGGGCTGGAACAGCTGGGACTTCTTCGGCGCCTCGGTGACGGAGGAGGAGGTGCTCGCGAACGCCGAGTACCTCGCCGAGCACCTCCTGCCGCACGGCTGGGACACGGTCGTCGTCGACATCCAGTGGTACGAGCCCGATCCCGGCACGAGCGACTACCAGGAGGTGTCGGAGCCGGTGCTCGACGACTGGGGACGCCCGCAGCCCGCCGTCGGCCGCTTCCCCTCCGCGGCGACGGGCGGGTTCACGGCGCTGGCCGCGCGCGTGCACGCCCTCGGCCTCCGCTTCGGCGTGCACCTGATGCGCGGCGTCCCCCGGCGGGCCGCCGAGCTCGGCCTGCCGGTGCTCGGGTCGGAGGCGACCTGCGCCGACATCGCCGACCGCGGGAACGTCTGCCCGTGGAACCCGGACAACTACGGAGTCGACATGAGCGCGCCCGGCGCGCAGCAGTACTACGACTCCGTGATGGCGCAGCTGGCCTCGTGGGGCGTCGACTTCGTGAAGCTCGACGACGTGCTCTACCCGCCGATCCAGGCGGAGGAGATCGCCGCCCTCTCCCGCGCGATCGACGCGACCGGCCGCCCGATGGTGCTGAGCCTCTCGCCCGGCAAGCAGCTCTCGCTCGAGAACCTCGAGCTGCTGCGGTCGACCGCGCAGATGTGGCGGATCTCGGACGACTTCTGGGACGACTGGGCGCACCTGCACGAGCAGTTCCAGCGGGCCGCGCGCTGGGCGCCGCACCAGCGCCCCGGCGCGTGGGCCGACGCCGACATGCTGCCGCTGGGGCGGATCGGCGTGCGCGCGCACGTGGGCGAGGACCGGCTCTCGCGGTTCACGCCCGCGGAGCAGCGGACGCTCGTGACGCTGTGGTGCCTGCTCCGCTCGCCGCTGATGATGGGCGGGCACCTCCCGGACACGCCCGCCGACACCCTGGCGCTGCTGACGAACGACGACGTCCTCGCGCTGCTCGGCAGCGACGGCAGCCGCGAGATCGTCCGCGACGGCGACCTGGTGGTGTGGTCGGCGTGGCGCGGCGACGAGCAGTGGCGCGGAGTGTTCTGGCTGGGCTCGTCGGCGCGGTCCTACTCGGCGCACCTGGCCGACCTGGGCTGCTCCGGCGCGACCTCGGCCGTCGACGTGTGGAGCGGCGCCGAGCTGCCGATCGTCGGCGGCGCCGTCGAGCTCGAGCTCGAGCCGCACGGCTGCCGCCTGCTGCGCCTGGCCTGACGCGCGGGCGCCGGCCGGGGCGGGCGGGCGGGCCCGCCCCGCCCCGCCCCGGCGAGAAGCCAGGAGTCGTCGCACTCGAGACCGACTGCGACAACTCCTGCGCACTCGCGGAACCGCGATCGGGATGAGCCCGACGAGAAGCCAGGACTTGTCGCACTCGACTTCGAGTGCGACAACTCCTGCGCACTCGCGAGCGGAGGCGGCGCAGGACGCGCCGAGACGACGGAGGCCGCCGCGCTCGAGCTCGAGTGCGACGGCCTCCGGACCGTCAGGAGCAGGCGCCCGCGGGTCAGGACTCCGTGTCGACGAGCGAGTCGAGGTGGGCGAGGTCCTCGGACGAGATCTCGAAGTCGACGTCGGCGTTCTCGACGATGCGCGAGGGCGTCGTCGACTTCGGCAACGGCAGCACGTCCTTCTCGAGCAGGTAGCGGATGCAGAGCTGCGCCACCGACTTGTCGTACTTCGCAGCGATCTCGCCGATGTCGGAGTTGTCGAGCAGGCCGCCCGTCGCGAGGGGCGAGTACCCCTCGACGAGGATGCCGTGCTCCTTGCAGTACGCGGTCGTCTCGTCCTGGGTGTTGCCGACGAACCAGCGGATCTGGTTGGCGTGCGGCACCACGTCGGTCGCCGCGATCAGCGACTCCAGATCGGCGACCTGGAAGTTCGAGACGCCGATGGCGCGCGAGCGACCGGCCTCGAGGATCTCCTCCATCGCCTTCCACGCCGCGATGTTGCCCTCGCGGTGGTCGGAGCCCATGTCCTGCCAGGGCCACGGGGCGTGGATGAGGTACAGGTCGACGTGGTCGAGCTCGAGCGCCGCCATGGTGGTCTCGAAGCTCGCCTTCGCGCCCTCGTAGTCCTTCACCTCGGCCGGGAGCTTGGTGGTGATGAACACCTCGTCGCGCGGGACGCCGCTGTCGCGCAGTGCCCGGGCGACGCTCGCCTCGTTGCCGTAGGCGCGGGCGGTGTCGATGTGGCGGTAGCCCGCCTCGAGCGCGGCGGTCGTCGCGTCGTAGGCCTCGGGGCCGTCGGGGATCTGCCAGGTGCCGAACCCGATCTTCGGGATGGCGACTCCGTTGGACAGCGTGAACGTGTCGGTCAGGGCGGGCATGACTCTCCTCTGCATCGGTCTTCTCCGCGGGCCGCCACCGGCGGCGCCGCTCCTTCCACGCTAGGCCGGGCCCCCGGCTCGCGCGGGCCCCTTGCGCTGTGCGCCTCCGGTGCTACGCGGCCGTCGCGCTCCGGGCCGCCGACCCCGCAGAAGTCGCAGGTCTCGCGCGCGAGTACCGCGACTTCCGCGGACGCGAGCCGGCACCACCGGCCCGCCCCCGCGAGCGGCCGGCGCCTCCCCCCTGAGGCGCCGACCGCTCAGTCCCGCGCCACCGACCAGGGGGTCCGCAGCGCCCGCTCGGCGAGCAGCCGCCGCTCCCCCGTGATCGACACCTCCGCCGTCACCGCCGCGTCCGCCACCGAGGCGCCGGCCGTCAGCCGCAGCGGCCCCGGGTCCACGGCGAGCCGACCGTCCTCCCCCGTCACCGCGAGCCGGGCCGCGTCGACGTGGAAGTGCACCGTCAGCGTCTCGCCCGCCGCGATCGGCACGCGCGCGAAGCCGATCAGCTGCGCGACCGGCCGCACCACCGCCGAGGTCGGGTAGCCCGCGTAGAGCTGCACCACCTCGACCGTGTCGGCGCCGTCGTTCCGGAGCGATACCGCCACGTCGAGCGATCCGCCGACCGGCAGCTCCGCCGCCGTCGCCAGCTCCGTGTACGTCACCGCGCCGCGGGTCAGCCCGTAGCCGAACGGGTAGAGCGGAGTCGCGTCCAGCGCCGTGATCCCGGGGTTCGAGAGCCCGAGCGACGGCTGCAGGTACGTGGTCGACGCGGACGGGAGCCGCGGGATCTGCACGGGCAGGCGCCCGGTCGGAGCCACACGGCCCGAAAGCACGCCGGCGACCGCGGCCGCCCCGTCCGCTCCCGGGAAGAACGCCTGCACGAGTCCGCGCGCCGCTCCGAACGCCCCGAGCGCGTAGGGCCGGCCCGAGAGGACGACCACCACGGTGGGCACGCCGGTCTCGAGCACGGCCGTCACCAGCGGCTCCTGCGCTCCGGGGAGGCGGAGGTCGGCCGCGTCGCAGCCCTCGCCCGAGGTGCCGTCGCCGAAGAGCCCGGCGATGTCGCCGACCACGACGACCGCCGCGTCGGAGCCGCGGACGAGGTCCACCGCCTCCTGCACGCCGTCGGTCGACGCGGAGGTGATCGAGCCGCCCTCCGCGAAGCGCACGCGCGACGCTCCGAACTCCTCCTGCAGCGCCGTCAGCACCGTCGGGATCGACAGGCCGAGGTCGTGCCCGGGGTGCTTGGAGAGCACGTGGTTGGGGAACGCGTAGCAGCCGACCAGGCTGCGGAACTGGTCCGCGGCCGGTCCCACGACGGCGAGCGAGCCGGAGGACAGCAGCCCGACGACGTCCTCGTCGCGCAGCAGCACGACCGACTCCTCCGCGATCCGCGACGAGATCGCGCGGTTGCGGGCGCTGTCGAGGTCGACCTCCTCGGCCCCCTCGGGCACCAGCGGGCCGCCGTCGAGCAGGCCCGCCTCGAACTTGTGGCGGAGGTGCCTGGCGACGGAGCGGTCGAGGTCGGCCTCGTCGACGACGCCCTCGCGGATCAGGCGCGGCAGCTCGCCGTACGCCGCCGTCTGCGGCAGCTCGACGTCGACCCCGGCGTGCAGCGCCAGGCGCCCCGCGTCGGCCGCGTCGACCGCGACGTGGTGCATGGCCTGGAGGAACGGCACCGCCCAGTAGTCGGCGACGACCGTGCCCTCGAAGCCCCAGCGGTCGCGGAGCAGCGTCGTCAGCAGGTGCCGGCTGGCGCTGCTGGGCACGCCGTCGATGTCGGTGTACGAGGTCATCACGCTGCGGGCGCCGCCGTGCCGCAGGGCGGCCTCGAACGGAGGCAGCACCGTGTCGACGAGCTCGCGCGGCCCCATGCTGACGGGTCCGTGGTTGCGGGCGCCGCGGGAGGCGGCGTACCCGGCGAAGTGCTTCAGCGTCGCGACGACGCCGGTCCCCTCCAGCCCCGCGACGTAGGCGGCGCCGAGCTGCGAGACCAGGTACGGGTCCTCGCCGAGGGTCTCCTCGACGCGGCCCCAGCGGTAGTCCTTCACGACGTCGACGACCGGGGCGAGGCCCTGGTGGATGCCGAGGGCGCGCATGTCCGAGCCGATCGCCTCCGCCATCTCGCCCACGAGCTCCTCGTGGAAGGTGGCCGCCCAGGCGAGCGGAGTGGGGAACGCGGTCGCGCCGTACGCGGCCAGGCCGGTGAGGCACTCCTCGTGCGCGATGGCCGGGATGCCGAGGCGGCTGCCGGCGACCACGCGCTCCTGCAGCTCGCGGAGCCTGCGGACGCCCTCCGGGACGGTGACCGGCTCGGTGCCGAACACGCGGGTCAGCTGGCCGAGGCCGCCGGTGAAGAGGTCGTCGCCCGCGGCGGGCCCGTCGTCGAGCTTCGGGGCGAAGTCGTCGGCGGAGTCGGTGAGCCAGACGGAGCCGAGCTGCGCCGCCTTCTCCTCGAGGGTGAGTTCCTGGGTCAGGAGGCGGGCGCGCTCGGCCGCAGCCAGAGCGCGGTCCCGCCAGTCCCGCCCGGGAGGACGCGCGGCGTCCGTCCCGGGCAGTGCTGGGGAAGCGTCGTGCATCAGCCCTTGAACGCCCCGTCCATGATCCCGGACACCATCCGGCGGCCGACGAAGAAGAACGCGATCAGCAGCGGGAGGGTGGCCATGAACGATCCGCCCATCGCCAGGGCGACGTCGATCGAGCGGTTGGCCTGCAGCTGCTTCAGCGCGATCTGCACCGTGAACAGCTCCGGCGACTTGAGGACGATGAACGGCCACATGAAGTCGTTCCAGACGGCGGTGAACGTGATCAGCCCGAGGACGAACGCCGCGGGGCGGACCACCGGGAAGGCGATGCGCCAGAACAGCTGCCACGAGTTGGCGCCGTCGATGCGGGCCGCCTGGATCAGCTCGTCGCTGACCGTCGTGGACATGTGCTGCCGCATCCAGAAGATGCCGAAGGCGCTGGCCAGTCCCGGCACGATGATCGCCTGGAGGGTGTCGACCCAGTCGAGCGCCGAGACGATCAGGTACTGCGGGATGATGCTCAGCTGCGCCGGCACCGTCATGGTCAGCAGCACGATGAGGAACAGCACGTTGCGGCCCGGGAACTGCAGCTTCGCGAAGGCGAAGCCGGCCATCGCGCAGAGGATCGCCGAGATGACGGCGATGCTCAGCGACACGATGAGGCTGTTCAGCATCGAGGCGATGAACGGGACGGTGTCGAACACCTTCTCGGCGATCGCCATGAAGTTCGTGCCCGGGTACAGGCGCGGCGGGATCGACGTGACGGCGGTCGCTCCGACCGACGCGACGACGAACATGTAGTAGAGCGGGAAGATCGAGACGAGCACCGCGATCACGAGGAAGACGTAGGTCGGCCAGCCGACTCCGCCGCCCTTCCCGCGCCGCTTCGGCAGCTGTGCCTTCTGGACCGTGGGGGCCAGCGTCTGCGGGACGGCCTGGTCGATCACATCCGACATCAGACGGCCTCCTTCCGGGTGCGGGTGGAGAGGTAGAAGTTGAGGAGGGAGACGAGGACCACGATCACGAACAGCACGACGCCGATGGCGGATCCGTAGCCGAACTTGAACTGGCCGAAGCCCTGCTCGTAGAGGAAGAGCGCCAGCGTCTGGCACTGCCGGCCGGCGCCGCAGGTGAGGCCCGATTCAGGGGCCACCAGGAGCGCCTCCGTGAAGATCTGCAGACCGCCGATGGTCGACATGATCACGGTGAAGACGATGATCGGGCGCAGCGCCGGGATCGTCAGGTGGCGGAACTGCTGCCAGCTGGACGCGCCGTCGACGGAGGCCGCCTCGAACATCTCGCGGGGCAGCGACTGCAGGCCCGCCAGGTAGAGAAGCGTGTTGTAGCCGAACCAGCGCCAGAAGACCATCGTCGAGATGACGATCCAGGAGCCGTAGTTCGTGGCGAGGAAGTTGATCGACGGCAGTCCGAAGATGCCGAGGAACCAGTTGATCAGGCCGAAGTTCTTGTCGAAGATCTGCGCGAACACGATCGCGGTCGCCGCGACGGAGGTGATGTACGGCACCAGCAGCGCCATGCGGAAGAAGTTCGCCCAGCGGAGGCGGGCGTGGTTCAGCAGGTGCGCGAGGAAGAGGGCGAACAGCAGCTGGGGCACCGTCGAGATGATGAAGATGCCGAAGGTGTTGACCAGCGCGTTCCAGAACCGGGAGTCGGCGAAGAGCTGCTGGAAGTTCGCGATGCCGACGAAGGTCTGCTCGCCGATCGGGTTCCAGTCGAAGAGCGAGACGTAGAACGTGAACAGGAGCGGGAAGAGCCCGAAGACGATGAAGATGATGAAGAAGGGCGCGACGTACGCGTAGGGGGCGATCCGCTCCGAGAGGGAGTTGCGGATCCGCGCGGCCTTCTGGACCGGCGCGCTGGGCTGCTGGCGCTGCTTGCGGGGTGGTGCTGCTGTCACCGTTGACACGGGAGTACCTCCGTCGAGAAAGGGGGGAGGGGCCCGGCGCGCGAGGCGCCGGGCCGCTCGGGTGGGTGGGGCGATCAGCCGCCGATGGCCTGCTTGGCCGTGTCGAGTGCGGTCGACCACGCCTTGTCGGAGGTCACGTTGCCGGCCTCCAGCTCGACGAGGGTGTTGAGGAGCGCCCCGTTGATCGGGGTGGTGTCCGGTCCGTTGTAGAAGGACGGGAACTGCTCGACGGAGGTGGCCATGACCTCGCCGATCTTCGAGTCGCCGAAGAACGGGTCGGTGTACGACTGGACCTCTTCGCTGGCGACCGCCTCGGTGGCGGCGGGCAGCGTGCCCGAGGCCTTGAAGTGGTCGGTCTGGCCCTCGGCCGACATCATCGTCTTGATGTACTGCCAGGCGGCCTCGGGGTGCTCGGCGCGGGCGGGGATGGCGATGACGCTGCCGCCCCAGTTGCCGCCGATGCCGGGGACGCTGGTGACGCGCCAGTTGCCGGCGGTGTCGGGGGCGTCGGTCTTGATGCCGGCGAGGATCCACGAGGGGGCGATCGTCACGGCGAAGGCGCCGTTCGCGCGGCCCGGAGCCCAGCCCGAGGACCAGGCGGCGATGCCGGCGCTGATGCCGGCGTCCTTGGTGTCCACGGCGACCTGGAACGCGTCCTTCACCTGCGGGTTGGTGTCGTAGACCAGCTCGCCGTCGGGCGAGTAGTACTTCTCCGAGACCTGATTGACGGTCGAGAAGAAGACGCTGGTCTCGATGTTGTCGACGAACGGCTTGCCGGTCGCCTCGGTGTACTTCTTGCCGGTCTCGATGAAGGACGGCCAGTCCTTCCAGAGCTCGGCGACCTGGTCGGGCTCGGTCGGCAGGCCGGCCTGCTCGAAGAGGTCGGCGCGGTAGGCGAAGCCCAGTCCGCCGACGTCGGTCGGGACGCCCACGACGGAGCCGTCGTCGGCGGTCGCGGCGGAGGCGGCCCACGGGAGGTAGGTCGAGGCGACGTCGTCGCCGCCGAGGGTGCGCAGGTCGAGGAAGTTCGAGCTGTTGGCGACGAACTGGGGCAGGTCGTCGTTCTGGATCATGACCAGGTCGGGCACCTTGCCGCCGGCGAGGGCCGCGGTGAGGGCGGTGGCGGTCTCGGTCGTGCTGCCGACCTCGGAGAGCTTGATCTTCGCGTCGGGCATCTTCGCGAGGTACTCGTCGACGCTGTCCTTGGCGTTGATGCCGGTGAAGGACCAGAAGGTGGCTTCGGCGTTCGGGTCGTCCGAGGCGCCTCCTCCCCCTCCGGACGAGCACCCGGTCAGGGTGAGCGCGACTACTGCTGCTGCGGCGGCTACGGCCGTCAGGCTTCTTTTCACGACAATTCCTCTTCGTTGGGGATTCGCAGGGTTTCGGTGAGGGCGGGCCTCAGAGAACGATCTCTTGGCGGCCAACCTAACCCGCCCTCGAGCACGATGCAAGCGAGAACCGGTCTCCGCGAGATAACGATCTCCGCCTAGTATCAAAGGGAAGTTTCGCAAATCGAGCAGTTCCGGACGGCCGCCCGCCGCCCCGTGCGAGTCTTCACTCCGACGCTCTCCCCACCGTGCTCCGCGGGGAGGCACGGAAGCCGGACCCTCCCCTCGCAGAAGGAAGCAGCATGACTCGACCCACGCTGGTGGACGTCGCCCAGGCCGCGGGCGTCTCGCGCGCCACCGCCGCCCGGGTGCTCGCAGGCGGCACCAATGTCGACGTCCGGATGACCGCCGCGGTCGAGCGCGCCGCGAAGTCCCTCGGCTACGAGGCGAACAGCGCCGCCCGGATGCTCCGCGGCGGGCGGGCCGGGGCCATCGCCCTGATCGTCGCCTTCAACGAGCTCGACAGCCTCACCGGGACGTTCTTCACCTCGGTGCTGAAGGGCGCCGCGAAGGGCCTCTACGCCGGCGAGGTGCAGCCCGTGCTGCTGCCCGCCGACCACGACGACAGCGACCGCATCCCCCGCTTCCTCCGCTCGCGGGCCGTCGACGGCGCGATCGTGATCCTCCAGCACGAGATCACCCACCTCGCGCAGGCGCTGGCCGGCTCCCCCGTGCCGATCGCCTGGGTCGGCCGCCCGCGCGTCGCCCTGCCCGAGGACGCGATCGTCATCGACTCCGACAACTACGGAGGCGGCCGCCTCGCCGCCCGCGCGCTCGCCGACTCCGGCCGCCGGCGCCTGGGCATCATCGCCGGCCCGCACGACATGGAGCCCGCCCGCGACCGCATCCGCGGCTGGCGCGACGAGCTGACCGAGCTCGGCCTCGACTCCAGCCCGATCGTGCACGGCGAGTTCACCCTCGAGAGCGGATCAGCCGCTATGGCGCGCCTCCTGCAGCGCCACCCCGACCTCGACGGCGTCTTCGCCTCCTCCGACCTGATGGCCAACGGCGCGATCCGCGTCCTGCAGGCGTCCGGCCGCCGCGTCCCCGCCGACGTCTCCGTGATCGGCTTCGACGACGTCGTCATCGCGACCACCTCGGATCCGACCCTCACGACCATCCGCCAGCCCCTGGAGGACATGGGCCGTGTCGCCGCCGAGACCGTCGTCGCCGTCGTGCAGGGCCGCCCGGTCGACCGGCAGCCGATCCTCGCGACGACCCTCGTGCAGCGCGAGTCCGCATGACCCCGCCTCCCCCGCACCGCCTGATCGTCAGCACCGACGCGGCGAACGAGGCCGACGACCAGTTCGCGATCGTCCAGGCGCTGCTGACCGAGACCCTCGACGTCCGCGGCCTGGTCGCTGCGCACTTCGGCCGGCCGGGGAGCATGCCGGAGTCGCGCGCCGAGATCGACCGCATCGTGGAGTTGGCGGGAGCGACGGTGACCGTCGTCGACGGCGCCGAGTCGGCCCTGCCCGCCGAGGCGTCGGACGGCGCCCGCCTGATCGTCGCGGAGGCGCTGCGCGACGCCGGCCGACTGTGGATCGCCGTGCTCGGGCCGCTGACCGACGTCGCCGCCGCCCTGCTGCTCGAGCCGTCGATCGCCTCCCGCGACGTCGTGGTCGTCTGGGTCGGCGGCCCGCCCTACGACGAGATCCCCGCCTACAGCCCCGAGTTCAACCTGATCAACGACGTCGACGCCGCGAACCGCGTCCTCGAGTCGGGCATCGCCCTGTGGCAGATCCCGATGCCCGTGTACTCCGGAGTCGGAGTCGGGCACGCCGAGCTCCGCACGCGGCTCCGCGGGACGAGTCCCCTCGCCGACTACCTCGTGGACCAGCTGATCGCGTTCAACGACACCATCCCGTACGGGCCGCTCGACTTCCGGTCGCTGGGTGACAGCCCGGCGATGGGCGCCGTGATGAACCCCGCCGGCGGACGCTGGCGGGAGCGCCGCGCGCCGCGGTTCTCCGCGGACGGCGAGCTCCTGCCCGACGCAGGGCCGCACACGATCCGGGTCTGCGAGGCGTTCGACACCCGCTGGCTGATCGAGGACCTGTTCGCGAAGCTCGTGGAGTTCGGGGAGCGGTCGGGCGGCGAGCGCTGATGGTCCCTCGTGGCGAGGCATCCGATGCGTGCGCTCGCTGAACAAACGAAGGCCTTCTGCGATGCGAGCGGACACCGCGGGTTGCTCGCACGATCCCGAGATCAGGTGCAAAGACGCAGCTCGGCTTCGAGAAGCGACTCAGCCCTGAGTTCCTTTATGAGTTCTTGAAGAGCTTCCACCGCGACGGTCTCGGCGCTCTCCGAGTCGGTCGCCTTGTGCGCAGCTCTCAGTACCGCTTGATGTCTATCGCAGATCGGATCCTCTGCATAAACAGCCTCGAGCACATCCGCGAAATCGACGAAGTACCGGTAGAGAGTGCCGATGCCGACGCTGGCGCGAGCCGCCACCTTGGCGGTTGTCGCCCGATCTCTACCCACCTCGATGACGACTTCGCGTGCCGCCGCGACGATCGCGGCTCGCGTTCGATGAGCTCGATCTTGGAGTGGTTTCACTGGTGTGCTGCGATTTTTCGCTCCTGTCATACCTTTCATCCTCTCACCACACGCCTGGAACGTGACACATACTCATATGGTCGATCGGAGTGTGCTGCCAACGAGAGTCGCATTGCGGGCGGCCCCCGAAGTGATCTCACCAGCGCGCTGGCCGCCACCCTTCCGGCCACGCCAACCGAGGGCGCTGAAGCAAGCGAAAGCGGAGGAGAGAAAGAAGTAGAGCCGAATTCACGAAGATCCGAGTAAGACTCCTCGCTCACGAACGCGCCACTTATCCCGCCACTTGAAGCTCCGCTCTTGACCGTTCCTGACTTCGCTGCAAGCCTTCTTCAAACGCGGAGATCAATCCGCATCTGAAAAAACGCTACAGATGAAAGGCCGTTCGATATGCCATTGAGGGAATTCAGAAGTGCCAATGAGAGTAGAGACAAGAAGCTAGAGGTGGATCGCATGAAGCGTTTCCGTTCCTTCGCTGCAAGCCTGCTTATTGCGGGCATCGCAGCCACCGGAATCGGACTGGTCTCTACGGGACCGGTGATGGCAGCACAACCGCCCGCCGGCTACCCCAGTACAGACACCTTCGCGACGGTGTCGAGCAGTACGCATGGGAGTTTCCCGATCCGGCGCGGCTTCTACGATGCAGACATCGAGCGCGGGTGGGGCCTCGACAAGGTTTTCCACAAGCACAACATCTGGAGCACCAACGCAATGAAGAAGGTGATGGCTTCCACGAACAGCACGCTGCAGGGGAACGGCAATTACAATCTCAAGGCCTACGCGGGCAACTACGACTGCGTCGACGGCAGGTGCGTGCTCCGCGAGCAGGTCGAGTTGCTGGGCATCTACAATCCCCGGTCGTACGACCTGTACTACGGATGGCCCGTCGGCGGAAAGATGGGCATGCAGACCCTCTACTGCAAGCAGGGCGGCGAAGCTCGCTGCGCCGACTGGGTGACGTACTCGATTGACTACCCAGGTGTCGACAACCCGTTTAGCCGGTCGAGCACGCCTGCGGAGGAAGGGCTCACGGCGGACCAACAAGCGAAGCAGGCCGAGATCCTCGCGTCGCCGGAGATCGAGGAGCTGAAGGCAGAGATCGCAAGCGACGTGACCGAGGTCGCGTTCGACTACGCGCCCCTGCCGGAGATCATGTTCACGGAGTAAGTTCGGTCAGTAGCAGAGGAGAAGAAATCTACTCTTCTCCTCTGCTACTGTCGATTAGGAGGAGTTGGGCAATGACACAGGCGGAACATACAGCCGACGCCTTCCTGCGAGGAGTGCGTGTTTTCCTAAAGCAAGATCGTGCTGGTGATATCGAACTTATTCACTGCTGGGCACAGGAACCTAATGACGCCTTCATCCTCTATAGATATCGAAGAGGACCCTCCAACGTTTTCGGGTGGCATGAACAGCTTCTCACGTCCGAAGGAGTGGAAGCCGCACTACTTCATGGTATGGATACAGCCCAAGAGCTTTCGGAACCCGTTGGAACCGCGTCTATCAAGGCTGATGAGAATGGCATCAAATGGGTCGGGCAAGCAATTCATACCAGCCAGCCGAAACTTACCTTCGAGGCAGTGACTTTATTGCGTTCCGCTATGGAACGCTAGAAGAGGTAACGCGGGGCTTCGCAGGCCCGGCGGCGTGGCCCTGTGGCCGGGAAGGGTGGCCGACGGGCATGGGGGCTGGGCGTTTACATACCCGCGAGCCCCTGTGGTACCTCCTAGTTGGGTGTGACGGCGGAGGGAGGAGGGAGCGAGCCTTTGCTCGAGCGGTGCGTGTGAGCGCATCGCGTCACTCAGCTCCGAGCACCGTGCTGTCAAGGGGTCGGTTCAGGGTCCTGCGCATGGTGTCCGACCTGATCGGCACCTACGACCGGGAGACGACCTCCGCGAGCATGAACAAGGGTGTGCGCTCGACCACGAGCGCGTTGAAGCGCGAACTGATCCTCGACGTCGCGGAGCTGGCGAACCTCCCCACACCGAGGAAGGGCCGCAAGATCGGGCGCGCGGTGATGATGTCCTCCGGTAACCGTGCCGCGATTCTGCCCACCGTCCCCTGGTTCGACGGACCCAAGGCGCTGGTGGAGTCGATCAACGCCTCCATCGCGAACCACAAAGCGGGCAAGCCCGCACCGACGACGCCGCCCCTCGTCACTACCGCCGTTATCGAGGAAGCATGACCGCAGACGACTTCGACCCGTTCGGCGGCGAGGACTCCGCACCCACCGCAGAGCACGCTCCGGCGCCAGGCGAGGAGGCAGTAACGACGCACTACGGGTCCGCGGATGAGTTCGTGCGCAAGCAGCTCATCAGCACCTACCGCCGCCGGGTGATTGCGTATGGCTCCGGGGGCGGCATGCGCTGGAAAGCGGCCTGGTGGGGAAGCAAGGAGGCGGTGCAGCGCATCGAGGCCCTGTGGCGGGCGTGGGAGGCCGCACGGCGAGACGAGACGGACGGGCCGAGCACCTGGTGGGTCAACCACTGCGACCCGCACATGAACGTGCTCCTCTCGATGGACGGGCCGTTCGCGGACTCCCGCGACGAGAACGACGTCGGAGATCCGCTGCCCTACACGCCGCCACCGGTCGGCATGTTCGAGGACGACAACCAGCCCCCGCTCTACACCGAAGTGGCAGCGGCACGGGAGGCGACGGCCTGAGCCCAGGGCAAGAGTGAAGGGGAGCATCCGACTGGATGCTCCCCTTCTTTGCGCGGCGTGCGTCAGCGTCCGAGGCGGACGCCCCCTGACCACCTGTGCACAGCCCAGCTCTCGCTGGGGCTGGCCTGCACACAGGTGGACAGCGGGACCTCGGCCGCAGTACAGATTCGGGATTTTTTGCCCGATGATGCCGGGTATGGGTTTCCTCGACAGGCTGCTGG
Source organism: Rathayibacter sp. AY1F9 (assembly GCF_002932155.1). Lineage (NCBI taxonomy): Bacteria > Bacillati > Actinomycetota > Actinomycetes > Micrococcales > Microbacteriaceae > Rathayibacter > Rathayibacter sp. AY1F9. Next base: position 76,205 of record NZ_PSVA01000002.1, on the reverse strand, counting down.
GCCGGACCGCTCCTCGCACCAACGACGCCACGTCGAAGGAGGAGCCGAGCGCCGCGTCCCCGTTCGCGCACCGCGTTCAACTTCGCGTGAACCTCAGCACCACGATCGAGCTTGGCGTGGTGCAGCTGACGGGAACGACGACCTTCGCCCGCGAGGCGATCACGGCGCTGGCATCACGTCATCACGCCGCCGAAGGCGGCTACATCGAGACGTCCGGTTCCCTGCAACGAGAGCCCGACAACAGAGCAGACCCGTTCGCCGTAGGAGTGCATGTCGAGGGCGAGCGCATCGGCTACCTCCCCAGCTTTATCGCGCAGGAGCTCGAGCTGAGCGAGGACGGGTCAGAAGTCGTCGAAGTGCAGATCTTCACCGAACTTCTGCCCACCGGCCTGCGAGCCGAGGCATGGGCATGGCTGGGCGACGGACCCGCGCGGTGGCAGTGGTCCGCATCGAACCGACCACCCCTGTCATCACCAGCGAAAGCCGCCGCGCACCACCAGTCCTCCCGAACCATGGTTAAAGAGGCCCTCGCCGGCGGAGGAGCGCGAGCGAAGGACTTCCAACGCGGGACGGTGAACGGAGTGCACTATCTGGAGCTGGTCGAGCCGATCAAACAGCTCAAGCGCGAAGGACGACTCGACGAAGCTCTCGTCCTGTGCACAGCAGCGATCGCCGGAGCAGAAGGCTCCCGCGACGGCCGCGAACCGGCACCCTGGTACACCGAGCAAGCCGCCATTATCTACCGCAAGCTCGGACGCCGCGACGAAGAGATCGCTGTCCTCCAGCGTTGGCTCAACCTGTGCCCGAAGGAACACCGCGACGGAACCCGCATCGGAGAACGACTTGCGAAACTGACGGTATGACCGCAGCCTCCGGGCCCTAGTCGCTGGCTCCGAGTGCTCCTCGGCCCGCGTCGACGCGCGCGCGGGAGCGGCGGTAGAACGTCGCTCGCGACACGCCCAAGTCACGCGTGACCTGGGCGACCGGATCCCCATCCGCATCGGTAGGCAGGCGCAGATGCCGGATCATGGCGCGCGGGATCGCTGTGCGAGTAGGCCCGCGGTGCTGACACGGTTGGGCGGGGGGACGAGCGGGCCCTCTGCACAGCGGATCGCGGAGATCGAGCTCTGACAGCACGGCGCTGGTGACCACAGACACAGGACGTGATGTCTCGCCGCACGAACTCGACATTGTGCCTCCGGGAATCCCGTCGACATAATGACCGCATGCGATCACGCACGGCCGGTGCGTCCGCATCGCACTCGACGCCTGGACCGCGTCTGACCCTTTTCGGGCTCGACGAGGTCATCCACCACACCTCTGCACCTGTCTCGACTATGCGGTGCCGAGCGTGAAGGCCCGCACCCTCGCGGTCACGATCGGAGCGATCGTGCTGATCGGCGCAGGCGCGACCTTCGTGGTGGATCCCTTCCAGTGGCGGTCGGGCCCGGGATCGTCGGCCAGCGCCCCCGTGAGCAGCGCGACGCCGACTCAATCACCCGATGTGACCGACCCGACAGCAGAAGCCGTTGCGGATGCTTTGCGAGCAGTGCCGGAGGATCCTGTCGCGGGGGCATCCGAGGCTCTGCGCCCCGCTGTTCAGGCCGCACCGGACGTCGCCGTGCCACCGGGCGCGACAATCGACGTTGACTCTTCCACCTGGGTGGCGACCGACGATCAGGCAGGCACGATCGCGATGTCGATGACGGTGCCCGGAGAGGCGGACCCGAGGGCCTACCTCGCATTCATGGTCGTCGAGAACGGCGTCTGGAAGCTGGACGGCACGATCGAGAGCGAGTTGCAGCAGTGAGACGCATTCGAGTCGCTCTGGTCATGCTGCTGCTCGCAGCGTTCGTCGTCGCCACGCCGCCCGCCGTCGCCTCGCCGACCGAGAACTCGTACACGAATCTCTCCGCCGGCTGTGCGCCCCGAGGGCTCGAGCAGGCAAACGTCTGGATCAGCGACTACGAAGCCGACGGCGAGGCGAGACCAGATCCGGAATCGGGCCGAGTCGTCCCGGTGCTGATGGTCCACGGGTGGACCGGGAACTCAGCACACCTCTCAAAGCCGCTCGGCAACTTCTCGCGCACGGCCGACCTCGGCACGATCGGCGAATCGATCACCCCATCCTCTCGGACCGTGGTCGGCGTCCTGCAGTACCTCGGGGATACCGACGTCTACACCTTCGATTATCACGACGCGTCGGCGCAGTGGGTCACGTCCGATCAGATCGCGGCACCGCTCGCGAACTCGATCCGGTGCCTGGCTCAGAACTCCGGCCAGAAGGTGATCGTCGTCGCGCACTCCATGGGTGGCCTCGCTGTGCGCCAAGCACTGGCCCAGGATCCTGGCCTGCTCAAGGACCTGAGCCAGGTCATCACCTTCGGAACGCCGAACACCGGATCCGACATCGCTCGTTCCGTCTCCGCGGGAGGCTCGGGCGGGTCGATCAATGCCACCGCCAGCCGCGCCTTCTCGGCGCTGCTGCGGAGCGCACTTAGCAGTTGCGGTTCCGCGACGACCACCTCACTGAACACCGGGACCCCGTGCGATTGGCTACCCGCGCAAGCGAGCGCCTTCGAATCAGATGCTGGGCGGGCGCTTCGAACTGGGTCGACGGAGCTCAGTCTGTTGAAACCATGGCCGACCGAATTGCCCGTGCACGCGCTCTACGGCGACACGACGCTGACAATGCCGCGGATGGGCTTCCTCGGTCTTCCCCTCCAGACAGAGGATGTCCGCGTCGGGGACGTCGTCGTCGGCCACGAATCGGCCACAGCACGCGCGACGACTCGGGACAGCGCCCGCTGCCGCTACACCATCAGCGCAGTGCACAGCCTCGGAGAGCAGTTCCTGCGGGACATGAAGCTGAAAACGGTCGACGAAGTCGGTCGTGACCTAATGGAAGGCGGCAATTCGCCGTGCTACCACGGGTCTTTGATGCGCACGCAGCAACTCGTGAACGCCATGATCGGATACGTCGTCGACGACGTCGACAGCCGTGGGCCGATCGAGGACGTCGTCGGCGAGCTGCTCATCCCCGCCGGTGCGTGCACCCAGTGGGAAGGGTCCCGGCCCATCCAGTTGTCCGACGGTCAGGGCGAGAACTTCGACGACGGCCAGAGTGGGACGGGCATCCTCGCAACGCGGCTCGTCGGCACCACGGATCTCACCGGGGACGGCAGAGACGACGCCGTTCTTGTCGTCCAGTGCACGGGCACGCCGGCCGCGCTGTGCTGCGCCGGGCGCGCGTCGATCATGTCGACGGTGCTGGCGCTCGACCTCAGCGGCGCGACTCCCGTTCTGATCGGGACGCCTTTCTCCGGCGGCAGTCTCTCCTCCTCCGAGGGCGACGTCTACGCCAAGATCTACGACGACGGGACCGACTCCCCGCGCCTCGAGGGCACGGATGTGCTGGCGTACGAATACCCGACTTACGATCTCGAGGACCCGGACGAGGCCGAGACGATCGCCGGCTGGTTCCGCCACACATTAAAGAACGGGGAATGGACTCGAGTGAGCGAGTAGCTCAGCTCCCCGCATCCAACCCCCGCTGAACCACGATCAAGGACCTCCGACGCCTCTGCACCGACGGCACTCGAATGACCGCGACCACGTCCAGCTGGGGTACACCTCAACTAGACGTCAGACAGATCCGCGAACCACGTCCGACTAGGGTCGCTCTCGGTTTTTTCTGACACTCGTCCTTGAGACTCTTAGACTTCAACTGGACAAATAGGGGTCGGAGGCGGCATGACGGGTCAGCGAGTCGGGTACGTGCGGGTGAGCACGCTGGATCAGAGCACGCTCCGTCAGCTCGACGGCGTGATCCTGGATCGAATGTTCGAGGACAAGGCTTCCGGGAAGGACGTGAACCGTCCGCAGCTCGAAGAGATGATTGGGTTCGTCCGCGACGGGGACACGGTGCTCGTGCATTCGATGGACCGGCTTGCGAGGAACCTCGAGGACCTGCGTCGGCTAGTGCGCCGGCTGACGGACAAGCGGGTCCGGGTCGAGTTCGTCAAGGAGCAGCTGACCTTCACGGGAGAGGACAGTGCGATGGCGAACCTGCTTCTGAACATGATGGGCGCGTTCGCGGAGTTCGAGCGCGAACTCATCCGAGAGCGCCAACGCGAGGGTATCGCCCTCGCTAAGCAGCGCGGCGCTTACCGCGGACGTGCCCGCTCACTCTCGCCGGCCCAGACTGCCGAGCTACGGGAACGTGCCGCCGCCGGGGTGCCGAAGACGACGCTGGCGAAGGAGTACGGCATCAGCCGGGAGACCGTGTACGCCTACCTTCGAGTTGCTGCAACCGTCGCCGCCAACTAGCGCCAGAGCCGAAGGGCCTGGCATCTAAGGGCGGTGAGTCTTGCACCATGTTTCGCGATGAGGTGCGCCGAGGTCACCACGGCGCCAACCCCTGTAGCTCCTCGTCAGGAGCGACAGCTTCTAGCCTGGCGGCACCTCGAAGTTCCGGCGTTGCCTGTTGCCAGCCCCAGCAGGACAGGCTGCGGCAGCAGCGAGCGAAACTTACCGCGCGCAATCAATGCGTATTCCTCATTATTTGAAGGCGTTGTGAGCGGCCGCTCGTCCCAGATTGCTCTCTGCACGAGACGCCCGTGATCACCTCGTCCCCGACAGGAGTCTCTGCACGACGGCTCGGGGCAGTATGCGAGGTAGAGCAGTGGCGCTGAGTGCCGATCAGCGGCACCATCGAGAAATGGGCTTCTTCTCCTCGGCGCTGAGCAACGGACGCATCTCTTTCCCGGGGGCGTCAGAGGAGTTGGTCTTCCGGGCGGTGCTGACGGCAGCGGCGCAGTGCCGCTTGTCGGTGCAGAACGCCGATTCGACGTCCGGCTTCGTCTTGTTGCGGGCGAAGAGCTTGTACCGGCATTGGGACGGCAACCTCTCGGTGTCCGTCACCGGCGAAAGATCCGGCGCCGTAGCTACCATCTCCGGCGCCACGACGACCAACTCGCTCACCGGAGTGACGGACCCTACTTCCCAGGGAGAGCTCGGACTTGTACGGGGCCGGCTCGATACGGCGATCCGGCGAGCGGTGTCACTCGCAGGAAGCGGGAGTGCGTCGGCTACCGCAACAGGGGAACCCTCTTCGTCAGCCGTGGACGCCGATGTCCAAAACGTGACCTCGCATCAGAAGCTGTGGTCGTCCCCGTTCGGCGACAAGCGCGACAAGGCGACGGTGACTATCTTCGACGACGCCCTCGAGTGGACGCACCGAGACGTCGAGGCGTCGATTCCCGTCGGCGATATCGAGGCCGTGGACGCCGTCGACTCCCTTCAGGGCGGAGCACTGAGGATCACGGCCTACGGTAGCGAGTACGTATTCGCGTTGGACCTCCACCGAGCAAGGACCGGCGCAGCGACAGTCGAGTCGCTCATGGTGGAGCGACGCGCTTCGTCCGTTGAGGCAACCCCTGAAACGCTTACGGACGACGAGTCGCTTAAGAGGAACCCTATCGATGCAGACACCGTTGGCCCCCTTGACGAGTCGAGTCACGACGCAGCGCGGCGGATCACTTCCCTGCACGGCCTGCTGACTTCTGGTGCCATCACTCAGGAGGAGTATGACCGCAAGAAGGCGCAGCTGCTCGAGCTGCTCTGACACGGTCGTCCGCGGTCAAGCACACAGGAGCTCGCCGACAAGGAGCACGGGCGTCATCACGAGGATCGCAGTCAAGATCAACCAAGCTGCTGCGCGCGCGGCGTGTAGGTCCGATCGACGTCGAAGACCTCAGCCACTCGCCCGCGACACCAGTCACGGTGCCTGAGCGCGGCAACGCAGGCGCCCGCTCCACAAGAAAGGCCGGGCTGCGTCTCGCAACCAGTGCAGTTGATAAAAGTCGCGGGAAACAGTTGCGTTACCTAGTTCTGAGACTCACTGCTCCAAACCAGCGCGCAGGTGAGGAAGCTCCGCTTCTCTGACCAATAAGACGTCTCGAATCCATAGGGATGCGAGACAACCTATGCGCCTGTATGTACCTCGGAATGACGTCTTTGGAGTAGCGGATTACGCGCAGGCGCAGCTGAGTGCTTCTTGGACGTCCTCCGTAGTCGGTGTGCAACCTCGCCGTGGTCGATGCGCAACCTCTCCGTAGTCCATGTGCAACCTCTCCACCGCTCGCGGCGAGGAGGAGGGTGGAACCAGTTGAACCGGAGAAACATCGAAGGAGAAACATCATGGACACCACGAAGACCACGGCCAGCCAGACGACTCAGCACGGCCGGTCGTTCCAGCGCAGCAAGATTCTCGGCGGCATCGTCGCCGTCACCCTCGCCCTCGGCGTCCCGACGCTCGCCGCCGCCCCCGCGCAAGCCGACACCGTCGCGACAGCAGCCGTCACTGCCGACAGCGGCCGCACCGTCGGCACTACTGAAGCGACCAACACCGTCCCGGACCCCACTCAGTGCACCTACGGGGCTAAGGAGAAGTTCCACGAGGCGACGGGCCTCTACCCGGCCTTCAAGGGCAACGCCTATGAATGGACCGACACCGCAGCGGCAACCGGTTGGACGACCGTCCTCGATGCGCAGGCGCGTAGCATCGTCGTCTTCCAGCCCGGAGTCCAAGGGTCAGATGCGACGTACGGCCACGTCGCCTGGGTCGACTCCATCGAACAGCACCCCGACGGGCTCTACATCAACATCACCGAGCTCAACGGTGTCGCCGGCCCCGGCCAGTGGGGCACCCGCCAGGTCAAGGACGTGCCCGGCATGAGCTACATCCTCGCTCCGTAGATTCGCGGAGAAGTCCGAACGGCTGTTGCAGCACGCGCTGCAGCAGCCGTTCGCTTGTCCGTCCACCCCGCAAGGACCGAACCGACAAGCAGAACGCCTGCTTGTCGAACCACGCCGGAGCCGTGTTCATCGGATCCGCCCACTGCAGACCAGCGGCGACCGCGCACACCACGCTCTCAGGACCGGCGCCGAAGTAGCAGTACCCGTGGGTCCCTCGATCTGCAGGTGCGGCAGCATCACCACGAGACGCCAGTTAGACAGCATCTTCCACACCTGGACCGTGAAGGTCTTCGTCTCCTGCAACCGGAAGCCGTTCCCCCGTCCGCACGATTCGCTCCCCCGCGAAGTCAGCCTCGGAACGCATCTGCCGCTCGAGGTCGTCGAGCGCCTCGGCTCGAGTGCGCAGCATCGCCTTCTGAATCACCGCCCCAGTGTCCCGATAGCCACCCCCTCACTGGACATTCCATCGGGCGGGCCTTACGGGACACTGCCGCCCGCACCCATGCACAGCGCATCCGGCTCGCCGCAGTGGTGCGGTGAACGACCCCCTATCGGACGCCCGCTCAGCGATCACCTTCGAGACGTGATCCGCCCCGACCGGTGATGCGGTTCACTGTGGACATGAATCAACGTCGCCTCGTGGTCCTTGCTTGCGCAGCAGCGCTCGCGATCACAGCAGGAGGTGCAGCTGCCCTCCTGCTGACCGCGCAGAGCTCGCTACCACCCGCCGGCTCCGCGCGCTCCACGCTCACGGCTCTCGAGCCGGGCGTTCTGACCGGGGATGTCGAAGCGATCCGTGCTGCCGCTGGCGCGACGTCGGAGGAACAGGCTTCCGGGATCCTCGATTCCTGTGCTGACGTATCAGCGACGGATACGCAGTTCGACGTGTTCGATGAGCTCGTGCCGACCTCTGCCCACGCTTACCTCGCCGGCGCATCCCGCTCTGGAGCCGCCGCGCGCAGTGCGTGCGAAGTGTGGATCAGCTGGGATGGCGAAGCATGGGTCGCCAGCTCGAAGCACACCACCGCATCTCCGACACCTCTCCCCACGAGCTGACCGGACCTGCCGCGCTGCGGGAGACGGAACAAGCATCGGCGCCTCAAGCGACCGGTGAACGACCCCTTACGGAACGGGCGCGATGGGCCGGATGTGCCGACTGAACGACACTGGGTATTGCCAGGCCTTGCGACACAAGGCATAGTGTCGGCATGGCGACCGACACCGAGAAGATCCTCACGAACCTCCGAAAGGGGGTTCTGGAGTTCTGCGTCCTCGCGGCAATCTCCGGCGAGCCGAAGTACGGGCGAGACCTCGCCCACACGCTCAGCGAGCAAGGGATGCTCGCCGGCGAAGGCACCCTCTACCCCCTGCTCTCACGCCTCCGCGATACGGGCTTCGTGTCGACCGAGCTGACCGAGTCGAGTCAGGGACGACAGAGGCGCTACTACTCCCTCGCTCCCGCGGGTCGCGCCCGGCTCGAGGAGTTCCGCTCGGCCTGGGCGCCGTTCCGGACCACCGTCGACACCCTCTTGGAGACGCACTGATGACCACGACACGTACCCCCGACACTCGTCGCACCTACCAGGCCCAGTTGCGGCGCGAGCTGGCCGTGCTGCCGCGGCGATCACGCCGCAACCTCCTCCGAGAGGCCTCCGATCACGCTGCCGACATGGCCGACGGTCCCGAAATCGACAGCTCCTTCGGCGATCCCGTCATGATCGCTCGGACCGCGCTGGAACAGCAGGACACGAATGCTCGACGCCCGAGCCGACCCAGCCCACTCATGTCCTCCAAGGTCCTACAACTCGTCGCCGCCGTCCTCGCAAGCCCATTTGCCGTGTTCGCCATGATCGACCTCTTCGCCCGAGACTTCTCCGCCGACTCATTCAGCGACTCCAGCTCGGGTCTGGTGCGGATCCTGCTGTGGGCTTTTCTCGCGCTGCCGCCCCTCTTCGCTCGGTGGACGACGTGGTGGAGGACCTCGGTCGCCTGCACGACGCTGTACGCCTGCTACCTCACAATCGCTCTGGTCATCTTCCTCGGAGGATGGAACGTGCCGAGCGCCGGGGTCGTCTTCCTTATCAACGGACCGCTCGCGATCAGTCTCGCGTTCGCGCTCGCACTCTCGCTCATCGCTCTCCTCCGAGCGCCCAAGGCTCTCCGCCTCCGCTGACCACCTAGGGGTCAAGGCGCTCGGCACCCGCTCAACGGACCTGACGCGATGAACGATCCCCGACCGGACACCCGAGCCGGGCGGGAGAGGAAAACGCCGTCGACGGCTCATAGATCGGCTCACTCGGATCGATCTGTCGAGGGTAGATTCGCCGGATGATGACGACTCGGACCGGCCGCTCCACCCTCGCTTTGCTGCTCTCCCTTCCCGAGTTTGCGCTCGTCGGTTGCGCCGGTTCGACGACGGGGGCTCCGGCGTCGACATCGGATGCCGCACCGGCGTCGAGCGCGACCGCCACTCCGACGTCGACCGCCTCGACTACTCCCACGCCGACCGCGACTGCGCAGGGGGAAGCGGCCGGTCCGGTGTGGCCAGAGGACCCATGCCAGGACACGCAGCTCACGGCCACGGTGGAGGACCGGCCCGAGCTTTCCGGGGCGGGCCAGGAAGGGTTTGCGATCGTGCTCACGAACGCCTCGGATCAGGCGTGCTCGTTCTTCGGGTGGCCGGGCGTTCTGATGCTCGGCGCCGATGGCACGCAGCTCACCAGTGCCGGCACGTCGGGTGCGGAAGCGTTCCCGGGGGCTCTTGCTCCGGGTGAGTCGGCGCAGGCGGAGGGCCAGCTCTCGGCGGTCGGCGCGTACGACTGCACGCCGACGACCGCAACGACTGTCCGGGTGCTCATCACCTCAGACGGCGCCGGCCCAGGAATCGACACTCCGGCCCATTTTGAGGTCTGCGGCGGGGACGGTCGCAGTGACTTCACGACCGGGCCGCTCACGCCGGCGTCCTGACTCTTCAAAGAAACGAGTGGGACGTCGCATACCCTGGGCCTGTGGGGACATTCTCGAAGGCCCGAAGCACCATCGCACTGGCAGCGTGCTTGATCGCCGTCACGGGATGTACACCTCAGCCGATACCGCCGGCTCCGGTGCCGTCAACGGACGACAGCTCCGAGTCAGCGCTAACCGGTGATCTTGGCGTGGCAACGTTCGCGGGGAGCGATGGGACGGCCGGCACCGTCCGTTTAAGTGCTGCCGATGGTCGGCTTGCTCTTGCGTCAGACGAGCTCGAGATTCCCGCCGCGACAGCATCTTCCTCCGGTTTCGTCGCGATCATGGCGGCCCTGGATCCCGTCGATGCAGGTGCCACCTGTTTCGACGTCGATTTCCCGATGTATCTCGCGGATGCGGAGTCAGGGAAGCCCTACAAAGCGTGGCGGAACCTCGCAGATGTCAACGGCGACCCGACAGCGATCGATCAGCTCGTCATCACCACCCAGCATCAGAGCGAGCTCGACTGCGCGACGAAGATCATTGCTGTCGCTGACGTCCAATGGAGCGTGAAGCCTCAACGTAGCGATCTCGTCGCCCAGGACGCCGGCCCACGTGCAGCAGCGCGCGGCGAGACGACGTCGACGGACGGAGTGCCGACGTCGTACATGGTCGCTCGCAACGACCTCGCAGAGGACGTCGCGGCACGATTCGGCATGACGGCCGATGACCTGTTCTACCTCAACCCGTTCCGCTTCCCTTCTGACGAGATTCTGCGTGTCGGTGAGGAGCTGAACCTCTCTGTCGCTGCGCGGTGACCTCCACGCGGGGCACTCGATGCCGCGCGTGACGTTTCGACTCTTGGTCAATCTGGTGGAGCGCAGTGCATGATGTCCCGATGAACGTTGGAGAGTTCCCGCGGCCAGATGGAATGATGCCCATCGTCTTCGCCCCTCTTGGGCCCATCGTGGGAGTCATGTCCTCCATCTACATGTGGGACCCGAGGGAGACGTGCGAAACCCGCGGGGGACGCAGCCTGAGCGGAGAGAAGCTCCTCTGGAATAGGCTGCTCGGATGGTTCAGTAACTAAGGCGGCGGGTAACTAGCATGACAACTTGTTTCTTCATGGCCATACTTCTGCCATTTTTTATCTGGGTACTCTGGCTAGCGATAGTTCGCAGGAAGGACGGTGGAACTCTTCCTTCTCGCCTCGCATGGGCACTAGCAAGCGGCATCGGAATTCTAGTCATGTTTGGAACGGCAACATCCAAATTTGCGGAACCAGCCACAGATAGGAATATCCTCACGAGCGACATGTCCTTTGCTCGTCTGGATGGATACTTTTTAATCGCTGGCGCAGTAGTTTCCACCCTTGTTCTGCTGGTTCTTTTCTTTGCATCAGGTGAAGGAGGGGGCGATGCTCATACGCAACCTGAAAAGTCACGGAAAACCGAAGCAGACGCTTCTCGTAAGCTGGGGGACGACTGGTAACATCACCTGCGAGCTTCGTCCGACTACGTGAGGTGATGGCTTTCTGAGCCACAACCGCTTCGTAGGCTGACTAGGTACGGCGACTGGCCGAAAGATGACAGCCAATCGCGTCGAGTTCCTCTTCGGCGCACTGCTCACCGGCGTCCTCGTAACCGCTTGGGGATACCAACTGACGATCGGAACAGCGGCGATCGCCTTCACGGCAGCCGACCTCATCGTCCTGCTCTCCCCCTTGCGCGACGCCCGCCACGAGGACCCGGACATCGTGCCCGGGCACGATCAGGACGCGATGAACGGGACGCCCCACTAAGCGATCCCTAAATGGGACGTGACGCACTCGCCTCGGGTCGGCTCAGTCGGCAGGCTCCGCGACTGCCGGCGCTGCAAGGCCGAGTCCTTCGCAAAACGGGCCGGTGGGCTGACCCGATCTGTTCGGGAAGACCCCGAGCCTGGTATCCGCGAGGACGCAGGCAGTCGGGTTGGGTACGTCAATGGGTCCGCTCCCCGGGTAGGGCTCGTCGGGGACGGCGCTCCAGCTCGCTTCGCATCGTTCGATGGCGGCGGCGACCCGCTCCGACAAGGGGAGCAGCTCGAATGCGTTGCGGTCGTCGTCCACGAGGCTGCTCGTGGTGTGGTCCGCGCGGACATTGGCGACGGAGTAGCAGTCGAAGCTCGTGTTGGCTTCGTCGTTGCTGGCCTGCGTGACGGCGATCGCGGCAGCGCTGGTGCCGATCGCGACGACGGCCGCGAGGCCGAGCCCGACGAGGCGTCGGCGCTTGGTGGAGCGGTGGCGGGTAGCGATGTCGGTGAGGATGGTGGCGCGCATCCTGGTGAGCTGTTCCGTGGTGGGGCCGAGGTCGTGGGTCATCAGTTCTCCCTTTCGAAGGGGCGCAGGGTGGTGCGAAGCGTGGCCCGGAGTCGGCTGAGCCGGTTGCGGATGGCGCCGTGGGTGGAGCCGAGCGCTTTCGCGGCGTCGGCGTAGCTGCTGCCCTGCTCGATGCAGAGGTAGTACAGCGCTTGATCGGTGTCGGAGAGCTCGGAGACGGCTTCCTCGATCGCTCCGGCGAGCTGACGCCTCTCGACTTCCTCGTCAGGGATGCCGCGTCGGTCTGAGTGCAGGGACAGGTCCGCGTCTTCGGTGCGGTTACGTGCACGGGTCTTGGTTCGGACGAGATTCAGCGCGGTGAACCGCGCGGTGGTGAGCAGCCACGGAAGGGCGGACGCATCCACGATCGCGACGTCGTTGATCCGCGTCCACGTGGTGAGGAACACATCTTGCACGACGTCTTCGGCGTCGGTGGGCGCGCGGACGATGCTGAGGGCGTAGCGGTAGGTCGTCGCCGCGTGCCGGTCGTAGAGCCGGCCGAACGCAGCCCGGTCGCCTCGCCGCGCGCCGTCCATCAGGGCGGCGTCATCGGTGCGTGCCGCAGCGTCTCGGGCGAGTGCTGCTGCTTTCGGTGGCGTGCTCATGCTCAGTGGTGTCCGATCCGGCCCGATCGTCTCAGACGGGAGCAGCTCTGCGGTCATCCGCCCGAGGCTCCATCTTGTAGATGGGCGCCACCCGTCAACTCAAATGAGTATCTGAGGATATGAGTGCTGGTTCACGTAGAAGCGACCTCAGCCGTTGCGGTGGCGAGCTTCGCTGATCGAGAGGTGGTCTTTCGAGCAGGATCCGTGGACGTAGCCTTCTCAGCATGACGACGCCGGCCGACTCCGTGCCCCTGACCGGCCGACGGCCGCCGCAGCGGCGGCGGCACGAGGCGCTGCTGTTCTTGCGAGACGTGGTGGTCATCGTCCTGGTGGCGGTTCTGGTGTCCAGCCTGGTCAAGACGTTCCTCGTGCGGTCGTTCTACATCCCGTCGTCTTCGATGAACAACACGCTGGTGCAAGACGACCGCATCATCGTCAACGAACTCGTCCCCCACGTCGTGCCCCTCTCCCGCGGAGACGTCATCGTGTTCAAGGACCCGGGCGGATGGCTTCAGCCCGTCCCGCAGACTGAGGACACGTCCGTGGCCGGGCTGTTCGAGAACACGCTGCAGGCGGTGGGACTGGCGCCCGAGGAGACGAACGATCACCTCATCAAGCGGCTCATCGGGCTTCCTGGCGATCACGTCGTCTGCTGCACACCGTTGGGGCAGATGACCGTGAACGGGCAGCCCCTCGATGAGGCCTCGTACGTCAAGGGCGGGGAGAACGCACCGGCGGCGTCGAGCATCCCGTTCGATGTCACCGTGCCGCCCGATGGGCTCTGGGTGATGGGCGACAACCGGGGGAACTCCGCCGACTCTCGCCTCCAACAGGGCACGCCCTCCAAGGGCTTCGTCCCGATCGACAATGTGACCGGCCGAGCCGTCGCGATCACGTGGCCGATCGACCGATGGCGCTGGCTCGACAACTTCCCCAACACGTTCCAGGGCCTCGATCCCCGCTAGAAGCGATCACCGCAGTGAAGCCGACCCTCGACTGACGCTCCCGGCGCGTCGGTTGTGGACGAGCCGGTCGGACTACCCGATTTCGCCGCCATGGCTTCTGTAGACGGATCCCCCGGTACGAGGTCGACCGCCCTCGTCGTGACAGCGGCACCCGGCGACTCATTTTTCTGTCGCGGTTTCGCGTTCTCGTCCTCCTCGCGACATGTCCTCTATGACGCCGCATCATTGGAGGACCACCATGACTCGCCCCACGATCAACGACCTCGACGCCACGAACCCGTACCGGACCGCTTCTCCGCAGGACGCCGATGAGGCCGTACGGCTGATGCTGGCGGTCGAGCCATCGCGACAGCAGCGGCACCGCCGGCAGGCCGGGATCGCTGCTGTGATCGCCGGCGTCATCGTCGCGGGAGTAGGCGGTGTCGCGGTCGCGGCGCCCTTGCTGCAACGCCCGATTCTCAGCAGCGATATCCGCGAGTTCGCGGTGACCATCGATGGCGAGAGCTGCACGGCGACGGTTCAGGTGCAGCCCGAGGACGTGACCAAACGGACCCTCAATTCTCCTGAGGGGATGGCCGCGGCCGCCGCAGCCCTGGCTGCCATCGACCTGGACAACCTCGAACCCGAGCCAGACGACTACTGGCACTTCTCTGAGGGAGATTCCCCGAGCGAGCCCAGCGCTGCGCTGAGAAAGCTCTCTGATATCGGCGCAAGCGTCAGCGACTCCGTTCATGCCGCACTAGAGGACGCGGGTTTCCAGGAGCGGGTGTCGATTGCAACCTCTCTGGACTGCGGAGCAGCAGAGTGATCCGGAAGCAGAACGACGATCGCGCCACGCGCCTTCGAGCCGCGATGGAAGCAAACGCCGCCGACCTCTTCGCCTACTTCCTCCGCCGAACCCTCCATCACGAGGATGCAGCGGACCTCCTCAGCGAAACTGCCCTGACGGCATGGAAGCGGATTTCTGCGATCCCGAGAGAGCCGGAGCGGGCGCGGATGTGGCTGTTCGTCACCGCCCGGCACACCCTCGCGAACCACCGCCGGAAAGCGAGCACGGTCCGGAAGACAGCCGACGCGCTGGTTCTCGAGGACGTAATCGCTCCATCGAGCACCGCGGCCGTCGATGTTGCGATCGATGTTCGTGACGCGATGCTGCGACTGCCGGAGAAGCTGCACGAGGTGGTGAGCCTGGTGCACTGGGAAGGACTCACGATAAACGAGGCAGGTCGTGTGCTGAGGATCCCGGTATCGACCGCCCGTTCGCGGTACGCGCGTGCGGTCGCGTCTCTGCGGGAGACGCTCTCCGAAGAGGAGGACGACAACCTAGCGGTAGCGGCGTCGGTCCGACTCCCTGCGCCCGCTGCTACCGCGTAGCCGCGTCGCACGTGTGTCCGCGTTGATGGCGCGGAGTACGTGGCTCCTGGCAGCGCGTCGAAGCGGCAGGTGAGGGGTGGCGGCTTACGGTGAGTGGTCGGTTTCGGAGAGGGCGTCGTGCGCAGCGGAGAAGTGACGAAGAACCGCCTGGTTGTCCAACTGCCGATGCGGTACCCGGACACGGCGTCGCGAGCGGTGATGACCCGTCGCGGCTGGTGGCTGCTGGGCCTGAATGTGCTGATCCCCGGATCGGCGCAGGTCCTCGCCGGCTCGCGGCGCCTCGGGCGCTTCGGTCTTGCAGCGACCCTCGCGCTCTGGACGGTGCTGGCTCTGACGCTGGCGTTGTTCCTGCTACTGCCCTCGGTCTTCTACTCGCTCGTCGCCCTCGACGGGACACTGATCGTCGCGCAGGCGTTGCTCCTTGGCTACGCGGCGTTCTGGCTCATGCTCACTCTCGACACCCTGAGGCTGGCCCGCCTGGTGAGAGTCGCGCCGCGAGCGCGCGCCGCGCTGAGTGCAGCGACCGTCGCGCTCCTCCTGGTGTCGGTGGGGACGGCCGGCTATGGCAGCCACCTGATCGGGATCTCCCGCGGGCTGCTCTCGAACGTGTTCGGGGACGGGCAGATGGCCGCGCCCGTCGACGGCCGCTACAACATCCTTCTGCTCGGCGGCGACGCCGGCGGGGACCGTGACGGTCTGCGCCCCGACAGCATTTCCGTCGCCTCGATCGACGCAAGCACCGGCGCAGCAACCATCGTCGGCCTCCCCAGGGATCTCCGGGACGTACCGTTCCGGGAGGGATCACCGATGGCCGAGCTCTATCCAGACGGGTACCTCTGGAACGAGTGCAACGTCGACCCGTGCATGCTCAACTCGATCTACACCGAAGTCGAGCTGAAGAGCCCCGAGCTGTACCCGGACGCCGAAGCTGAGGGCAGCGCCCCCGGTATCGAGGCGATGCGCGATGCGGCCGAAGGTGCCCTCGACATGACCATTCAGTACTACGCCCTCATCGACATGCAGGGCTTCGCGGACCTCATCGACGCGCTCGGTGGCATCGACATCGACTACACCGGCGAGGACGACCTGCCCTTCGGCGGGGTCCTCGACCCCGACACTGGCGAGCTCGTCGGAGTGAACGGCTGGCTCAAACCCGGCAAGCACCACCTCGACGGCAACAACGCCCTCGCCTACGCCCGCTCCCGCTACGGATCCGCTCGCGGCGACTACGACCGCATGGAACGACAGCGTGAAGTACAAGGTGCGATCCTCACCCAATTCGCCCCAGCCAACGTGCTGCTGAAGTTTCAAGCCATCGCGGACGCCGGCTCGAACGTCGTCCAGACCGACATCCCACAGGGCATGCTCGGCAAGTTCGTGCAGCTCGCTCTCAAGACCCGCTCGCAGCCCATCGGATCCATCGAACTCACCCCGCCGGACGTCAATCCCGAAGACCCCGACTACGACGCGATCCGCGCCTCCGTCGCCGCAGCACTCGACACGTCCACGACCGGCTGATCAAGCGTCCGCAAGACCATCCTCTTACGGAACGGTTCAGTGGCGCCCGCGTCGCATGTGCAGGGGACCTTGAACATCTAAATGCTCACGGTCGTCTGCACGAGTGCCGCGGTGACGCGAAGAGGTGTGCAGGCGACTGCGAGGACCGACAGCGGCGTACGCAACTCGCGGGCGACCGGTTGACGACCCCTCAACGGACGCCGCGGCGCTGGTAGAGCTATCTTCAAGATGGACACGGGAGGGCTGATGCGAGCCGAATGGAACGAAGCGTTCTTTGACGCGCAGCGCGAGGAACCGCTGACCTATTGGGTCTGCTTCTGGATTGGCGCCGATGACGAGCTGGCGGTGACCCATGACCCGCAGCGGATCACGGACGCCGACTCGGTCGAGGAGGTCCTGGCCTGGATTCACGACACGAAGGGCGACCGAGACTTCGAGCTGTTCGTGGAGACCCTCAACCACACCGAGACCCGCGAGCACGGCTGGATGCCAGCCCGAAACCTCATCCACCTCGCCGGCAATTACCGCCCACCAGGAACGACTTCCACCCTCTCTGCAAGCTCGGAGAACTAGCAGCACCTCCACCCCGGCCGGGCGACACGAGAAAACAGCTAGCCGCCCAGCAGTGCCCGCCCGGGGCGACGTCGACCCGAACCACGCGAAGCCTTGGCGGGGCAGCGGGCTCCGGGTTGGATGAGCACATGCAGAGCCGAAAGTCGAGCAGACCAGCGACCAGCCGCACGTCATCGATCCGGTAGTCGTACTCCGGAACCGGATGACGCCGCCGCACCCCGACGGCCTCGATCGCTGCGGCAAGCTCGGCATCCGGCAACATGCGCTGATCCTCTCAGACGCACGGCCAGCGATCCCCTTACGGGACAGGCGTCTTCCATGGTCCTGACGTGCTTGAACGAGGCCGGAGCGGATCGGGCTCAGAGCACATCGACGCGGCTACCCACTCCGTCATCCAGTGACCCGTTGCGAAGCTGCCGTGGCTCGAACAGGCTGAGGCCGTGCACTCCAGCCTTGAGGACCCGTACCCGCCGTCGCTTGATGAAGTGACCACTCGATTCCCTGGTGCGCTGTTCACGTTGCAGCAGCAACCCTCCGTCGAAGAGATCGCTGTAGGGACGATCGTGCACACCACAAACGAGCAGAGCCGCTACCTCTCCGCGGCGATCACCTACACCCTCTGGCGCCGACCGGAGAACCGAGACGATCCCGCCAACCTGGCCGACATCAGCAGCGAGCTGCGCACTCAGCTCGACGAACCACCAGTGCGCCCCCTTCCCGCACGACTTATGGAGATAAGAGCTCGACTCCAGTTCCCGATGCTCTGGGAAGCAGTGCTGACGACGCTCATCGACCCGAAGGACCCCGGTCCACGAACGATCGAATCAACGCTGACGGATCATGTGAATCACGTGCTGAGGAACCGATTCCGCGATACGCGCGTCCAAGGGACGCTGCCAGGGGAACTGCTAGGCGGAGCGACCGCGGCTGCGGTCGAGCGTGGCGTGGCAGTCAGCGTCGACAGTCGACCGGAAAACGGGGTTCTACTTGATACCGACGCTCACGTCCTCGGTATCGGAGCCGAACTCGAGGGTCGCCACATAACGGCCGTCATCGCACGCGACGATCTACCCTTCCTCAACCTCGCGTTCGCGACCAGACAATCCACGGGCGCCCTTTGACGGGCTGATCCAGCCCTGTACGGGAGGGGCGGATCAACCCCGGTGATCCGACCGTTCCGCGTGGGGATCCCTACACGGGATGCACGCCAGCGACCTGACACCGGCGCCATGGCGCCCAAACGACGTCGGAACGGACAAAGATCCGAGGCGTGAAAACAGCCCTGACGGTGAGCACTACATCTTCCTCAGGACCGCCCGATGGGTAGACGCCCCGAGGTCGTTGGGATTTAGGGCAGCGAGCAGCCCGCTCTAGTCGAGTGGCGCGTGTCGGTCGGCGACCGTGCGAACCGTTCGCACGAGTTGTGGATCTTCGCCTCGGGCGAGTCCGGCGTACTCGAGGCGCAGCGAGCCGTCCTCGGCCGGGGTGGCCTTGATCCAGACTCGTCGGCGCGGCACGAATAGTGACGTGAGAAGCCCGGCGAGGACGAGTATCGCGAAGAGCAGCACCCAGCCCTGGGTGGCGTCGTGGTGGATGTCGAAGGACGCGAAGCGGCGGACGCTGTCGGTGCCGATGACGTCCGGGTCGGCTCCGACGTTCTCGAAGGTGACGGTGCCCAGTCCGTCGGGCAGGTTCGTGGTCTCGCCCGGCTTCAGCGTCAATGGTGCTACTCCGGTGTCGCCTCCGGTCAGTCGAGTCAGAGAGTCGACGGCGAGCTCGTAGACAGAGGTCGGCACTCCGCCGTTCAATCCCAGGTCGCCCGAGAACACGTTGAGCGAGAGCACGGGGTACTGAAGGTCCGGGAAGACGGACGTCGATGCCCCTGTCGCGAGCTGGTCCTGGGTGGGGTAGAAGAAGCCGGTCATGCCGATCTGCTCAGCAAGGCCGTCCGTCACCTTCACCACTCCGACCGAGGTGAGGTTCGCGTTGGTCGGGAGGAAGGGCACCGAGTCGGTGAAGATCGCCGTGCCGGAAGGGTCGCGGACCGTGATCGTCGGGGCGTAGCCGTTGCCGAGGAGGTAGACATTCGTGCCCCCGATCGCCAGCGGCTCGTTGACCTTGACGGTGCGCTCTTCGCTGCTGCCTCCGCGCTGGGTGGTGGTGACGGTCGCGGTGTAGTCGATCGGCTGCCCGAACGCCTCGCCCGGCTCGGTCACGTACTCGACGGCCAGACTGTCGAGGTTCAGCTGATACGGGTCGAGCTGGCTGCTGTCGAAGAAGCGCCCCGGGTTGAACGAGTCGTAGGCCGCGAGGTTGTTCGCAAACCCCTGACCACCCTCGACCAGCACACGCTGCCCGCTGTAGCCGAATCCACCGCCGATACCCACGGCGACGAGGATGCCGACCAGGGCGGAGTGGAAGACCAGGTTGCCGGTCTCGCGGAGGTAACCGCGCTCAGCGGAGACGCTCGACCAGCGGCCGCGCGGATCGTTGTACCGCTCGATGCGGTAGCCGGCGCGGCGCAGCATCGCGTGGGCGCCCTCGATCGCCTCCTCCGCAGTGGAGCCCTCAACTTCTCGGACGGTGTAGCCGGCGAGGCGTTGCAGACGGGCCGGCGTCTTCGGCGGCCGCGAGCGCATCGCCTGGAAGTGGTGCTTCGTCCGCGGGATGATGCAGCCGATCAGCGAGACGAACAGCAGCAGGTAGATGCTCGAGAACCACGCCGAGGTGTAGGTGTCGAAGGCCTGGACCTTGTCGAGCAGCGGCGCGAGGTCCGGGTTGTCGATGAAGTACTGGGTGACGCCGTTGGGGTCGGAGGAGCGCTGCGGCACGAGCGAGCCCGGCACCGCCGCGATCGCGAGCAGCAGCAGCAGGAACAGCGCGGTGCGCATGCTGGTGAGCTGGCGCCACATCCAACGGACCCAGCCGGTGAAGCCGAGGGTCGGCTGCGTGATAGACCCGTCGGAGTCGAAGTGGTCGGCCGGGCGGAAGTTCGCATCGGTGCGAGCCTGAGCCGTGTCGGGCTCGCGCGCGAGAGACGCGTCGTGGTCAGATCGCTGATCGGACGTCATGGATCACCGCGCCGAGAGCGTTGCAGGCGAGCGCACTGCTCGCCCCGCCGGCCATCAGCAGCCCGCTGACGGCTGCACCGCGACGGCGGACGCGGGGACGATAGCGAGCTTGTCGTCGCGCACGAGCTGGATTCGATCAGCAGTCACAAGTCCTCAGTGTATGGACGCCGCTCGATGTCCGGCTGATCGTCGCGGCAGTCCAGAACCGTGGGCTGCACGCGAGTTCAAGGCTTTCAGCCACCGAGCCGATCGCCCGCTCACGATCCTTTCGCGGGCGGCCATGATCGGTTGCAGGGCTCGACTACCGGCGCCGAAACGCTCCATACAGTGCGCCGAGGACGATCAGGCTGCCGATCCCGACGAGTACCCAGGTACGGGGATCCTCGTTGACGCTGGTGCACACGCCTGGCGAGTTCACGTACTCCACGCAGCTACCCGAACGGTCACCGGCGAGAAGGACCACCGCGACGAGAGCAACCAACGCGATCGCGAGCCACCACCACCGAACGCGACGCCGAACCAGTGCACCCATGACCAGACCGTACGACGACAGTGGTTCATCGAGGAGGCGGCCAGGTCTCGATAGTTCATCGATGTGGCCTGCCGCTCGCCTCTGCCGGCGGAGGCGCCCGGTGCCAGAAGGTGGCAGGAGCGTTTAAGTACCCCTGAGCTGTCCCCACCCGAAGACGCTCTCCGCGATGAAGTCTTGAAGATCGCTCTGCACGGCCAGAGCGAGGACGAACACGGAGACGCCGCTCTGAAGCTCTCGCGATGAGCCCGTCTCCCCGAGGACTACCCACTGCGCGACGACGCTGCCGTCCTCGAGGCGATCTGCAGGACTCAGAGGAGAACCGTCCGGCCACTCTGCGAGCCGCACGAAGTGCAGCCGAAGTGACGAGCGTTCGTCCTCGTGCAGCATCGCCTCGAACACGGGAACGAGCGCCAGTCGAAGCTCCTCGATCGTCGTCACCGCACACCAGGGCTGTCGACGTAGACGTTCTCGCTGAGCGGCGTCCACGTCTCTTCGACTCCCCCGCCGTCCGGGACGACGTGGACCGTGTCGCGGCCGATCGCGCTGTCGAACCCGCCGGCCCCGCAGCTCTGGCCCCATGTGTCCTCGTCAGCGACGCTCGTCAGGCATGTCGTCTCCGGATCGCTCGTGCGCGCCAGGAACAGCGACAGGTCGCCGACTCGGCCGACGAGCCGGGAGCTGGTCTCGTCCATCTCGGACCAGGAGGCCCGCGGGGGCAGCGTCGGGAACGTATCGGCGTCGGTCGCCGCCCGGTCGAGGTCCGCGAAAGTGAGCGGCGGCCGCTCGGCGGTGGTGAAGCACCCGCTCAGCGAGGCCGCGCCCGCGGCAGCGATGGCCGTGATGGCGAGGGTTCGAGCGGTCACCCTTGCGATGCTGCGCGGTCGACTTGTCCAGGTCACAGGGTCAGCCTAGGAAGCGCGGGACCAGGACACGCCCTTTCCGGAAACTAGGGTGAGGGCATGTTCCCCGCGCTCGGCACCGCGTTCCTCGCGGGCGCGCTCGCTCTCCTCTCCCCCTGTGCCGCACCGATCCTCCCCGGCATCGTCGGCGCGCTCACCTCGACAGGGGACGGACGGGCTCGACCGTCTCGGCAGGTGTGGTCGATCCTCGCGTTCGCGGTCGGGGCCGCTCTCGTGCTGATCGGGTCGGTGGCGTTGCTGCTCGCGTTCGGCGCGAACGTGAACCTCGCCCGGCCGCCGTACACGTTCATCGCCGGCGGACTGCTCATCGCCGCCGGCCTCTACTCCCTCGGCGTCCTCCGGATCCCCTGGATCACGAAGACTTCCACCCCAGGCAGCTCGGTCGCGAAAGCACTGCTGCTCGGAGTCAGCTGCGCCGCCGTCTGGTACCCCTGCCTCGGCCCGTCCCTCGCCATCGCCTACGGCCTCGCCTCCAACATCGACACCGTGGGACTCGGCGTCGCGCTGGGGTTCGTCTACTTCCTCGGCATGCTCACCCCGCTGTTCCTGCTCGGACTCGTCCTCGCCCGCGCAGCACGCTCACGCCGCTGGCTGCGCCGCATCGGCGCCTACGCCAACAAGGCCGTCGCCGTGCTCCTCATCGCGATCGGCGTCCTCGTCATCACCGGGCTCTGGAACTCCGTGTCGCTGTGGATCGTGGACAACTCGAGCTGGTTTCCCACCCTCTGACCTTCGGGTGGGAAGTGTCGCACTGGGCGATCCCCATACGGGACGCGGTGCTGAACGCTGTAGGCGATCGAATGGTGTCGCAGGCCAGCTACACGAGACCGTGCCGGTGGGCGAAGGCGACGAGCTGCAGACGCGAGGCGAGTCCGAGCTTGCTCAGGATGCTGGAGATGTGGCTCTTGATCGTGGATTCACTGAGGTGCGCGGCGGCTGCGATCTCGGCGATGCTCCGGCCCTCCGCGGCGGACGCGAAGATCTCCTTTTCCTTGACCGAGAGCGCGTTGAGAACTTCGGGCGTCGTGGTCGACGCCGAGGGCAGGTAGTCGCGCACCGGTAGGTGCTCCGCGGCGCCGGCGACGACGGTCCGGCCGGCGGCCACTGCGCGGATTGTTCCGAGGAGCAGTTCGGTGGAGGCGTCTTTCACGAGGAAGCCGGCGGCGCCGGCGGAGAGAGCCTGCGCGATCGCGCTGTCGTGCTGGTGGGTGGTGAGGATGATGACGCGGGTGCTGATGCCGGAGTGCTGCGTGAGACGTCGGGTTGTCGAGATGCCGTCGAGGACGGGCATGCGCACGTCGAGGAGCAGGACGTCCGGTTTCTGCTCGAGCACCAGCTCGATGGCGGCGGCTCCGTCGTAGGCGGCGCCAGCGAAGTGGAGGTCGGCTTCTGCGTCGATCAGCATTTCCAGCCCTGAGCAGAACAAGAGGTGGTCATCGGCCACCGCGACTCGGATCACGTGCCGCGCTCGGAATCCGGTGCCGGGATGGAGGCGGTGACGACGAAGGAGCCGTCGCCGTCCGTGCCCTCGGCGGTGAGCCACCCGCCGGCGAGCTCGGCGCGTTCCTTCATTCCGGCGACTCCCATCCCGGAGCCGACTGAGGGCTCTCGCCCTGGTCGCCCGTGGGAGGTGACTTCGAGCAGGAGCGCGGTTCCGTTCCAGAGCAGCCGGACGAAGGCGTTGGGCCGATCGCCGCTGTAGCGGAGCGCGTTGGTCAGCGCCTCCTGCACGATCCGGTAGACGGCCAGCTGCTGCCCCTCGGTGAGCGTGAGCCGTTCCCCGTCCTCCGCGAAGCGGACGGTGAGGCCGGCGCTGTCGAAGCGCTCGATGAGGTGCGGCAACTCGCTGAGGGTCGGCTGGTCGAGGGTGACGGGGCTGGGTCCGATCGACTCGATGAGCATCCGCACTTCCACGAGGGAGGAGCGCGCGACGTCAGAGATCACTCCAAGGGACGCCTGGGCCCGGCCGGGATCGGCCCGGACCAGTCGCGCAGCGCCATCGGCCTGCGCGAGGACGATCGAGAGGGACTGGGCCATGATGTCGTGCACATCCCGCGCGATACGAGCGCGCTCGGAGATGAGGTTCAGCTCACGTCCGGCGTCCTCGAGACCCTGCGTGAGGACGCGCTGCTCCGCGAGCAGCCGCGCTCGTTCCCGGCTGACCCGCGAGAGGTGACCGCCAGCCCACGCGAGCACCACGACTCCAGCGAGCACGGCGGCGGAAACCGGTCCACCGGTCGGCAGCGCGAGCGCAAACCCAGCGACGACGAGTACCACGGAGAGCAGCCATCTGCCGCGCGTCATCGTCTGCGCTCCCGTGCGCGCGGCGATGTAGGCCACTCCGAACGCGGAGGGCCACAGCGTTCCCGACTCGTCCTTCAGCAGCAGAAGCGAAACGGGCACTACGACCGCAGCTGCGCCGGCCGCGATCCACGGTCGCCGGACACCGATGGCGATGACCAGAGCGATGAGAAGGATGACGGCGCCTCTCGTCGGTCCGTCCGGCCCTACGAGACGGCCGGCTTCGGCGGACCACCAGAAGCCGACGAACGCGACAGCGACAGCGACGTCGACCGCACGCAGCGAGATCCGGCGGAGAAGACCTGACATGCCACGACGCTAACGGGCCGCCTCGTCGCCGAGCGCGGACCGATGCATCTTTCGTCCGAACGGACGAGAGGACGTGACTGTCCAGCTGAGGACTCAACGCGCAGCCGCGCCTTCACTGGAGACACGACGCACCTGAGACCAACCCGCAGCCGCGTCCTCGTCAACACCGACTTCCGAAAGGTCAGAATCATGAGGCTCCACCGATTCCCCGTGGTCGCGCTGCTCGCGGCCGTTCCCCTCGCCCTGACCGGTTGCTCCCAGAGCGCCAGCAGCGCAGCGCTCACCCCCGATCCGTCCGCCCACGCCTACCTCGACACGGAGTCCGGAGAGATCATCCTGCCGCTGACCGAGTACGACTTCTACGGCCCCGCATCCACGCTCGCTCTCGCAAACCACGCCACCGACATCGCCTTCGCGAAGTGCATGAACGAGAAGGGCTTCGCCTACTCCGCGGCGTCCGTCGAGGACGACACCGCATCGCGGTTCGGCGATCGCAGCTACGGGATCTGGAACGAATCGCGGGCGCGTCTCTACGGATACGGCGCGGCGCCGTCGGCCATCAACGCGGCGTTCGAAGCAGACCGGGCGGCGGGAGGCGATGCATGGGAAGCGGCCTACGAGGAATGCACGATGCAACCGGATCCCGAAATCGCGAGCTTCACCCCCGACAATGCGGAGCTCACCGAGTCGCTCGTTCCTCAGATCCAGACCCTGGCGTACAACGCAGCCTCCGCTGACCCGGCCTGGCAGCAAGCCCGCGAGGCGTGGTGGCAGTGCCTGCGAGAGGAAGGACTGGAGCCCCGTACCGGATCGGGCGAGTGGAGCTCGGTCGAGGCCAACGAGCTCGCGTCGAGAATGGGCGGAACGTTGGCAGACAAAGCGGAGGAGATCCGCATCGCGACCATCGAAGCGCGCTGCAACACCGCGACGGGCCTGACTCAGACGCTGGGCGACCTCGAGGCGTCGTACCAGGCGCCACTGATCGCCGCGAGCCAGGACGCCCTGGACGAACTGAAGGCGAAGAACCAGGACCGTCTCGCCGCGATCCATGCCTACATCGCCCGCAACAGCTGAGCGGCAGAGCAGCCGGGTCGCCCCGGGCGGGTCGACCCGGCTCAGCGCCCGGTGAGTGATCCCCTTGCGGGACGATGACGCACCTAGGGTGCTCGTGTGAGCATCGAGCACGAAGTCGCCCCTCCAAGCGAGTCCGAGCCAGCGATTGAGACAGAGGTCTGGATCGTCCAGCACGACGAGTCGCCACATAACACCGTGCTCGGCGTTTTCGGCTCACCCGCAGACGCGGACCTCTTCGCTGATGAAGTGAAGGACAGCTACCGCAACGGCGTCCTCATTGGGAGGTTCCCGATCGGGTATCGCTCCACCGGCAACGTCTCGAGGTACAGCTCGCTGAAGTGAGCTGCCCTACACACGGTTCACGACGACCACTGAAGGATCCCCCCACGGAACGCGGTTCTACCTTGCGTTGCGCAACCGCAGACGATCACCGGTGACGCCGACCGCGACGGTGACTGCGGCGGCGACCAAGCCCCATCCCAGCCCGAGCGTGAATGTTCCCCTGCTCGGGTCAGCCCAGTTCTCGATCTCCGGGCGTCTGGCGAAAGCAGCAGCGTTGAGCTGGGTTGCCGCGAAGGCGACAACAAGAGTCACCAGCGCAAACACCACCAGCGCAGCCAGAGCCCACACCAGGAGCTGCCGACGTCGACTCCGCGCGCTCCCTCTAAAAGTCATGTGCTGAGCGTACGAACTGAACCGCCGCGGCGCACTAGCCGCAGTGCAAAACTTTAACGATCAACCGGCCATCCTCCGTCTCGCACCGAAGGAGCAAAGCGTCCGGTGGTCGATCCCCATGCGGGACGGTGTTCCCGTCGAACAGAACGCTGGTACGAGAACTACGGGGTCCTCGTGCTGCAGAGGGTCAGAGTCCGAACCCATCGAGCACTTGGTCGGCGTAGAAACCCGACCGGATGACGGCTGCACCTAGATCGTGGAGCAGGTCGTCGAGGGCAGTATCGGAGAGGTCATAGAAGCCGGCGCTCGGACGTCGGGCGATCAGCTTTCGCGGCGCGACGATGACAGACCAGCAGTCGTCGTCACGAGAGATGATCGCGTACTCACCGCTGTAGGGTCCCTTCGTGACCACGGCTGCATGCGGCCGGTCCCGTTCGAGGCGACGAGCGGGAACGTTGATCGAGTACTCGCGAGAGCGCGAGTCGGTCACGGCTCGGGGCGCCGACTCGGTGCTCCAGAAGTTGTAGACGATGCCGATGGCTGCACCCGCCAGGACGAGCAGGGCCCACTGAAAGTTGCCGTTCAGAAGTGCAAGCACGAGCATGACGAGACAGCAGGCGATCGCGAACACGAACTGCACGTTCGAGATCCGCAGACGGCGCTTCGTTGGGGTCACCCTGACGATCATCCTCCCGACAACGCAGGAAGGATGACATCGCCGCCGGCCCAAAAGGCGCCATCGCGACTCGAGCCCAGCGTTCCGGTGAGCGATGGTCGACCGGGCGGCCGGTAGGGGTCGTTCGCACGTGCTCGTCCGCGCGGTCGACTTGAGGAACAGGGTGGTTAATACCGGCGGATGGACACGTTCTCGCCAAGGCTCGTCCAGTCGATGCCAGTGGCGTCGTCTGGACCGGCGCCATCGGTGTGAATCTGGACGGCCCATGCTCCGTTCAGCGACAGCTCATCCCCGCAGCCGCTTCCGTCTTCGTTGTCGCCGTCTCCGTCCACGATGACGCACCGGCCTCCGGTCATGGTCTGCGACCCGATCCAGACGTCCAGCCCTTCAGCTGACCCGACGTAACGGATCGAGGCGGGGTCGTAACCGTCTCCTACGGTGCCGACGTCGGGAAGAGCGTCCCGCTCGTCCTGCGCCCGCTCGAAATCGGTGTACGCCTCGGTGTCGGGGCCGGAACACCCGGCCATGAGCGTCATCGTGAGCGCCGTCACTGCCGCTCCGGCCACCCACCTCAGGCGCGTCGTCGATCCCACCGCATCCCCCCGTGCCTCGTCAGCACACCGTATCGCGCCGCGAAGGAGACGAGCGCTGGCGCTGTAATGATGGGTCTTCTTCGGCGTCCTGTGCCTCTACTGTGGAGAAATGAGGCCCCGTCCGATCCACACAGCAGCTGGTCTTGTTCTTGTGGCGGCTCTCGCCGGCTGCACACCGGTACCCGGTGAAGATCCTCGCATCACGCAGTGGCGCGAAGAGCGCCAAGCGGACGTGGCAACGGATCGCGACGTCGTAGCGGTCCTCTCGCTGAACGTCGAGGCCGACGATGACGGCGGCCGCGTCGAAGTCACCCTCGAGAGGCCGGCGCTGCCGACCGCGATCACCTTCGACTGCCTCGGCGAAGGAGTGATCGACCTCGAAATCGGATCGCTTTCCACGGCTGGGGGACCGGCGACGAGAACGACGACCACCCTCGACGCGATCGACTGCGCCGACGGCCCACACGAGATCGATCCCACGTCGCTTGGCGAGAAGCCGATATCGAGTGTCAACGCCACCGCATCGAACGCGGACAACGACACCGCCTGGTTCCTCACAGTGCGCGGAGACCGCGACCCCTCCTGACATCGGCGGGACTTCTCGACGCGCTCGGTCGGTGTCGTCCTCACGCGTGTGTCGGCACTGCTGTCCCGTATGGAGATCCCTTTACGGGACGGCTTCCCGCAGCGTCGACCTCACCCGCACATAGCCTGAGCAGATGAATGGCGTGGTCGATCTGCTCACACCCCGCCTCCGCCTGCGTCGCCTCACCCGGGACGACGAAGCGTCGGTCATGGCGTACCGGGGCGACGCCCACGCCTCTCGGTTCCTCGGCCACCCGTCGCTCTCGGACGGGCAGTACGCTTCCTGGTTCGAGGAGCGGGACAGCGAGTGGGAGCTGCGCGAACCGGGTCATCGCCGCTTCTACGGAATCGAGGTCCGAGCATCGGCGGCCCTCGTCGGCGATGCCGTCCTGATCCGTTCGGCGGACGGGGAGCAGGGCGAGATCGGCATGTTCCTCCACCCCAACACGGCCGGCTTGGGCTACTCGCTCGAGGCGGGCGCCGCCCTGCTCGACGTCGGGTTCGGATCGCTCGGTCTGCACCGCATCATCGGACGTGCCGCAGCTCACAACCGCGGCTCCGTGCGCGCGATGGAGAAGATGGGCCTGCGGCGAGAGGCCCTGTTCCTGCAAAGTGAGAAACGCGGCGAGACCTGGATCAACTCAGCGGTCTACGCGATCCTCGCGGAGGAGTGGGAGCGGAAGCGGCACCACTCGAAACCGACCGGCTGACCATCCCCTAACGGAACAGTCAACTGCTCCGGGCGAGCCTCGATGACCACGAGCAGCCGACCGTGCGTCCGTTCGAGCTGAAGGGCGGTCAACTTTCCTCCGTCGTCTCAGCTCATCAGACGAGCCGAACCTGGTCGGCATGGAGGACACTTCGAGCATGTGGTTAGAGGGCGCGGCGCTTGAACGCCGGTTACGCGAGATGGATGACCCTGCGGCTCCCGAGCGGCCGATCGATTTCGACGGACCACGACTGGCCGCAAAGGTGGACGCGCTTGCAGCGCTCCTCGAGAAGAGCTTTCCCGGCGCGGTGTCGGTAGACGATTCGTGGAGTTGGCAGGACTCCGCAACGTTTACTCAGATGACAGTGAACGGTGCAGCCACACGCACGACGGCAGACCTCGTCGTCGCCATCAGCCAGCACGGGGACCTCTGCTTCATCGCCCTCGAGAGGCCGGGAGCGTACTCGCGAGAGGAGTTCGACGCGCTGGTCGAACCGGAGGACCTGCAACCGATAACCGCAGCTCTCGAAGCCTTAGACTTCGCGGTCGCTGCCGAGGAATCCCTCTGGGGCCAGTACGACGGGCCGATCGTGATGAGCAATCCGAGCTGGCAAGAACGTTACTTCGGATACCCGCTGTGAGCGCATCCAACCTGAAAGCGGGACCGATCCCTAACGGAACGCTCTCGGTCGCGAGTCGGTTGCTCCTCGTGGTGAGAGCCGTGTCATGCCTACTGTTTTCCCGTGGGAAAACTCAAGGGAACGAGCGCGGCAGTCGAGGCCGTTCCTCGTCGCGCTGAGGGGTGGAGGCGCCGTGGTTGAACGTCTGGACAGTTGGGATCCGAGTGGACTCTCGCCGGACCGGCAGACACCACCCCGCCAACGACGGTTGGTGAGCCTGTCGATCGCGCTGGGAGCTCTAGCCGTCGTGGCGGCCGCGGTTCTGTGGGTGGGTGATCTGCTGTTCGGAGTGCATGGCCCTTCCCACTACGTCAGCATCACCAACGACACCGGAGCCTCACTCACCTGGTCCTGCTCCTGGTCCGATCTTCACCTCGCCGCCGGGGAGACAGGCCAGCTGCGAATCCTCGACCAGCCCGACCAGGACTACGGCTGCGTCCCACAAGCAGCAACCCCCTTCGTAGCGGCGGCGCACAACAACGACATCTGCCCGTCACTGACCTCTATGACCAAGGGAAGGCAGTTCACGGCAACCGACTTCGCGAAGACCTACCGCTGCCCGTAGCTGGATACGCGACCGGTGAACGATCCCCATACGGAACGATCGCTGCTGCGGCCACGACAGCTCATCCGGGGGCGAGCAACCATCATGGTCCTGTGACTGGATTCACGAAGCAATCATCACTCAGACGGGCGTACAGGTCGATGATGCAGCGCCCGCTGCCCGAGGTTGACGGTGACCAATGGTCGGAGGTTCGGGAGACGCTGCTTCGAGTCCTGACTGAGGAAGACCTGATGGGTCTCGGGCCTGGGACGGAGGCAGGGGCACCCTCCGATGAATACTTTCCTGAGGCCGTCGATCTCACTCGGATTTTCTTCATCGACCACATCATCACTCCGAAACATCTCGAGGTCTGCTGGTACCACTGGTTCGGCGTCTTACTCAGCTCCGACCTGACAATCCGCCTCGCTCGACGCGCAACCGCGGAGGCTCTCGCGAGAATCCGGTGAGCGGCTCTCGGGTCGCCCTGCTCTCCGCTGACCCATCCCCTACCGACATCCCTTAATCTCCCGGCGGGAGTTCCGGTAGGGAATCCCCTTACGGAACGGTTCAGTGGCGCACGGGTCGCGTGTGCAGGGGACCTTGAACATCTCAATGCTCACGGTCGTCTGCACGAGTGGCGCGGTAGCGCGAAGAGTCGTGCAGGCGACCGCGAGGAACGACAGCGCATCCTGCTTCGCCGAAGTGGCTCGGTGAACGACCCCCATCCGGGGGATGCCGCGGCCGAGCGCGGCAGGTTAAGCGACGGCTCCTCTCAGTCGGCAGACTGTGCTGGTGTCCTCTAGGAAGAAGATCCGAGCACTGCTGACCACAGCGCAACGTGACCAGACGCATGTCACGGTCCGATTCGCATTCGGGAACCGATGGTCGATCGACGGGTTCGTCGTCGGTGTGGGTCGGAAGTGGGCGCTCCTCGCGGAGACGATGACCGGCGGCTTCTTCGACGGGTACGCCGCCGTCCGTCTCGCGGAGATCGAGCGGGCGCGACCGAGTCGGTCCTGGGAAGCACGATTCTCGCGCACCCAACCGGAGTGGCCCCCTCACCCGCCCGCCGATCGCCCCGCGATCGATCTGGCCACCACCTCGGGGCTGCTGGCCACCTTCCTCGACCCGGACACCCTGGTCAGCATCGAACGCCGCAAGAAGTACAGCGCGATGTGGGTGGGCGTCCCCTACGCACTCACTCGCAACTGGCTCTCCCTCTGGGAAGTTGACGCGAAAGCGATCTGGCACGAACGGCCGCTCGGCTACCGACCCCGAACCATCGCCCTCGTCCGGACCGGCGACCACTACCTCAGAGCACTCTCGGCCGTCGTCGGCGATCGACCTCCCCAGGACCTGCCGTACGACTGGGCCGCACGCTCGAAGCACGCACGACGCCAGCAGTGACGACAGGCCGACGATGGCCGGTCAACCATCCGCTTACGGGACGCGCCAACAGGGCAGCGCTTCGCGCCGGAACGACTACGGCGTTCCACGACTCGAGAGGATTCGAGGCGTGAAAATCAGCATCGACGGTGAGCACTACCTACTTTTGCGGAAGGCTTTATGGGCCGAGACTGCGGACGTCATCGGCATCTACGGCTGCGCGGAGCGAGCCCGGGAAGCAGCACAGGGAAAAGCGGGCGCCCTGCCCAGTCCTGATCGGTGGGTTCTCGAGACGTGGAGCGGAGGTCAACGGCGCAGCAGCGTTCAGCTCGACTGAGGCTCGCGTAGCGTGCTCGAGGCGACGCGAGCCAGCCGACAAAAGTCTTCTCTGGCCGCGACGCACGGCGTGACCGAGCGCTACGCCCGCCGGCCCAGTGGCCGCTCATCCATTCCCAGATGGGGCATTCTGGGGTACGTCTCGATCTGCTCCACTGTCTAGACGACGTACGGCGGCGCGGTGCCCGGGGGAACGGGCGCGACCTCTCCTGTTCTCCGGTCGACCAGAGGCGTCCCGACAGGCCACGGCGCACCCCGGATGCGGTAGCCGGCGGACCTCTCCCGGTTCCACCGCGACAATCCGCGAGCGATCAGGATCCAGGAGATCAGGAGGCCCACGAAGAAGCCTGCGAGAAGCAGGATCGCGGGCACGAAGATGATCGGTCTCGTGCGCACCTCCAGAGGTATCCAGCTGGCGATGGCGAAGAAGGCGAGGAAGGATGCGACCCCACTTCCGAAGGCGACGAACCCGTGGATGATGAAGCTGAACGAGTCGCGGCCGGGAAGCAGTTGCACCGAGGTGGGTCTGACATCGGGGATGTCGTCTGCGAAACCCGCCGCCTCGCCGAGCGCGCGAAGCCTGCCTGCGAGGACGTCGATGCTCTCTTGAGGCATCTTCTGTGGACCGACACCGCCCGGGCGCAGAGGTATCTCGGCCGTGAGCGCTCGTTCTCCGATCCTGGCCCTGATACGGAGCCCCCGGTTGTTCGATGCAGGGCTCGGTCCGCTGATCCCGACGATGTCTTCCCATGGGAGCGCTGCTGCCGGACGATCGGCCTTACGGCCGTCCCAGAACTCAAGGCCGACCCTCGTCGCGAGAATAACAGGGAGTTGAGCACGACCGTAGTCGGGGTACGCCGGCACGATGACTCGAGCTTCCGCGGCGGCGTTCCTGTCCACCGGGTAGATCACGATCGCGTCTGCGCTGCTCCGCTCATACTCAGCCGATGCCACGCAGCGAGTGTACGACCCGTCCCCGGTCACCCATTCCTGTCAGGGAGGCCCTTCGCGCTCAGGCACCGCATTAGGGCGGCTGGGCGCATCTCGCCGGACGAGTGACCCCGATCGATCACGCCTCGATGTCCATCCTGAACCTATCCCGCATCCCGCGGGCACAGACCGCCAGTGTGCAGATGGAACACGATGTGTTGGGCCTCCCAGCTCGACATGAGCACGGCGTTGACCACGTTGACAAAATTGTGCGAGTGCGTCGGCGACGACCGGTCAGCCATCCCCTATCGGTACGCAGTTCCCGTGGCTCGGAGTTCGGGATCTCGTCACGCTCTCCAACGAGTAGGTGTGGGAAGGTCTCATTCATGAGCAGTGACGAGGAGCGGCGAAACGACCCAGTACAGATTCGCGTGTTCACCATCGCCGCGTGCGTTTACCTCGCCGCTGCCATCGCGTTCACGGTCCTCGAGTTCACGACGGACCTCAACGGCGCGAGTGGCGCGATTTCCTGCCTGACGTTGTTCGTCGTGAATGCCGGAATCGTTCTCGTGCGACGGCGACAGCGGCGTCGCGACGGCGCATGAGACCGCGCTCCTGATGGAGCGCCGCAGCTCCGGAGTCGGGGTCGTCGCATAGGTGGCCACACCGAGGCGGTGGATCGCTTGGTCACCGATCCCCCTACGGGACAGCGCCTCGCCCGGCTCCCGCTAGAGCGAGCGCGACCTCGTGCGCTCTGGTAAGCAGTGGGTGTGATATTCACCCAGGTCCAACTCATCACCGGAGGTGGTGTCTTCATCACACTCTGCGGCATCGGCGTCGTGACGACGGGCCAGGCGGTCGGCTGGTTGATCGCCGCAGCCGGTGCTGTGATCGCCGCATCGGGTGCCATCCTCTGGCGCCGCGAACGTCGTTTCTGACGTCCGGTCGCACGGATCACAGCGATTCGCTGAGAGATCCCCATGCGGGACGCGCCAATAGCGAGGACCAGCCGACTGCGGTCTGGCTAGGGTGTGGCCATGACCGACTACTTGCCGAAGGTCTGGATCTGCGTCGTCTACGCATGCTGTTGCGCGTTCCTGGCTCTCGCGTTCCTCGCCAGTGCCGTTTTCGGGCGGTGGCTGTCGCTTGCCTGGGCCGCCCTCGCGATTGGAGGAGTCGTATTCTTCGTGCGACGAGCGCAGCGCCTGCACAGGACGAACAGACAGCAGTGAGTACCGCACAACGCACTGGTCCGTTCCTCTTCCTCGGGGAGTTCGCTCAGGCAGGCGGCTGGTTAGTCGCTGTGATCGCCGCTTTGGATGCCGTCGTCTGGCGTCGCGAGCTCCGTGCCTGACGCCCTGTCGGCCGGGACGCAGCAGCTCACTGAGGGAAGCCCCATACGGGTACCTAGCCGCACAACACGGGGAGGCGTGGCTTGTTTCGTAGGCTGAGCGCATGAGGTCAGCACTTCGGAGCGCAGCCGGCGGCGCCGTCATGCTGATGGCCCTCGCCGGAGGTCTGGTATCGCTCGGTTCCGGGTGGATCATTGATGGACGTGAGCCTCCAGCCGTTCAGTGCGAGAGCGGCCCGTACCCGCGAACAGGCGGACCGTTCCACGAAACGACCCGTATCACCGGATCGGTGACGATCTTGCCCCTCGGAGTGGATTGCACCTACGACGTCGACGGAGACGAGGTCGGCCCGCAGACTGTCCGGCACCCGAACATGCCCGCCACTGCAGGTTTCCTGGGCAGTGCGCTCACTTTCGCTGCTGGAGCAGCGCTCCTCATCGTCCGGACCGGTCGGACAGAACCCGTCTCTGCCGACTGATGCGCCCGACCACGGCGACTCGCTCAGCCATCCCCCGCCGGGACGAACTATGAGGCGCCGGTCGGCACGGTCAGTACGGCGCCCATCACAGTGACTGCTGCGAGCAGGGCACCGACCGGGACGGCCCAACGAGGCCGGTAGGCGCCAATGATGAGGGTGCAGAAGGTGAAGAGCGCGCCCACTCCGACGAGTACGAACCAGCAGGCGAGCGGCCATGCCGGTTCGGCGAGGCAGTCGATGGGCGGGTCGTTCACCTCAAGGAACGTGCTGCGGTAGTTGCCCGTGCAGTCGAGGAAGATCAGCCAGTTCGTCACCGTGCCGAGCCCGGCGAGGACGACGGTGACGATGGCGCCGATGACACCGGTGAAGGCGAGGAGCGTCGCGATCGTGTCGGACGCCGTCGTGTTGACCTGGCGGCTCATGTCCGGTCCCCACCGTCGATCGTTC
Organism: Rathayibacter sp. AY1F9; assembly: GCF_002932155.1. Classification (NCBI taxonomy): domain Bacteria; kingdom Bacillati; phylum Actinomycetota; class Actinomycetes; order Micrococcales; family Microbacteriaceae; genus Rathayibacter; species Rathayibacter sp. AY1F9. Next base: position 41,511 of record NZ_PSVA01000002.1, on the reverse strand, counting down.
TGGATGAAGGAGGCTCCGGGTGAACGGGTGCACGGACGAGCCATGCAGTGATGGCCGACTGAATGAGGGCTCCTGCCGCGAGGAGGAAGAATCCCCACCCCTCGAGAATCCCGATCGCCATGATCAGCACGCCGACGCCAGTCGACGCGCAAGCGCCGATCACGCCCATGACCACTGAGGTGGTCAACGAACTGCGTCTGGCGTTGAGGACGAGCTGCGCGTCACGGCGCCGGTCAGGATCGCGAAGTCGGATCGCCGGGACCGCGACGACAGCGAGCAGCAACACGAGAGAGAACCAAGGGAACAGCTCCCACGGAAACGCGTCACGAAGCAGCAGAGCGCGCGAAGTCACAAGCAGAGCCTAAGGAAGCAGGGGAACAACGGCCCACGACGGATCGGGCCTTGACGACGAACCAGGACGTCCACCGGGCAACCGGTCCGCGCCTCTCCTACGGGGCCTTTCCTGCGAGGAGAGCTGAACGGCAGGATCAGCGCATGGTCAACACCCTCACTCGAGTCCTCGTCGGCGGTGCAACTGCAGTGGTCGTTCTGGGCGCGGCGGCGGCCATCGTCGCCTTCGTCAGCACCTCGGATGACCCTTACTACCCGCGAGAGGGTCTCAACACGGAGTACGCCGCAACGCTGGTGCAGGACCTCGCCACCACCAACCCGCGGGCCGAGCTCATGGCACACTTCCCCGCGTCGAACCAAGACTCCGTGACCGAGCTGATCTCAGAGTGCGCGCCGGCCGCCCAAGCCGGCGGCCGCCCCACGGTCTACTCGGACGTCGTTCCCGCCAACGCGAGGGTGATCCTCGACGCTCCCGGACTCCCCCGATGCGACATGTACCTCTCCTGGTCCGAGAGCCAAGGCGAAGCGTGGGCGGTCCACCTCACGGACCCCTCACCGCAGGACCCGCTCGCGACACTCAGCACCACGCCGGGAACCTGAGACCGTCCGCTGTGAAGGAGCGATGCGCCGCTGAGACGCGCGCCAGGAAGCTGTTACTTCGTGCCAGACCAATCACAGGGTTCTTCGACCGACGACGATTCGAAGCGTGAGGGTCAACATCGACGGAGAGCACTACCTCCTTCTGCGGAGCTCCTTCTGGGCCGAGACGTCGGACGTCATCGGCATCTACGACTCTGCCGAGCGGGCCCGAAAAGCAGCACGGGACATGGCCGGCGCGCCTCCCAGACCCGATCGGTGGGTTCTCGAGACGTAGAGCGGTGGCGAGCTGCGCAGCAGCGTCCGGCTCGGATGACGTTCGGGCGGTGCGCTGGTGGCTCTACTGTGGCAGTGCGCTCGAGAAGTGGGGACTTCGCTGACACCGCACGCGACAGACCGGCAGGGGGCCGCCGGTGTCGCCCTGCTCTCGGCCGCGATGCACAGCGCGGCCGAGAGCAGCACCCGCCGGCTCAGCAGCCCGCTGAACGATCCTCCTACGGGGCGAGGCGGTCGCGGGGTGGAACACTCTGCGGTAGCTTCACGACCGGGGGTGGTCATGGTGGAAGTGCTCAAGGGCGTGAGCCTGCTCGCGTCGGGTGTCGTGATCGCCTTCCTCTGCTCGGTGTCGGGGTTTCAGGCCGGCGTTCGTGCGGACCTGGATCAGACCGGGGGCCAACTCAGCCCGGTCCTGCTCGTGGGCTTTCTGATCGGACTCGTCGTGTCAGCCGTCGGCGCGATCGTGCTCTACCGGTGCTACGAGCGTGCCCGCGGCGTTCGCTAGCTGCTAGCCGGAATCCGCAACCGCGGCGTCACGCGCTGTGGACACGCGGCCTGTGGCGGGTGTAGTCGAGAAACGGAGACTTCGCTGACGCCTCACGCGACAGACCGACGGGGGCCGCCGGTGCCGCCCTGCTCTGGGCCGCGACGCACAGCGCGGGCGAGAGCAGCACCCGCCCGCTCACCGGCCACTGGATGACCCCTGTACGGAACGACGAACGGGCGGGCGCCCCCTAAAATCAGCGCTCGTGCGGTTTCGCCCGAATATCCAGCTCCGTTTCGGCATACTCTTGCCCGCAGCTCTCATCTGCGTGCCGGCAGCGACAGTATGGAAGCCCGGCCTCGCGCTGGACGAGCAGCTGGTCTTCATCGTCATCTTCGCGGTCGTCATATCGCTCGCTGCGCGGTGGGTTGTTTTCAGCGGCGTCAGCCTGCGAGAGAACGACCTCACCGTCCATGGGGTCTGGTGGTCCCGACGCGTCCCTCGCGACCAGACCATCCAAGTGCGCCAAAAAGCCGGCTTGATGGTCCTGCACTGGCGCGACCGTCACGGCCGCATCCGGCACACACCGATGATCGCCTTCACGTCCGCATCCAACGATCCCCCATGGGCCGCAAGTCACAACACTCACGTAGCTCGAGCGGTCAACGACTGGATTGCCGGCGGAGACGGGCGCGGCGCGGGTCGCAGAGTCAAGGACAACTAGAACCTTGCGTGCCGGTGAACGATCCCCATACGGAACGGCTGCCGAATGATTCAGTCACTGGCGATACTCCGGGACGCAGAGTATGTTTCGGGCATGGAAGAGATACGCGAACCACGGGTGTGGATCATGACGGTGCTAGCCACTGGACGAGCGCACGGCTACGGCATCGTGGCGGCGGTGCGCGAGCTCTCCGACGGCGCGATGACGATGAAAATCCCGACTCTCTACGCCGCGTTGGAGCGTCTCGAGCGTCAAGGGCTCGTCGCCGCGGACGGCGATGAAGAGGTCAACGGGCGTCGGCGCCGTTACTTCCGGCTCACCGACGCCGGCGCCGCCCGCCTCGCAGCGGACGCCGAGCGCCTGGCGCAACTCGAACGCGCCGCATCCAGTGCTACTCGCCACCTCGGCCGGATCGCGCCAGCATGAGCAGGTCTCCGCTCGACAACTACCGGCGGGCTCTGCGCTGGTACCCGGCAGCATGGCGGCGAAGCCGAGGAGACGCCGTGATCGGCGCGTACCTCGATCGCGACGAGGCGACCGGAGCGGACGGCCCATCCCGTAAGGACCGGCTCGACTTGGCGTGCGCGGGAGCTATGGAGACCGTTCTCGGGACACTTCGTCGGTCGAGGCTGGCGACGACAGTCATTGGCGTGATTCTGCTCCTCACCGCAGCCTTCCTGGGATCGGTGACTCTCGGAGTGGGCGGACGGATTATGACCGTCGTCACCGGCGGGTTCGTCGACCTCGTGGGTCGCTCGTATGAGGCACCGGTGTTGATCACCGCTGGGCTCGTCGCCCTCGCTTGGCTGCTCATGGCGATCGTCGCTCTCCACCGCGGCCGTCGGTGGCTTTCGCTTGTCATCGCCGTCGGCGGCGCAGCATCCGCATGGACGACATATGAGCTGGCCTGGTCAGGTCTCGCCGCACCGGTCGACGGGCGAACGCCGGTGATGTTGATCCTCCTTAGTGCCGTCGCTCTGGCGGCACCACTCGCCGCCGCCATCGCCGCTGTGCGCGCCGCAATTCTCGAGCCGGCCGCGCAGTGGACTATCGGCGCCACTGCCGCAGCACCCGTCACCGGCGCCTGGATCCTCGCGTCACTCGGCCTGCCGACGAGCGTCACTCAAGCCCTCGTCCTCATCGGCAGCGCACTCGCATTACCGGTGTCCCTCGCGATCACCGGCGGGAGCATCGCCTTCCTCAGTGTCGGCGTTCAGCGACGCACACAGACCGACGATTCGAACCGGAGGACTCCACTTCTGCCGTCGGCCTGAATGCGTCCGAAGGACCATCCCCATACGGGACGTTCTCGGACGGCTCCGCGACGCGGTGGTCGTCGCTGCTAGCGTCCTCACACGACCGAGAGCAGTGCTGCGGTTGATCAACCGGCGGGAGCTCGAATGCAGTTCAGCGTGATCCTCTTGTTCGTCATCGCCTGCGTCCCGCTGGTGCTCGCGCCGGGACCATCCGTCGCGTTCATCCTCACGACGACCCTCAGCAGCGGACGTCGCGTCGCCATGAGCGCGGTCGGCGGCGTCGAACTCGGGTACGTCGCTCACGTCGTGGCCGCCGCTGCCGGGATCTCCGCGATTCTCGCCGCGAGCGCTGCGGCGTTCACCGCGGTGAAGATCGCGGGTGCCTGCTACCTCGTCTGGCTCGGCATCCACGCCTGGCGATCACGAGACCTGCGTCTGCTCGGAGAGCTCGGCGGGGCCGGCGGAGCGACCCCCGCCTCCTCGGCGTTCCGGCGCGGACTCGTCATCGGCGTCCTCAACCCCAAGACCGCCGTCTTCTTCCTCTCCTTCCTCCCCCAGTTCGTCCGACCGGAGGCCGGCCCGACGTGGATGCAGATGACCGTCCTCGGCCTGCTGTTCATCATCCTCGCCGCCGTGCCCGACACGCTCTGGGCCCTCGGCGGAGGAGCGATCGCCCGACTGCTCCCCCGCACCCGTGTCCGCACCACCGAGCGCATCTCCGGGACCGTGTTCTTCGGTCTCGCCGGCTACTCCCTCACCGCCCGCCACTCCTGACGCCGACCCCGTACCGCCAGCCCATCCCCATACGGGCCGAACGCCACCGGACTGCTACTTCGCGCCGGATCAACTGTGGGGTTCCACGAACGGCGAGGATCCGTGGCGTGAGGATCAGCAGCGACGGTGAGCACTACCTCCTTCTGCGGAGCGCCTTCTGGGCCGAGACGTCGGACGTCATCGGGGCCTAAGACTGCGCGGAGCGGGCCCGGGAAGCGGCACGGGACATGGCGGACGCACCGCCCGGACCTGATCGGTGGGTTCTTGAGACGTGGAGTGGTGGCGAGCTGCGCAGTAGCGTCCAGTTCGACTGACGCTCGGGCAACGTGCCGGGGCTCTACTGTGGCGGTGCGGTCGAGAAGTGGGGACTTCGCTGACGCCGCACGCGACAGACCGGCGGGGGGCCGCCGGTGTCGCCCTGCTCTCGGCCGCGACGCACAGCGCGGCCGAGAGCAGCACCCGCCGGCTCGACGGCCGGCTGCGCGAGAGTCAACCGGACGCTCTCAGCCGTCTAGGCGAGCCAGCTTCCGCGCGTACTTGGTCATCGGAGGGCCACCGAGAGGATGGGGCGTGGGGTCCCCTTGGGATTCGAAGCCGGATGCCGCATAAAGCCCTTCAGCTCGCGCGTTTCCGGCTCGGACGCGCAGCTCCAGGACGAAGTAGCCGAGTTGGGTCGCGGCCAGGATCGCGTCGTCGAGCAGCATCCGACCGAGCCCGTTTCCCGTCTCGCTCGGCGCGACGGCGAGCAGTTCGAGCATTGCACTAGGTCGACCAAGACCATGGCCCGCGTCGACGGTGAGAGCAAACCCGACTGGATCTGAGCCGACGACGGAAAAACGCACGAGAGGCCGGTCGAACTTCTCTCGAGCCCTCTCAGCAACCGCGGAGTCCTGACTGCGCCCGTCCCGTGCTGTGAGTGCCTCTAGCCAGAGATCGATGCAGGGCTCGCGCTCATCAGGCGTACCAGCTCGGATCTTCATGCGCTGAGACTATCGAAGGCAGTCATTGCGACAGCACCAGCATCCCGACAGCCGACGGTCTGCCGATGCTTTCCAGCATTAGCCGTATAACTACTGCGGGACCCCGGCTGCCTCGGCCTCTCCCTTGGACAGCTTCACCCGGCGCACGCTTCTTCCGCGCCTCGTTTCAGTGCTCGTATCGACCCTGATGCCCTCGGTTCGGCCGTCTCGTTGGGGGGTCCTTACTGGGACGCTGCCTGTTCTCTCGCAGCTGCGCGGCGAGCGGCGTCCGCCTGATGGCGATAGAGCGACGCGCGACTCCACCCGACGAGACGAGCAGCATCCTCAGCAGTGCGCCCACGCGCTCGCGCATCCGCGGCAATCGCGAGCTTGTCCGCGACCACCGCAGGATCCGACAGAGGACGGCCGAAGCGCGTTCCGCTCGCGCGTGCGGCGGCGATGCCGGCGTTGACTCGCTCGACGATGAGCTCCCGCTCGTACTCCGCGAGCGTGGCGAGCATGTTCAGCATCAGCCGGCCCGTCGACGTCGACGGGTCGATGCCGTCCGAGATTGACCGCACCTGCACGCCTCGCTCCCGCAACAGGTTCACCGTGTTGAGTACGTCGATCAGTGAGCGGCCGAGGCGGTCTACTCGCCAGACGACGACGGTATCTCCGTCCTCGGCGTACTCGAGCAGCTTCCTCATCCCGCGGCGCTCGATGGCGGTCTTGCTGCCGGATGTCACGTCCGCGAAAACGTCGCGCTTCTGCACGCCAGCCGCGACGAGCGCGTCGAGTTGCAACTGCGCGTCCTGACTCGACGTACTCACACGTGTATATCCGAGAAGCCTCACGAGCACATTCTGACTCGGAAAGCCCCTCTTGGCACCCTCCTGAGACGAACTACTGCGAGACAAGTTACTGAGACGGCGGGACCTCCGCCGTACCGGCCGAAGCCAACCTTGGAACGGCCGCTTACGAACTGTCTCAAAAAGCTACTGATTTTTGAGGCTAAATTTTGCCGGCTCGACGAATCGACTCAGTAAGACCGATTACACCCAACGGCCAGGCTGGTATCCGGCCTCATGCAACAACTACTTCGTAATTGCTTTTCGGCCAGGGGCCCGCATCAGCACAATGCTGATGCGGAACCCTGGCCTCTCCGAGAGAAAATACGAACTACCGCGAAATAGCGTCAGTCTCACTCACGGCGAAAGCCACTTCTTCACTCGAATTGTAGACGACGTTGTGAGATTCCCCGGTCGAGTGATCCGTGATCAAGATTTCTGCTTCTCCGCGGCTAGCCTGTGCGTCGGTGAATACGGCCGAGTACGTCGCCCCGTCTAGTTCTGCGGAGACGGTCACACCTCCCGATGTCGGCTCCTCAGTAGCGGAGACGTTCCAGCCGTCGACGCTCGCCGCGTCCACGGGGTCCGGCGCAGCGACCCTGCTACCTGGCGCGCCGGCGTCGAGTGCGATGCCCTGAGAGGTTCCGGCGCATTCTCCAGCGATCGCGCCCGAGAAGTCAATCTTGAATTGACCTCGGTTGTATGTCCGAGTGCTCGTGTTCTCGACGACCACCGCTGCGGACGTCTGCGTGGTGCTGACGTCTCCGTACCAGACGGTGAGGTCGCTCAAGCCGCCGGTGCTGCCCCCGACCGCCCTGATGCCCGTACGAGACTGGGACAGCGATCCACCGGTCTCCGTACGCAGGACGTTGTGGCATCCCTCTCCGTCGAACCACGTAGCGATGGCAGCCGAAGCCGGTGTGCTTGTCGCAAAGACGATGCCGACTGCCGCAGTCAGTCCGAGGAGCCCTGACAGCTTCTTATTACGAATGATTACGTTCCCCCAAATTGTTGATTGCAACTTCTGAAACCACCGTATCCCCGGGCCTGATAATTGCAACCTGGTGATCTCGGCGTGAGTGCGCTACTCTCGGCCCGATGAGACCTGAGTATCACCTGGCAAAGGTGGAAATCGGGTGCTTGTTCTCCTTATCGTGAAAGCTGGTCTTTTGAGGAAGGGCGGACGCGATGTTCGGATCTTTTATCCCGTGGGGTAGCGGTCGACTAATTGTTTTTGCCGGCGCAGAGGCAAGAGCGCGGCGAGAGCGCGCTGAGGCGGAGCGAGCTGTCGAGGACCACCGGGGGGAAGAGTCGGATGGTTTTGTCGCCGACGCGACCCCGCTGCCGTCGTACAAGCCAACTGGGTCGGCGGGCAGGAAGGCCCGTAAACGGCGCGGATAGGTGGTCTCACGGCTGAGACGCGATCAGGTCCACGTAGCCGAGTCTGGTGCTCGTCCCACCTTCAGAAGAGCCGCGGTGACTGGCGTCACACTGCAGACCGTTCAGGACAGACAGGTCGCTGTCGAGGTCGATGTGTCACGCCTTAATGGGCGACTCAGGTTCATGCGGAAGCGTCCTCTCGCCTGCGCTGCCGCTGGGAGAGAAGCGGCCGGAGGCGGCGCTCTACAAGCGGCACATTCGTCCCTCGACGCCGGGCACCTCGTCCGCCCTCGAAGTTAAAGCGGTGTGAGAACGCCGTCACCGTCACCACTGGCCGGGCCGGGCCCCGGCGACGGCGACGCGGAGGGATCAGAAAGCGCCGCCGTAGAACGAGCAATGTCACACTATTGCGACAAACAGCGCCGCGAGATTCCGGTCTCATGCGCGGCCATCCTGGGCGGCCGGATGACGACCCCTCATCGGACGCCGGACGCATCGACGCACTAGCCCTCCGAGGCTCGCGCCGCACTACCGTCGAATGCGCCCGCCCAAGGCACCCCTAATCCAGTGAGGGGGTGTCCTGCCCGCAGCACGGTGAGGGTGGCAGCCCGTTCGAGCCGGGCCGGGTCAGAGGAGCCTCGCGCTGCGGGCGCGAGGCTCCCGCTCGACGCGGAGAGCGATTCCCTATCGGTACGCATGTGCAAATACTCGCGCATCGAACAGGGGCCGGAGAGGCTCCTCGACGCCGGAGCGGCTGTCCTCATCTACTCCGGAGGTGTCCGTTAGGGGGACTTGGGTTCAGCCGGTCGTTGCAATACCACCGTGAGTCGGAGTGTTGGCGATGGGATCGAAGTTGAAGCAGCGTGCCCGGGGTGGCGCGGTTCTGGGAGCTGCCGAGGGAAGGGTCGAGTCGGTCGGCGGCCCGTGATGCTGTCGGCGTGCCGGTGAAGAGCCGCTCAACGGAGCAATCAGCTGCTTTCCGTCCGTTGGAATGACCGAGCTGATTATCGAGATCCACATCCCCCTCGTCGCAGACCCCTCGATATCGGCTGATGAATACCCCTACCCCTGGATCGACGACGTCCAGAACCACCTCGCCACCCTCGACGGTCCCGGCGAGGAGTATGACGACGGCGAAGAATGGGCCACCCTCGATGGCGACCCGGAGTACCTCTTCTTCCTCGACGGCGCCACCGAACCGGAACTCCTCGCGATCGCACGCGACGTCGCCCAACTACCCGGCGTACCCACCGGCGTCTACGCCACCGCAAACGACCCCGACGGCGACATGGGCCAAGGACGGCGCATCGACCTCGGTCTTTGACCCCACCCGGCCACCGCACCGAAGTACCGCCCAAAAAGCTCTACCGGTTGCGTCTTAGCCGCCCGGGATCGCGGCGTGTCCGCTTGGCCAAACGGCCGTAGCCGGTGCTGTGATCGCCGCACCGGGTGCCATCCTCTGGCGCCGCGAACGTCGTTCCTGACGTCCCGTCGCACGGATCACGGCGACCCGCTGAGCGATCCCCAAACGGCACAGCGGTCGCGCTCGTTCCGGCTTGCTCCAGCGGATGACAACAAGGGCGCCGGGGTGCCGGCATGGTGAAGACTTCGGCTGTGTGGTTGGAGGGGTTGGCGCTCGAGCGCCGCTTGCGTGAGCTGGACGGGCCTGGTCGTGAGGAGCCAGTCGGTTTCGACGGCCCGCGACTGGCGGCGAAAGTGAACGCGCTCGCCGGGCTGCTCGAGGAGAGCTTCCCAAGCGCCGTGTCAGTCGACGATCCACTCTCGGACTGGCAGGACTCCGCGACCTTCACTCACGTGACAGTGGACGGAGCGGCGAACCGCACCTCGGCGAACCTCGTCATCTGCATCAGCCGGTACGGGGACCTCTGCTTCATCGCGCTCGAGACCCCCGGTGAGTACACGCGGGAGGAGTTCGATGCGCTGGTCGACCCGGAGGACCTGAGACCGATGACCGCGGCTCTCGACGCCTTGGACTTCACGGTCACTCCCGAGGAATCGCTGTGGGGGCGGTATGACGGGCCGATCGTGATGGACTATCCGAGCTGGCTCGAACGGTACTTCGGATATCCACTGTGAGCGCGTCCAGCCAGAAGGCGGGAGCATCTATGCCACAAATGATCCTCGGGAGCTGTGCGCTCGGGGCTTTTCTTCCAGTATTGGCGGGATGGGCACCCCCGTTCGTCAGCGCTCTCTATATCGGCGCCGCGACAGTCTCAGGAACACTACTCATGATCAATAATAGCGTAATATGCATGCTTGCAGCCCCCATAAGAAGACATATACGCCGGTCGGCAGGTTCTCTACTTGGACTATCGGCGATTTGGGCGGCAGGGACTGCTTTATCTTTTTGGTTCGCATGGTTTATTGCGGGGGCCCTCTTTCAAGAGCAGAACACTGTGCTTCGGCTGGTCATCATGGTCGCGAACGGAACATTCCTCACGCTTCTAGCGCAACACTCAAGGCGGTGAGGGCGGCAGCACGTCAGAGCTGGTTCATCAGAGGATCCTCGCGCTACGGAGACTCTGCCGTATCATCGCGACCGTCTGCTGGTACCACTGGTTCAGTGTCTTGCTCAGCTCCGACCTGACAACCCGCCTCGCTCGACGCGCAACCGCGGAGGCTCTCGCGAGAATTCGATGAGCGGCTCTCGGGTCGCCCTGCCCTCCGGTGACCCATCCCCTACCGGACACCACATCCTCTCAGGCCGCTGTTCTGGGAGAGTGGACTGAATCGTGAGGGGCACCAATGATTGATGCGCGGCGGACCGTAGAGATGGATCGGCTGCCCGGAGGGTTCCGATGAACGGTCCGCGCGAAGTGCTCGGCCTTCCGCCCTTCGCGCTGTTCTGGAGCGCAACGACCATCCGCTCTTTCGGCAGTGCGATCGCGGGTGTCGCGTTCCAGGTGCTGATCGTCTCGGTACTGAACGCAACGCCTGCGGAGATCAGCATTCTCGCGGCGCTCGGCGTAGTGCCGTACCTGCTGTTCGGTCTGATCGTGGGCGCGCTCATGGATCGGTGGCGGCGCCAGCGGACGTTGGTCGTCACCAGCATCGGGCGTGCGCTGATTCTGGGAATGATCCCCGTCCTTCTCCTTCTCGATGCGCTCACCTTCTGGTCACTCGCCGCGGCAGTCCTGCTGCTCGGTGTCCTGACCTTGTTCGCGGACTCCGCCGCGCAGCCGTTCCTCCCGCAGATCGTTCCCCGGTCGTCCTTGGTGATGGCCAACGCGCGACTGGGCCAGAGCGAGACCCTGGCGGGAACGGCAGGACCCGCGCTCGGCGGAGCACTGCTCAACCTGATCGGCTCACCACTCCTGCTCGCCTGCGACGCTGCCATCAACGCGGTGTCGGCGGTGCTGCAATCACGCATCAAGGTGGAGGAGCGCCGGCCCGATCGCCGCGCACCAGGCCGTCACATCGGTCACGACATCCTCGAGGGAATGCGATTCACCTACCGGCACCGCACCCTCCGGCCGCTCGCGCTCTCCGTCCACGCCTGGTTCCTCGGCAACAGCATCGTGACGACGGTGTTCGCGGTGTTCGTTCTCCGAGAGCTGTCCCTGCCCGCTTGGGCGTTCGGCGTCTCGCTCGCGTTCGGCGGCGTCGGTGGCCTCCTCGGAGCTCTCGTCGCACCTGCTGTCGGGGCGCGGGTCGGAGCGGGTCGTGCGATCCTGCTGGGCCGTGCGCTCGTCATCCTGCCCTGGCTGGCACTCGCCGTTCTTCCCCTCGACGTGGACAGCGGCCTCGGTCTCCTGCTTCCCGTCGTCTGCGCCGTGCAGTTCGTCTACGGGCTGTCGATGGGTATTGAGGATGCCAACGACACGGGATACCGGCAAGCGATCGCACCCGACGAGATCCAGGGCCGCATGAACTCCACCATCCGCACAGCGAATCGCGTCGTGTTTCTCTTCGGTGCGCTGTTGACCGGCGTCCTCGTAACGGCTTGGGGCTACAACCTGACGATCGGAGCGGCGGCGATCGCCTTCACCGCAGCCGCGCTCATCGTCGCACTCTCCCCCCTGCGCAATGCCCGCCACGAAGACGCAGAGATCTCTCCCGAGCAGGCTCCCGACTCGATGGACGAGACAACTCGCTAAGCGAGCCCGCCTGACGCCAAGTTGAGGTGTGCTCCAAACGAGCGCTCTCTGCCGCCATAATGCGATCGCAGAACACCGCCACAGAGCGATCATCTCTACAAGATTCCGGTCTCATGCGCGGCCATCCTGGGCGGCTGGATGACGACCCCCAAACGGGACGCCTGTAGGCCGGTCGATCAGACGGGTCGCACGCATGCTTCGTCTATCGCTTCTTGTTCGTCGTCGGTCAGCATTGCTGCGCTCGTGCTGGGGAACCAGCCCTGGTTCGGCCACTGGTCGATGAAGTCGGTTCGGCTGGGGGCGTCGGGGTTCTCGATGCCGTTCGCTTCGTAGCAGGGCACGAGGTACTCGGTGAGGTAGCTGTAGAGGTAGTCGATCTGCTCGGACGTCATGGGCACCACGGGTGTCGTGGGATAGCTCGACCAGCAGGTGAATGCGGCGACCGACTCGGCTTCTGTCGAGGCGGTCGTTCCGATGCTGACGGGTCCACCGCCGGCGGCGTTCGAGCCGAGGTCGACCGGGAGGCCGGCCGCGGTGAGGCAGCCCAGGAGTGCCGTCGAGTCGTTCGGGTCGCGGTACTCCTGGAACGGGTCGGCGGGCCTCGTCGCGTCGGGGAAGCCGGCCAGGACTCCTTCCCATTGGCGGTCCTGCTCCTGGATGCGCAGCTGCTCCTGCTCGTCGGGCGCGAGAGGTGCAGGGGCGGGAGAGGGACCAAGATCGGGCATCGGGTAGGCGACGACAGAGGAAGCGGTCGGCTCCGGGGCGGGATTAGGTGCGAGAGCCCACGTCGAAACCAGGGAGACCGCGAGGACGACGACGACGCCGGCGGCGACGATCCAGATCGCTCTCGCGCGGCCGGCTGGCTTCGGGTGAGTGCGGCTCTCGCCCAGGGCGGCGGCCGCGATGGATTCCGGTTCGTCGAAGGACCGCACGCGCTCGAGGGCTTCTGCCGGCTCGAGGCCGGCGAGCTCCTCATCGATCCCGTCTCGGATCGCGGAGGCGACGTCGCGAGGGACAGGCCGCAGCGCCCGATCCAGTCGCTTCAAGTAGGTCTGGACCTCGCGGGGTGCGCTGGTCGGGGTCATGTGTCGTCTCCTGCCACGATCGCTTGGACGGAACGGGTGAAGGGCTCCCACTGGCGGCGGAACTCGCCCAGCTCGGCCTGTCCGGAGGGGGTGAGCTTGTAGTACTTCCGGACCGGGCCCGAACCGCTCTCCCCTGGGTAGGAGGTGATCAGACCGCGATCCTTCAACCGCCCGAGCACCGGGTAGAGCGTGCCGATGCTCGCGATCATGCCCAGCGACACCAGCTCCTCCGACAGGCGCCAGCCGTACATCGGCTCCCGCGAAAGGAGCCCGAGGGCGCAGTACTCCACAACGCCCTTCCGGATCTGGGCCCCCACGTCAACTGTCATGCTTCGCATGTTAGCGTGCGATGCATATTAGCGGTGGTGGGCTTTGTCGGTCCGGCTACCGCGCGACAGGGGGACACAGATGCAGCACGATCAGGAGGAACCGTCAGGACAGCTTTCCGTCCTCACGCGTGCGCTGCGCATGCTTGGCCAGATCCTTCTGGTCTTGCTGGTGGTCGCTGCGCTTTTTTTCCAGCTCGTAGCTGCCTGGACACCACTCGGCCGAGTACTCGCGGAGTGCTACAACCTTGGATGGGTGCCGGTCGAGGCGTACTGGTACGGCGCTTCCGTACTCGTCATCGCAGCTGCTGTGAGCATCACCTCCTGGATGCGCCGGGCGGTCGGCAGCTCAGGGGTCCTCGCTGGAACACTTCTCGCAGTCGGCGTCTTAACCGCGCTGCTGTTCGTCCTCGTTGCCTTCGTGAGTCTCGCGTTTTGGGAGCGGTGGCATGACTTCTCCGCCGCTGAATGGTGGAGCCAGTTCGTCGTCTACATCGCCGCCTACGCGACCCCTGCCCTCGCGCTGATCCTCGCTGCGCGCCTGATGTTCGTCCGACGCAAGGGCAAACCCCTTCCGCTGGCCGTACCGCCCGCCGCATTCCTGGCCTTCACGCTGGCGAGCGTGGCGTTCCAGGTCATCCGAAACTGGGTGGTGTGCTGAGCTTGCGGGTGACCCTGAACAGCCGCACCCTGTTCGAAGACACCGTTTCGGAGGCATCTATCGATGCGGGAGCGAACCCACGAGACTAGACCTCCCGGCACGGCTTACTCCGGCTCCCCGCCGGATGCCAGACGACCTCTACCGGACCCCCGGGGGACCATCCCTTTACGGGACGGCTTCCCGCAGCGTCGACCTCACCCGCACATAGCCTGAGCAGATGAATGGCGTGGTCGATCTGCTCACACCCCGCCTCCGCCTGCGTCGCCTCACCCGGGACGACGAAGCGTCGGTCATGGCGTACCGGGGCGACGCCCACGCCTCTCGGTTCCTCGGCCACCCGTCGCTCTCGGACGGGCAGTACGCTCATTGAGACAGCGATCGCGGGACGGGAGCGGAACTCGTGACGTTTCGCCGTTCGCTCGACTGTCCACCGGCAGAAGTAGAAGAGGGACCGCGAAATGACAGCGACGGGGCAGGCGCGGGAGCTACCGACCGCCACGAGTACTGGTCTTAGGGTGGCGATCACGCTCGTCGCGCTGTTCGGGATGATCGTGGCACCGATGGTGCTCGTGGTCCTCTCGATCCAGGCGACGGGCTTCACGTTCATGGGCTCTGAACCTGACCCTGAGCGGATCGCGGCGGGCAAGAATCTACGTGTAGCAGCAGGCACCTCCGCCTTCTTCTGCGCCATCGCCGTCTGGATCCTCACGGGGATCCGCGCTCTTCACTCCTCGCGGAACTACTGGGAGATTTTCCTCTCCGGACTTGCAGTACCCGCGCTACTGATCGCGGTAGGCCTCCTGGCATTCACCGCATGAGCATGCCGAGAACGTCTCGGTGAGCGATCCCCATACGGGACGGCTGCTAGGCCGACCTCGCCCGCGCGAGAGGACTGACTTAGGGTTGCTCCATGCAGCGAACGAAGCGTCAGAACCTCTGGCTCGCACTGATCGTGCTGTACCTGTTGGTATGCCTCGCAACCTTCATCGGCATCATCCTCCTCACGTTCGGCTACGACGAGCCGATCTTTAAGTCGACCTGGTGGGTTCTGCTCCTCGTCTGCCTCGCAGCCAGCCTCGGTCACCAACTCAACGAGATATTTGGGTTCGAGTCTCGCCGGAAGCGACAGGGCCGACCCGCAAAGGGTTTCGAGCATCTGCGTGGATACTTCTTCGGCTACCCGTCCGCTGAAGACGACGCCGCGGAGCAGGTGCCTGATGCCGACGGATCGACAAGGTCTGGCCGACGTCACTGATAGCGCACCTCTGACCGATCCTCTTTCGGACACCACCCGACGCCCGAACTTGCGACAGATGGAACGCTCGTCTAGGTCGATCAGCGGGCGGGGTGCCGCTGGCTAGGGTGGGCGCATGCGTACGTGGGATTTTTACCTCTCTGGACAGGAGGTGGTATCGAACGCTTGGGGCTCGGAGGTGACTCAGCAGTCCGCGCTCGACGTGAATCTCCTCGAGGGGCTCCTGCGCGGACCGAATCCGGAGCACGGCGATGTGGAGATCTCGGTGCCTCTCGCCCGGGTCGTGCACGAAGAGTACGAGGCCCACGGCACCCATGGCTCACCGCTCAGCAATGACGACTCACGCTTACTCGTCCGCGCGTTGAAGGCGGTCCTCGCGCGCCTTGGCATCGACACCTTCGATCCGCCGTTCCGTGACTTCGAGACGTTCCGCAAGTATTGGCAGGCGAACGATGGGTACGGCAGCTGGCAGGCCAGGCGCAGCATGCTCAATGAGCAGTTCGGCGCACTCCACGAGATGCTCGACGAGCGTGAGACCGACTCGCTCGCCGGCGCACTGGCCGATCCCATTTCGCCGCGAAAGGCCACCGGATGGCAGCGCGTCGATGAGGAATTGAACGAGATGCGGCGACACTTCCGGGCGGCTCGGACGGAGCAGGACTACTCGAACGTCGGGAACGACGCGGTGGCCGCCCTCGAAGCGCTTTCCGCGGCCTCCTACGAGCACGCACGGCACGGTGAGCCTGGCGTCGATGAGCCGCCGATCCCCAGCACGAAGACCCGCCTTGGTCGAGTGGTCGAAGTCGAACTACCTGGGTCCGAGAACGCCGAGCTGCGCAAAGTCGTTCGTGCGGCCATCGAGCTCGCGCAGGCCACGAAGCACCGTCGGAACGGCGATCGGCGCTCGGCAGGCATGGCCGCAGACGCGGTGTTACTCGTCGTGAATCTGGTCCGACGACTTCGGTGACCTGCGACCCGGCCCTCGTCGCGATGACGGATTCCCGTGCGGAACGCGCTAAGCCCACCGCCGATCGGCCCAGGGA
Source organism: Rathayibacter sp. AY1F9 (assembly GCF_002932155.1). Taxonomy (NCBI): domain Bacteria; kingdom Bacillati; phylum Actinomycetota; class Actinomycetes; order Micrococcales; family Microbacteriaceae; genus Rathayibacter; species Rathayibacter sp. AY1F9. Next base: position 25,374 of record NZ_PSVA01000002.1, on the reverse strand, counting down.
GCAGGCTTCACGCCTGCCGGCACGGCGAGGCTGAGACCTCGCAGGGTGAGGAAACAACTGCACAATTTGGAGTTAGCTTTTTTTTACTATTCCGAGTTGAGGAGAAATTATTGATAGGGCACAAATGACGAAGGATGATAAGTTGTTTTCGAGAAGAATTCCGAAGTCGGGCAATGGGGCTCGAGTGATTGCATGGATCGTTAACCCGGTTATATGCGCCGCTTTTCTCGGAATAGTCGGGCCGAATTGGAACTGGTCGCTTACAGATGTAATTGTTCTGTGCGCACTTCTAGTCACTATTGTTTTAGCGGTGCGGGCAAGACTGTTCGGAGTCTATGTGAGTCAAAACTCTGTCGTAATACGCTCCTGGTTTCGCTCTCATACTCTGGCCCGAGAATCAATTCTCTTCTTTAGTGAATCGCCCTACGCGGGCTTCATATCTGGCGGGTCAAACTTCCTTCCCGGGGATACTTCACCTTTGCGGATGTTGTTCTGTTCATTCTTCACAAACAGCACGCCGAGACTTGTGCAATATCCGGTAACGCTCTCGACAAGAAGAGGGGCGGACCGCTTAGGAAGCGATATTTTCGATGCAACCCGGATCGATTACATCAGCGACCGCGAGCACTTCAGCGACAAACCGGACCACTAACACTTCCGATTGAAGCTCCTCCGGGGGACCCAGTGCGCCGCCGGCGATCTGGATCCGGCCACGCTCTTCCCCGCGCCGGCGTTCCGCTGAGCGATCCCCATACGGGACGGAAGAATCTGGCTTGTCTACCCCAAGCACCGGTCACGGCGACGTTGGCTAGTTGAGGTTCGTCAGGTGTTGGAGGGTCGCTCGTCCCAGACGCCGGCGTAGGGCGTGATCGTCTGCATGAAGTCTTCACTGCCTCGCGCGGGACTGCCGTGGTTCAGAACTAGTGTCGCCTCGTCTCGCAGCATCGGATCCCCTTCCGGGTACGGGGCGTCATCGGTGCAGCTCGCCGGAGTCGAAACCACGTCAAGCACGTCGCCGACAGCTGCGTCGCCAGCGAAGATTTCCGTGACGGTCGCTCGATGAAGCGCTGCCCGCTCTCCGTGCATCATCACGGTCGTCGGAGTGGATTCGAGCTCGGCCCGTACGACGAGTTGCCCGTTTGCCGCGGCGTCGTCGACAGATTCGAACGGCACCCAGTCCGCGCACGCGGTCTGACTGTTCTCCGCCGCGAAGGTGGGTCCGGCGCCGGGCGCACCAGTGGGTGCGCAGCCCACTAGGGCGCATGCGAGCACAAGTGCCCCTGTGGCATGAAGGACTGGCGCTCTCATCGATCCCCTTTGGACAGTCGGAGCCTGGCAAGAACAGCTGAGAGGCACCCCGACCACCTGGGTCTCGGTGCAACTGTCGACCTCGACACTTGACGGAAGATAGCTATATTCCTATTCTTCGAGCATGCCACGACGCAAGCCGGGAGCCGTGCTCCCCCTCGAGCTCCAGCTCCTCGAGACCCTCATCGAGGCGCGTGAAGCGAGCCACGGTTTCGCGTTGGCGTCCGCGCTTTCTGCGGAGGACCATCGAGCGCTGACCGCCCACGGAACTCTGTACAAGGCGTTGGCGAGGTTGCAGGAACGAGGCCTGGTCACGTCGACATGGGAGGACAAGGCGGAGGCGAACGCGCAGGGTCGCCCACCGAGGCGCCTCTACGAGGTGACGGGCGAGGGACGTGCCGTCGCACATGCGGAACGCTCGCGGGTCGAGGCGCAGTCCACAGGTCTCGCAGCGCTTCTCGCGGGGGGTCCCCAGTGAGCACACCGTCGAGGACCCCGGTGCACCGCTGGAACGTCCTCGTGCTCGCCTGGTGCCGCTGGTACACGCAAGATCTTGCCCCGGAGGTCGCGGCGATGCGCCGCGACGAGATCGCGTCAGACCTGCACGAGCACGCCACCTGGGCCGACGCGCGAGGTCAGCACCCCGCGCGCACCGCACGGCAAATCGGCTCCCGCACGCTGCGCGGTGTCGGATCGGACCTGATGTGGCGCCGGGCACGACTGCGAAACGGGAACCCCGAAAGCCTGTTCACGGCGAGGCTCCGCTCAGCGTCGGCCGCGCTGTGGGCGCTCGTGCTCGCGATCGTGCTCACGTCGACCGCTGTCGGCGGGTGGGCGAGCGTCCGGGTTGCAGGCGGCAGTCTGATCCCTACGTCGACGTCGGCGCCGCTGTATGCGGCAACGGTTCTCGCTGCGGCCGCATCTCTGCTGCTCTTGCATCAGCGCACGCGGACAGCCGGGGCGCTGCTCGGCGCAGTTGCTGTCGCGGTGCTGCCCACAGTGGTGATCAACGCTCTCTGGTTCGTCAGCGCGTCCGTGACCGTGCTCCGCACGATGCCGTATCTCGACCTGGGCCTCCTCGCCCTGGGTAACACGCTGGGCCTGGTTCTGCTCGCGGCGGTCCTCTGCTGGTCGATCAGACGACCGCGCACTGTCGGAGCGAGCTCGTGACCGGCACGAGGCTCCGCGGTCGCACACGATTCCGCTTAGCTGTGGGGCTCGGGGCAACGGGCCTGTTGCTCGCTGTCGGCGTCGGAAGCGCACTCGCGGTCGGCGCGACGACGACGCTGCACCAGTACGACGCCGACTTCGGATCAGCGCTGGCCGCGAGCACCGCGATCGCGGAGGCACCTGCACCGTCCGCCGCAGCAACGCCGACACCCACACTCTCGGCGACGCCGGCAGAGAGCGCCGATCCGCCACGAGCCGACGGGACAACGACTGAGCGCACCATGCCCACCCTCGCGCCCGATGGTCACCGCTACGACCAGTGGGGCGTGCGCCTGTACGACAAGAACGACACTGTCAAGGACGTCACCTATCCGGCGAGCATCGTCGGAGACGAGCTCACCAACGCCCGGACCTGGGTCGACACGCAGCTCCTCACCGCCTCCTGCATGGCCGACGCCGGCCACGACTTCTACTTCAAGCTCTGGTGGGAACTCTCCCCCAAGGATCCAGGAGCCGCATCGATCACTCCCGAGGACACCGAAGCGTGGACAGCTCTCTACGGCCCCGACGCAAAATCGGCCGGTCCCTACGACTGGACCGAAGCCGGCTGCGGCGGCTGGGCCGTTCACACTATGGGCAATGACCACGCGAACTGACGCCAGCGGGGCGTCTAAGAGCAAGAGAGAAGCACGTGGCGCCGCCACCGACCGGGCTCACGCAACTCCGCGGATCGCTCCCGAGGGGGCAATTCGGTGACGTGGGAGCAGTGGACGCTCTCGCTGGGCGCGATACCGCTGTCCCTCGCCGCCATCAGGATCATGCTCTGGAACCTCGGACGCAGAGAAAGAGTGAGCAGGGCCCTGCACGCTTTCGGCCTCGGCGCCTCCGCCCTCTGCGTAGTCCTCGCGATCATCTGGCAGATCCACGCGAACAACCCCGACTGGCGACCACCACGCAACGACGAGGACGATGTCGGAGGTCTCATCCTCTGGACGCTCTACTGGAACGCCTTCTCGGGCGTCGTCACTGCCGCATCGATCCGCGCGATCGACAAACTGATCATCAAGGGCGTTCTCACAGGGGGTTAGCGGCTGCCTGCAACGGCACGAGCTGCTGGCGTCCCGTAGCGGGATCCCTTATCGGGACGGTGTCTCATCATCGCCTCGAAGTGGGGTGGGCGACGGCGACAACGCCCGCGGATACTCTGCACTCGTGATCGAAGCCAAACGCGGAGCCAATCCCCGCGACGTGCCTGCAGCTACCCTCTGACGATGGCGCTGCTCAGGTCGGTACAAGGTCGATGACCGCTCGGGTGCGGGTAACCCTGGTCGTGTGGCTCCTCCTCCTCACGGGTCTGTTCGCCCTCCCTGTTGCTGGTGCGCTCTACGAGGCGAGACAGGCGGAGAGCTCCTGCCTAGTCGACGGGCCGCAGCCACCATCGAACGGCGTCGACTTCGAGTGGAACGTCCGCGCTCGAATCTCGCCATTCCCGCTGGGCCTGGAATGCACCTACATCCGCTCCACCGGCGAGGAGACAGTGATCGGTCCTGGCTGGCTGGTGACCGCATTTGCCGGTGCTGCTGGGGTCTTCGGACTGGGGACGATCACCGCACTCGCATGGCCGGCACCTCGACGGCTCGCGAACACATGACGCGGACGCGGACGCGGACGCGACCGCTCCACGATCCCCATACGGAACGGTGAACGACCGCCCCCTGGTGGTTACCGCTTCGTCGACCACGCCTTCTCTATGGCGGCGAGCACGTCCGCTAGCTCGACGTCATCTCGCCGCACGTCCCGAACGAATGCTTCTGCAGCTGCGGTGACGTCGATGGCGATGATTCGCCCGGGTCTGACTGTGGTGCCCTGGGAGCGTCGTGTTTCGACGTGGCCCGCTTCTTCCAGTTCCCGATAGGCGCGCGCTGCCGTGCCGACCGCCACTCTGAGGTCACCCGCAATCTGTCGAACGGTCGGGAGGCGCTGGCCTGCCTGCAACCGGCCAGACGTGATTTCTGCCGCCAACGCTGCGCGGATCTGCTCGTAGGGCGGTCGAGGATCGTCAGCGTCGACCTCGATGCTCATCACGCCATCACCGTCGACACGTCAGCGGCACCCCGAGGAAGGCGCGCCAGAGACGTGGCGGCCAGTACCGCCATCACCATGCCGACGAGGAACACGACGCCGGCCACACCCAAGAGCACCAGTCCAACGATCCCCGCGAGCTGTGCCGAATCGGGCGTCATGCCCGTCTCGAGAACAGGTGCGTTCATCAGCGGAAGCGCCGCCGAGCCCAGGAAGACCGTGCTCGTGAGTAGGAGTGAGGCGTTGGCAACACGAAGAACGAGCCGCACCGCGCCGCGCCGCAACGCGGTATCTGTTTCGCTGAGCTCGGGCCAAGCGGTAGCGGGAGAGGTGACGACGCGGCGCAGAGCGTGCCGAACGGCAACGACGAGCAGACCGATCAGGGGAAGAGCCGGCGCTGCGAAGAGCCATCCCGGGAACAGGAACGGCCCTCCAGCGAGGCAGGGGTCCGAGAACATCACCGGACAGATCCAGCGACCATCGTCCGCCGGCTTCGACAGCAGACCACTCAGGAGTGCGATGAGCGCAGTCATCGAGGCGATCGTGGCGAAGGTCGCGCGTTGTCGAACCGTGGAGTAATCCGAAAGTCGTCTCGGCATCACGCTCGCCGTGCGTCGCCTCATCGCTCCATCGATGGAGGGCACGGGCATCACACTGAACACGCCGAGCCCTACAGCCGCTGCGAGCAGCAGCCCGAGCAGGAACGGCACCGACTCCAAGCGCGGATTCGCTATGTGAATCAGCACCGCGACCGCGAAAGCGACGAGCGCGGCGGCGACCGAGGTGACCATCCGCACGACGCCGACGCGATGAGCGCGCACTACGGCAGGCGGCTGTCGACGTTGAGTCAGCAGCGACACTCCTCCCGCGACGACGCTCGCCACGACGAGCACACCGATCACGACCAACGTGATCTCCGCGAAGCCCCAGTTACCCATGACCGTCCCCTTTGTGTTGAGTAGACGATACAAAGGGGCGAGGGTTTGTGTCAAGCGTGCGAAACAAGGGCAGATCACCGAAGGGGTCGACCAGAACAGGTATCCAATCCCAGAGAATCCTTCAACCAACCCGCCCGGTAGACAATCCCCATGCGGGACGGTCAGATCACCGGGGTTGATCCGCCCCTCCGAGCCGCGGAAGCACGCCCTCTACGCGCGTGTCCCGTCAAGCAGTCGCATGTGCTCCTCCTCGCTGGCCCTCCGCCAGCCGTAGGGCGCGACAACCACGTACGTCACGCCGCCCTCCTCAACTCGGAGGCGTCCGCTGGAAAGCCCACCGGTCCCCACCTCTTCATCGATCCACACGAGCAGCTGCGAAGTCCAGTCCGCTGCATCTCGCGGAGTGGCATAGATCCAGGGCTGATCACTTCCCGACGACGGCAACGCGATCCTGATCCGAGCCGTGTGACCGCCGACCTGCACAAGCCGAAAGTCGAGCAGACCAACGACCAGCCGCACGTCATCGATCCGGTAGTCGTACTCCGAAACCGGATGACGCCGCCGCACCCCGACAGCCTCGAGCGCTGCGGCAAGCTCGGCGTCCGGCAACATGCGCTGATCCTCCCAGACGCCCGGCCAGCGATCCCCTCACGGGACGGGTTCTCGATTATTTTCATCGTCGCGTCGTCAGTTCGGGGTCCTGCCGGACATGTACAGAGTGAAGGCCACTCGAGCGCACAGGAGCAGATCATGACCACCGAACCTCACGACGCAGACAGCGATCGAGCGATGAACGCGCTCCTGGACGAATCGGCGCCGCCAACCCCACTGGCAGAAGCCGTCTCCGACTCCTCTCTTCGAGAGATGGTTCGCGGAGCGGAGTGGAACGCGCGACGCGGCCGGCGACAGGCGACGCCTCGCGCGCTCGTGATCGGGACCGTCGTCGCTCTCGCTCTGGGCGGTACGGGAGCGGCAGCAGCAGCGACGCTCTCCGGGTGGCAGCCGTATGTGGCGAATCCGGATTCCGTTGTTCACTTCACGCTGCCCAGCGGAAGAGAATGCGAGTTGCGCAGCGTCGTCAGGGGAGGCGATCCGGAGGACATCAAGGAGGCGCAGGACGTATTTCGCACCACCGACGTGCTCGCCCTCGCTGACATCGACGGCGAGCTAGCCCGGATCAGTGCTCAGGACACGATCGACCGCGATAACGGCGACACCGTGGTGCCCGCGACCGAGGTGTACTCCGAAGATGAGCTGTACCGCCAGGCCGCGGTGAACGCGATCACCGACGTCGTCTGGGACGAGCTCGAGGACCGAGGGGTGGTCGATCCCGTCACCGGCTCAGACCTCTCCACCGGAAGCCAAGACGACTGCGCACAGTTCACCCAGGCAGACCTGACCCAGTGAGCCGCCGCGACACGCGAGCCGATCGCGTCGTAGCCATCCTCGACGCCACAGCCCGTGACCTTCTGAACTACCTCGAACGCCGAGTCGGCACCGACGACGCTCCCGACGCACTCTCCGAAACGATGACGATCGCGTGGCGCCGATCATCATCCATGCCAATGCCGGACGAGGACGCCCGCCTGTGGCTGTTCGGTGTCGCAAGGAACGTCATCCTCAACACCAGCAGGACGCGCCGGCGCCAAGACCTCCTGGCCGAAAAGCTCCGCGGCACCGTCGAACCCATCGAAGCGACCGGAGAACCCTCCGACGTCGCCCTCGACGTTCAAGCAGCGCTGAGCAAGCTCTCTCCGGAGCTGGCAGAACTGGTACGGCTCGTGCACTGGGACGGCTTCTCTCTCAGCGAGGCGGCTCAGATCGTGTCCGTCCCGCCGTCAACTGCGCGCAGCCGTTACCAGAAGGCGAAGCGCGAGCTCGGTGACCTGCTGTCCTTAACGCCCTCGGAACGAGCACTCGGGTCTGCAGAGAAACGCCGGGTCTGACGCGCTAGCCCATCCCTAACGGGACGCTGCCGGATCAGCGGTGCTGCACCCAGATGTTCGGCTCCACGTAGATCCCCTCCTCCGCGTCGCGGTCGACGCGCAGCGTCGAGAGGCCGCCTGGGATCACGTACTCCCCCGACGAGGGCAGGGTCGTCCCGGTCCACTCCTCCCACTGGGCGATGGAGCCGGTCATCACCTGCGACCGCGGGGCGACGTCGAGGACGTACGCGCCCATCCGCACGTGCGTGCGCAGCCCCGGGTTCAGCGGCAGCCCATCCTCCCGGGAGCATCATCTCCATCCCTGGGTGTGCACCCGAGGGCGTTTGGAGGGCCTGCCGACACGCCGGGGCGCGTTGTGCTCAAGGAACGGACCGCGTCTGTCCACAGCTGTGGATTACTCCGCCAGATCCGCGTCTTTCCGCGGATTCGGGGGCTCCAGCCTGTGGATGGCCGGTGGAGGAACCGGTGGATAACTACACGGTTGTAACTACTACATATAGTGCCCTGACGCGGCGACACGCCCTAGATGTAGAATTTTTCACGTATCGAGCGGGCTCGCCCGACCGGTGCAACGAACCCCGCCGTCAATCGTCGGCGGGGCCAACGAGTACGGCGGGGCTGAAGCGTCAACTTTGCAGGGCGACGCATCGACTCTAGTTCCGATCGGGACTGCTGTCTCTGGAGGTCATCTCCAGAGAACGGGGCCGTGCTCCTCACCTCACGTCCAACGACGCGAGGATTAAGGAACCTGAGATGCGTATTCCCACGCTCACCTGCCCCTACTGCCGGACTGTCTTCGTCGGGCGGGTCGTCCGCCACGGTCTGATCAACTGCGGCCACTGCCGCCGTCCGTTCCGGATCTAGGCGCATCGACGAGGGGGTGAGGTCGATTCCCGCATCCCCCTCGTCGACCGGGCCCCGATCGCCTTGCCGCGCAACGAAGGACCGATGCATTGGGGGCAGTCTCAGTCGGTGATGTCACAGTGACGCCATGACCACTCCTCGCACTCCCCTGGCTCGAGCTGCGTTGATCAGTAACGGCATGGTCTGGTTCGGGCTGTCGCTGATGTTCGCGAGCATCGCCGGCGAGCAGACGTACGCGGCGTTCACCGGTGAGTGGTTCAACGTGCTCGGCTGGTTCCTGCTCGTCGCGGTGGCGATCGGTCTGGCCATCGTCGGAGTGATCGAGAATCGGAACATCCGGGCGGGGAAGAAGTACAAGCCGCGACCCCGCCGCTGATCGCTACTCGGCTGCAGCCTCGGCGGACACGACGGCGCGGGCGCGCTCGATGTAGGTGAGGCCGGCGGCGCGCAGCGCGTCGACCGTCATCTTGCGCTCCTCGCTGGGGGCTCCGATGACGGGCAGGGGCGTGGTGAGCAGGGCGACGTCGCGCAGGTCGTGCGCGAGGTCTTCGTCGTAGATTCCGGTGTCGCGGTCAGCGAAGGCGACGACCTTGATGCCGGTCGTGAGACCCCGGGTGGTGAGGGTGTCGCGGACGACGGTGAGGTAGGCGTCCTGGTACGCGGCGACGTCGCGGTCCCAGACCTCGGTGATGGCGCGGGAGAGCCGTTCCGTCTCGCGGTACAGGTCGTACCGGGGGTCGCCTGCGTCCTTGGCGCGGTTGAGGACCGCGTGGTGGATCTCTCCGAGCTGCTCGTACTGCTCGGTGCTCAGGGAGCCGGCGGTGGACATTTCGGCGGCGAACGCTGCGATCCGGGCTGTCTCTTCGGCGGTGGTGTGTTCCTGCGTCATCGCCGCCGTATCGACGTCGGTGCTGGCGAAGAGGTCGATCTGGTCTTGGTCGGCGAGGGCGAGGAGGCCGAAGTCCTCAAGGTCGGATTCTGCTGAGACGACGACGCTCACGGGAGTGGTGCGCCATTTAAGGGTCCGGTGGCCGCGAGCGTCTTCCTGGGCGAAGTGCTGCTCGAGCATCGCGGGGAAGCAGCCGCAGTCCTCGTGCTCGTCGTGGTGGTGGCCGATGCAGCGGTCGTCGGCGCAGCCGCACTCGTCGCCGGCCCACTCTGCGATGGAGGGCGAGCCGTGCTCGCGCGCCCATTCGTCAGGGTCGATTTCCTGGGCGCGGAGGGTGCTGATCACGTCGGGGTAGAGCTTCATCGTTGGTGTCCTGTCTGATGAGGCGCGACGGCCGGCGGTCGCGACGGGTGCGAGCGCGTCCATCGTCGCATCCGGCCATGACACTGGCTGTGCTGCTGTGGTGCGAGGCCCTGGGGTCGAGGGGATTCTCCCTCCCCTGTGGGCCGGCCCGGTCGGGGTCGGGGCGTTACGCGTCAGATCTGGCCGGAGCGGTGTGGGAGCGGATGGCATAGACGAGGCCGCCGATGGTCAGCCCCAACGACACGATCAGCAGCGCTGTGAGGAACCAGCTCGGGTTGATTACGGCGAGTGCGTCACCGGAGCCCAATTGCTCATAAGTGCACCTGAGGCCGAGCGGCCACAGTGAAGCGCCTGCCAGGGTCTCCGTTTCCACGCCGGGAAAGAGAACGCCATACCAGGCGTAACAGGTCTCGGTGCCGTTTCTGACCTGGCCGTAGAGCTCGAAGATCAAGACCAGGAGCCCAGCGACTCCGGCTCCGATCGACACTTTCGGTCCGGTCGTCACGAAGGGTGCCCCTCTGCCATCACTGCGGTTTTCGCGTCCGTAGCCTAGCCACCGGTGAAAGCACAGGCACGACGCGGGCTCTCGACGGGGGGTCGAGGGGGTTCTCCCCCTCGTGCGGGTCGGCCCGTTTCGGGTCGGCCCGCGGCGCGCGCTCAGAGCGTGAGCGTGTGGAGGATCAGGGTCGTGGAGCCGATGGGCTTTCCGGAGTCGGTGTAGTCGAGGGTCGCGCGGCGGTTGCTGATGAGGTCGAGGGCGATCAGTTCCTCCTCGGACTCATCCGTCATGTCGCCCGGCTCCTCGTCCCATTCGCGCAGGACCTGGCGGTCAGCGTCGAGGACTTTCCACAGTCCCCAGACGTGGGCGATGGGGCCGGTCGTCTCGTATGTGAAGACGAGGGCGGTCGCGGTGGGCCAGCCGTAGGCGGCCGCGGCGACGATCAGCGCTCGCGCTGCGGCGGCGGTCGCGTCGGCGTCGCCGGACGCGGCCGCGGCGTCGACGGCGACCTCGGCGGCGCGCAGCGTCGGGTCTTCCTGGTACGGGTCGAAGCGGTGGGCGGGGCGGGGTGCGGTGGTCGTGGTGGTCATGGTCGGGCCTTCCTGTGCAGCAGTGGGAGAAGAGGAGGAGGGGCGGGGACCGGCGCGAGCCGGTCCCCGCCGGGAGGGGCTAGCTGAGCCCTGCGGCGTCGGCGGGGGTGCTGTCGCCGGTGACGACCTGCTCGACCGGGGAGAGCGCGTAACCCCAGGCCGCGAGCTGGCGGAAGTGCTCGGCCGTGCGCTCGTCGCCGCGGCGCCAGGACTCCTTGCTCGTGTGCGCCTCCTGGCCTCCGAGGACGACGGCCAGCGCGACCAGGCGGGCCTTCGCGGGATTCGCCTCGATCAGCGCTGCGAGGGCGTCCGCGCGGTAGCCGGAGGGGCGCTCGATGCGCAGCAGCGCGTGCGCGAGGTCGCTGCCGCCCGTCATCCCGGAGGACACCGCGAACCGGTGGGTGGTGAGGCCGAGAGCGATGATGCGATCCGCGTCCTTGGGGAGGGTTTTGCGGGCGAGGAACGTCGCGATCCACTCGCGGCGCACCTTCTCGGCCGCGTTCCACGCCTTGTTGTTGGCGATGAGGACCTTGCGCTCTGCGGACTTCTCGGCGCGCTCCTCCTCGGCCTCCTCCTCGGTCTGCGGCTGCTCGGGGGCTCCGTAGGCGTAGGTGAATCCGGCGGCGGTGGGGTCCTGGACGAGGAGGGTGACCTCGACCTCGCCGCGCCAGCTGGTGTCGATGAGCACTCCGCGTCCGGGAGCGGCGGCGACCTGCTCGGGCGTGACACTCTTCCCGTCCTCGCCGCGCAGCTGCCGCACCGGCGTCCACGTCGCTGCGTCGCCGTAGGCGTCGGAGCGGGTGAGGATCTGGAAGCCGTTGCCGGTGTACTCGGCGGCGGTCGCTGCGAGGAGCGCCTGGTGCGCGGCCTCGTCGCGGAGGGTCTGCGCGGCGTGCTCGAACTGGGCCGGGTCGTGCGTGGCGACCTCGATCAGGGTCGCGCGGGCGTCGGCGTCGTCCTCGAACTCCAACAGCACCGCCGCCTGGTCCAGGGTCAGCTCGTGCTCGTGCAGAACGGACGTGACGGTCGCGGACTCCGCGACCGCAAGCCCCTTCTTCACCGCGTCGGTCTTGGTGCCGGTGCGCTTGGCGATCGCTGCGGCGGACACGCCCTCGAACGCGAGCTGCGACCACGCGGCGGTGCGGTCCGCGACGCTCAGCTCGGCGCGCTGGTCGTTCTCGATGATCTGCTGAACGATCCGGTCCGCGGTCGTCTCGTCGCCCTCCACGACGTAGACGGGGATGGTGGGCACTCCGGCCTCGCGGGCGGCGAGGGTGCGGCGCTGTCCGGCGCGGACGATGACGTTGCCGTGCTCGTCGCGGCGGGCGAGGACCGGGGTGATGACGCCGTTCTCGCGGATCGACGCGATGAAGTCCTTCGTCAGCGGGGCGCTGGTGCGGACGTTCGCCTCGATCACGAGGGTGGTCGGGTCGATGTGCTGAACGGTCCCGGTTCCGGTGGTGATAGTCACGATGGTTTCTCCTTGATCGGTGTGCGACCATGAAGGCGACGAGTCCCGTGGTTCTAGTCCAACTACGGGGCTTTTGTCGTCTTCCTGATCGTTTTTCTTTGCCTCTCCGGCGAGTGAAAACCAATTGAGTGGAGTCGGCGGAGTGACGGCTCTCTTGGGCGAAATAAGGGAGCGTGCGACCGCGTCCGAGAGAGACGGCACGTAGCCGACGGAGCGAGATAGGTTGAAACCGCGGAGAGGTGAAGAAAACGGGTAATCCGGCCGCGTAGCGGCTCCCGCCGGCGGTGCTCCGTCACCGCTGCGCGTGCGAAGCTCGCGCCCCACCGGAGAAACAACGTCGGTAGGCTTCGGCTAGGTGACGCTTGATCACCCCGGACGGGAGAACGACATGAACGCCGTGATCTACCGCATTCGATCCATCGCCGCATTGCTCCGCGCGAAGTTCACCACAGCGCCGGCGGCGCTTCCGACGGATCCGTTCGGGGAGCCGCCTCGCGAGGCTCACGACCCGCGCTCGTACCAGGAGGAGTCGTGGAAGGCACCTGCGCCTTCCACGCTCAACTTCCACTGAAGCCGTGCTCCCTAGGGGAGCATGAGGGGTTCGCCCCTCACAGGCTGGCCCGCACCGTTCACCGACCTGAGCGGTTGCTCGATGCTTTCGGCGCGGAACTCAGATCGACTGCGGTCGGATCTGTACGCGATTGACGGCGTAGGCGGCGCCACCTGCGATGATCCCGGCGACGAGGAAGGCCGGGAGCGGAACGAACCCGAACGCGGGGACGTACGTAGGTTCGGTGAGGCCCGCGGGAAGCAGCGGGACGCTGACCGCGATAGAGCTACCGAGTGCGGCCCCGATCGACTCGCGCGTGACGGTCAGCCGGCGGCAGGCGCGGCGGACGACCGCTCGGCTTGCGAGTGCACCGACTGCGCTGTAGGTGCCCACGATCGCCCCCAGGATGACTGTCACGATGAAGAAACCGACAAAACCGACGACGCCAATGGTGATTTGGTTCCCATCGCTGAAGTCGTTGTACTGGAACAGCAAGGAGACGAAAGGGGCGCTGTAGAGGATCGCGACGATGGCTCCGAGGAACGCGCCCACACAGACGGGGTGTCTTTTCATCCACAGGGGCACGTGTACTCCTTCGTTCTGAGGCTCACAGTAGCCCTGTCACAGCGGCCCTGCGCCTCCTAATCGGCCACTACACCCGCGGCGCTCGGTGCTCGAGCGATCGAACGGTCACGCGACGGGCCTTCACCTGAAAACTCACAAGCCCGCCTGACGACGTGGAAGGCGCCCGCGGCCTCCACGACGATCCGATTCCAGGAAGATCGCGCTCCCGATGAGGTGAAGAATCTCAATCAGGTTGTCAACAGCGCCGCAGGCTCCATCAGCCGGCTCCGTCCGGCCGGGTTTGCCCGGCCCACGGCCTGAGGCGGTGACCTCGTGCGCCCGCTGGCACGCTGCGTACGAACCAAAAGCTGGTCGCCCTCGAAGAAGCCACGGCGTGCTTGACTGAGCTGCGGATCCGCGGGATCCGGACGGGGGACCCAGGGGAATGAAGCGAATCAGAGACATCCTGAGCAAGTTGCTGAGGCGCAGGCAGGATCCGCTGCCGATGGATCCGTTCGGAGAGCCCGGTGGGCCAGTGGCGACGAGGCAAACTGCCGACTCGGTTGCTCTCAACCAACTGCCGATCAATCAGGCGCGAGCAAACCTCTAACTGGTTCTGCATGCGGGTCTGCCCGCTGCTGGTGGAACCGCTGGACGGAGCAAATATGGGGCACATGAGCGTTGCATTTGAGGGTCTGCTCGGGCTGGACTACCACCAGATACTTTTGAACAGTCAGCTCTACGACGACGTGATTTACGACGAAGCGTTCGAAGGTAGCTCGAACGAACTCGTAGGGGCGTCCGCGCCAGGATCGTTGTGCTTGATGACCGGCTCTGCCACGGGCTATCTCCGCGTTCGCGTCGTCGTCTCGGACAGAGAGCCGGAACTTGGAACGTGGGAAGACATCATCGAGGTGCCGTTCGAGCCAAAGACCTCGACACTGAGCTTGATGAGCCTGTTCCCGGATGTCACCTACCCGTCTCCGCTCGTCCACACCATGGTGAGGTTCGAACTTGCCGGAGGTAGCTACCGCGCTCGCTGGTCAATCAGAGGTTTCCAAGCAGCATGGGACCTCGTCAGCGACGGCCCAACGCCGGACGAGTATCAGCTTGATCTCTGGCCTGCTCCCCCCGTTTCCGAGTCGGTCCGTCGTCGGAGTGGCACCATCGGCTGAACCCGGGGAACCGAGGATCGTGCCGCTAGCCGGCGAGTGCGGCGCCCGACGACGCGTGTAGCGGCACCGTGGACGACATAGTCAGCGACACTTTCTTCCCCGGAGGCGCGGGAGGCGAATAGGGGCGATCGTCTCGGAACATCGCCCAAATGACGTCGATGCGGCGCCGCGCAAGAGCGAGAATGGCCTGCTTGTGCGACTTCCCCTCGGCACGTTTGCGGTCGTAGAAGACTCGTGACTCGGTTTTCTGCTGCACGCTGACCATCGCTGCGAGGTAGCAGGCGCGCAGCAGCCGTCTGTCGTACCGGCGTGGCCGGTGGTGATTGCTGCTGATCTTGCCCGAGTCACGGGGCGCCGGGGCGAGGCCGGCAACGCCGGCGAGCCGGTCGGCGCTGACGTAGATGCTGAGGTCAGCGCCGGTCGATGCGAGGAACTCGGCCGCGAGCAGCGGCCCGAAGCCCGGCATCGAGCGCAGGAGTTCGGCGGCACGGCTGGTATCGACCCGGGCGGCGATGAGCTGGTCAATCTCCGCGATGCGACTTTCGAGGGCGATGACATCGAGTGCGAGTCTGCGGGCGAGTTCCGCTGCGATCGCCTGGCCCGGGAGCACGCTCTGCTGGCTCTTCGCGGCCGCGACTGCGCTGGTGGCAGTCGCGACCGCGGTCCGACAGCCTTGCGCGCGAAGCCACCGGGCCAGGCGCGACTCCCCCATCTTCCGGATCGCGTCCGGCGTGGCATAACCAGTGAGCAAGAGGAGCGAGGCGCGGCTGGCGGAGTAGTTGAAGGCTCGCTCGAGCGCGGGGAAGTACTCGAGCAGGTGCCCGCGAAGCCTGTTGATGGCCCGGGTCCGGTCGCAGACAAGGTCCTTCCGGTGCGCGGTCAGCGCGCGCAGCTCGATCCGGGTCTCATCCGCGACGCTCAGCAGTTGCAGGTCCCGGCGCATCCGCGCCTGGTCGGCGATGATCGCCGCGTCCTTCGCGTCGGTCTTCCCATCACCCCGGTACGCCTTCGCCGCGTGATGCACGGCATGGCCGGGGATGTAGACGACTGGCAGGTTGTGAGCGGCGAGAAGGCCGAGGATCAGTGCCGCTCCCCCACTACTGAGATCGATCGCCCACAGGCATTCCGCGCCGGCTGCGAGGTCCGTGACGGCAGCGATCAGCTCGAGTAGCGCCGCCTCGTCGTTGGCGACACGGGCGGAGTAGAGCTTGACGCCGTCGGCGTCGATAACGACGCAGTGATGGTGTCCCTTCCCCGCGTCGATTCCAGCCCAGATTTGCGGCATGGCCGCTCCCTTCGCAACGTCAGGTGGTGGTGATGGTCGCGCCGACTTTTCCTTACGCAGCGATCTGGTCGCTTCTCTCAATTAGCGGTCGAACCATCGGGTGGACGGCGGGCGGCCATTCTTCACGAGCCGTCACAGCGGCGAAAACCACAGAGCCATACCCGCCGTCCTCGGACGATCGACACACTACGACTGCACCGAAACCGCCCGAGCAACAAGGTGAGGAAAACCTAGAATCGCGCCGCGTAGCGGCTCTCGCCGGCGGTGCTCTGGCGCCGCTGCTCGAGCGGAGCTCGCGCCCCCGAACGGGGAGACGGGTGAGGCTTTGACCGTCTGCGCGACCGCAGTTCCGTCCGGCGCGAGAAAGCGGCCTGTGGCACTGTGTGCAGATGATGATGTGGCGTGAGACGGCGTCAGCCGAAGCGCAAGAGGATCTCGACGGCCTGCTCGATCTGACGATGACCCGCGCCGTTGAGGCTCTCGGAAAGCGCGGTGAGCTCGGCCCGTTCTCCGCCTCGATCGACACCGACGGGCGCAGCGTTCTGAGCATGGTGGAGCCGGAGCCGGGTCGCGGGAACAACTCGTCCCAGGCGGACCTCGACGAGCTCCGGCGTGCGAGCAGAGAGAATCGGCAGTCGTTACGGGCGGTCGCGTACGTCAGCGTGGTCACGATCAGCGGGAGCGGTGATGCCATCCGAGTCGAGTCGGAACATCGGGAGGGCATCGCGCTGGTGGTCCTGGTTCCCTACACCCGGCTTCGTCTTCGCAAGCAACTGAAGCTCGGCGAGATGCGCCTGCAGGCCGGCGTAGTCGACATCTGGGCGCCGGAGGTCTGACTTCCTCGCGACCGATGACCACGCATGACCGCGTGTCCCACGAGGAACGCGATGCCGAGCGTGAGCCAGGCCAGTAACCAGGCGAGCAAAGGACCTGCCGCGTAGCGGCTCCCGCCGGCGGTGCTCCGTCACCGCTGCGCGTGCGGAGCTCGCGTCCCGCCTCCGGCGGGACACGGGGGAGCGCGAGGGGGTCCCCCCTCGTGGCCGGCCCGAAGGCCGGCCCCTCCCCCGCGCTACTCGGCGGGCGTCAGGAACGCGATCAACGCGGCGGCCTCGGCGGTGCCGTCGTCGTAGACGGGCATCCCGCCGGGTCCGCACTCCCCCGGCAGTCCGAGCGTGTTGCGGGTGTGCGTGAGGATCTCCGCGTCGGTCGCGGTGGCGTTCTCCGGGTCCTCGTCGCGACTGGTCGCGAGGATGAGGGCGAGCTGGTCGGCGCTCGCGCGGCCGGGGTCGGTGCGGGTCATGGTGTGGTCCTCTCAGCGGCTCAGGAACGGGGCGACGCGGCGGGTCGCTGCGCGGCGGGCGTGAGTGATGCAGTGGCGGAACGAACCGCTGGTGATGCCGTGCAGCTGGTCGGAGTGCCACGCTTCCCAGACCCCGCACTTACGGCGGGTGACGTGCACCGAGGGCGTCGTCTTGGGGTCGGTGCCCACGACGCGGACGTCGACCGCGCGGGTGCCTCCGAGCGTGAGGTAGGTCTTCGTGGTGGTCTGCAAGTCGGTGGTGGTCTGCATGGTGTGGGTGCTCCCTCTGGCTGATCGTTTTTCTTTGCCTCTCCGGCGGGGAAAACCGTTTGAGTGGAGGCGGCGCAGTGACGCCGATAGCGGGTGAAATAAGCCCGCAGGGCGCGTCCGCTCTCGGTGGCACGGAGCCGGTGGAGCGAAATAGGTTGAAACCGCGGAGAGGTGAAGAAAACGGATGGAACGGGCCGCATCGCGGCCTCCCATTGGCGGTGCTCCGTCGCCGCTGCGCGAGTGCAGCTCGCGCCCCGGAACGGGACACCGGGGAGCGTGAGGGGGCCGCCCCTCACGGGCGGGCGGCGCCGGCCCGCCCGCTTGGTTCCTTGGCTGGTATGCGGCGCTGGCGGATACGGTGGGCGGATGAACCGCCTGACGGTAGCTGCGATCGCGATCGCGGTGCTTACTCTGGCCAGCGGTTGCTCCGCGACTGCGCCTGAACCTGCGTCGAAAGCGCCGAACGGCGATCCGATCGTCGCCGCTCGCAACCTTCCTGATGCTGGTGGCGTCGTCGCCGTTAGCGACGCCAGTTCAAGCTGCGGCGAATACGTTCTTGAGCAAGGCGGTGACTTGCCTAGCGAGGCTCGAGCCTGCCTCGCGACGGCCGCCCTCGCAGGAGAGGATGCGGAACTGGCGTGGAGCACACCGACCACCGAAGGTGACCCGATCGTCTCGTTCGCGTTCGTCGGTGGCTCGATCGACGGCGTCGACGTGTACACGACGACGGCGTTCGATCGCCACAACGGTCTTGAAGAGCCCACGGGCGTGGGTGCCAGCTGGTCACTCCTGCACTGTGCCGATCCGGCAGATGTGCACGGTTCCGGCGACTGCGCACGCTACGTCGAGGGATGAACCCCGAGCCGGAGGCGTCGGAGACTGGGCCGCATCACGGCTTTCGACGTGCGGTGCTCCGTCACCGCCGCGCGCGCGCAGCTCGCGCCCCGCAACGGGGCACTCGGGGAGTGTGAAGGGTCGCCCCTCACGGGCCGGCGGTGCCGGCGAGGAGGGCAGCAGTGGCTGCGGAGAAGAGAACAACGGCCGCGAGGAGTGCGCCGCGGGCCCGGGCGCGCTTGTCGACCGCGACCTCGGACACTTGCGCGGAGTGGATCTCGGAGTCGCGATAAAGCGGCACGATACCGGCGACGACGAGCGCGGCACCTGTCACGGCCAGCAGCAGAGCGATCCAGTCCCACATGCCGACCAACTTACTCAGCCGCGGGGGCGGCGCTGCGGCGGGGTGCGCGCTGGGTGGTCGTGGTGACGACGGCGGTCGCGCGGATGAGGTTGGGGCCGATGGCGTCGGCTTCGAGGACGCGGCCGGTGCGGCGGTTCTCGCCGTCGCCCCAAGCCACGGTGCGCTCGTAGCCGACGATGATTACCGCGTCTCCCTTGTGGAGGGAGGCGAGCACGTGCTCGCCCAGTTCGAACTTCGCTTCCACGTAGTGCGTGGTCGGGGCGTCGTGCGGGGTCCACTCCCCCGCGCGGTATTCGCCGGTGTTCTCGATGACGCGCAGCTTCACGATCTGGACGCGGCCCGCCTGCACGGCCTCGGGGTCGGCGGCGAGGTTGCCGGTGATGGTCCTGGTGCTCATCTGTCGTCTCCTGCTCGTGCGGTTGGTGGGTCCCGTCGACGTCGACGGGTTCTCGGTCGCGGCCGCGGCCGCCGGGGTGTCGGTGGGGGGTGTCTCGATGCCCCAGGACGCCAGAGCGTCGCGGCGGGTGACTTCCACGGGCGGCTCGGACAGCGCTCTGCGCTGTTCGAGCTCGGCGCGCGTGACGGTGAGGTCCGGGACGCGGCGCTCGTCGCCGTAGGCGAGGCGGTAGAGCCGGTCGGCCTCGTTCTCCAGCCAGTCGACTTCGCCTTGCCGGTCGGCCTGTCCGGCGAGGTACCCGGCCCGGTAGTCGTCGCCAGTGACGTTCGGGCCGGTCATGCGGCGTGCTTCTCGATGAGGTCGGGGCGAAAGCCCGACCAGTGGTCCTGGTCGCTCGCGACGACCACGGGGGCGGCGGAGTAGCCCAGCTCCTCCGTGACGTACGCGAGCGCTGCGGGGTTGGTGGTGATGTCGACGGTGGTGTACTTGATGCCCTTCTTCTCGAGCACCCGGTAGGTCATGGTGCACTGCACGCATGACGGCTTCGAGTAGACGGTGAGCATCAGTCGTCCCAGCGGTCGCCGCGGTGCGGGTCGTGCTCGTCGTTGACCGGGGACCAGGCGTGCAGCTCGGCCCACTTCTCGGCGGCGTCGGTGTGTCCGGCCTGGGTGAGGAGGTCGATGATGCCCGTCGCGCGCCAGCACGGCAGCGTCGGGGCGATCGCTTCCGTGACGGCCGGGTCGGAGAGCGTGGCCGCGAAGGCCGCGACGGCCGTCTGGTAGGTCGCCGCCGGGTCGGGCGTGGTCTGCTGCTGCTCGCTCATCGGTGGGTTCCTTCCGGGGTGTGGGCGTCGCCCTCGTCGTCGTCGCTCGCATGCTCCGCGATCCACAGGTCCGCGGCCTCATCTCGTCCGAATGCTCGCAGGAGTCCGGCCAGCGCGTCGACCTCGGCGCAGCTGAGTCGCACGGCCAGCTCGTCGGCGGTGTCCCCGTGGGAGAACACGGACGCGAACTCGGCCACCGCGTCAAGGAGGGTCGGCTCCTCGGCCGCGGGGCTGGTGGTGATGGTGTCGGACATGGCGTTTGCTCCTCGGTGGTGGTGCGGGTCAGGATTCGGTGCGGGTGAGGGTGTCCACGAACATGACGCCCTCGGGGCCGGGGATCGTGGCGGTGTGTGCCAGCGCCCACCCGCCCCGTGCCAGACCTGAGAGGTCGACGTCGCGCTCGGCGATCCGGCGCAACTGGCTCTGCATCCCGTCCTCGTTCGCGGCCGGGACGAAGGTGCTGACGGTGGTGATCTGCTGCATGTTCTTCCTCTTCCTCATCGTTTTTTGCCGTGATTCTCAATCAGATTTGTCAAGCCAGCGGGGGCTGTCTGGCTCGGTCGTTCTTCCTTCTCTCCCAGCGTTTTTTTGCCTGGAAGGCACGTAGTGCCGAGCAGGGTCGGAGGTGGGAGCGCAACCCGGAGGGCGGCGGAGGAGAGGTTGTCGGCGCGATGTGAGGGAGCGCAGCGACCGCGTGCCGAGAACGTCGGAGGAGCCGGCCGCGCAGCGGCTTGCGTGGACGCCGCAGGCCCGTACGCTGCCGAAGGCTTCCAGGCAAAAATGCGCACAGCGCACAACACCGCGCCGACTGCAGGTCGGCGTCCGCTCGTTCGCAGTGCCGCCCGCGCAGGGGTTCCATCGGCCGGAGGACGATCCCGTGCGGGACGGCCCAGGCCAACGTTCAAGCACCTCGAAACAATGACCGGACGTCCTCGAGCGTGAACCTTGTCACGACGGCAAGCTCGTTCTCATTCGCGCCAGGAAGGCAAGCCCTGCTCCCGTGTACGGTTCGCCTACAACGTCGCGTGAGACCTTCAGCACCGCGGCGGAAACTCTTATGGGGAATGTGGACGAAGGAGAGCCTCAGTGCAGATCAGGCATGTCGCAGCGGCTCTCTTGAGCCTGCTCCTCCTCACCTCATGCGCGGCCACGCCACGGGCAGTCGAAGGACCAGCAACCACCGGCGAAACCGACTCCGACAGAGTGGCCGGCGAATGGGTGGAGTTGCCAGAGTCGCCGCTATCTGCCCGCCAGGGCGTCAGCGCCCAGGTAGTCGGCACACGCTTCGTTCTGATCGGTGGATCCACCGACCTGGCATGTCCTCCGACTGCGAGCTGCGTGCCGTCCCTTACCGGCTACCGGAGCGATGGGGCTGTCTACGATCCGGACACGAGAACCTGGCAGCGGATCGCGGAGGCGCCGGTTCCGGTGAGCTTCTTCAGCACCGCGGCAATCGATGACAGCCTCTACCTCCTTGGCGCAGCGGATCTCACAACGGGCGACGACGTGTTCCTCCGCTACGATCTCGGCGCAGAGGAGTGGCAGCCCTTGCCGGACCCACCGACCACCGGCAGCAGCATCATCGCCACCGATACGCAGATCCTCGCGATCGCCGGGACGAACGAGTTCGGTCCTACCGAGGATGCCTTCTTCTCACCCACGACCGGAGCGTGGACCCCGTTACCGCCGGATCCGCTCGGCGACAGCTTCAATCGGAGCGCGGTCTGGCTCGGCGATCGCCTCCTGCTCTCTGGTCAGCAACTCATCGACAACCCGGGCGCGGAAGCTCCCTCGCTGACGCGGATGGCCGAGCTCAACGCAGACTTGACGACATGGACGCTGCTGTCGGACAGTCCGATCATCGGCGGCAGCCCACTCGCTGTCGGGGACGACGTCATCTTCCCCGAGCGGGGAAGCGCGGACGGTGGTGAGGTGGGGAACTGGGGCCGCTTCTACGACCTCGGCGGAATCTGGAATGCCTCGACTGGAGAATGGAAGACGCCACCGGCGGGCAGGCCGGACCCTGCTCAGCACGGTCTGTGGACGTCTGCACGCGGAGCAGTCAGCAGCAACCTGGCACTCCTCGATGACTCGCTCCTCAATCTGTCGGAGCGCACCTGGAGCCGGATTCCAGAACCGCCACGTGGCACCCGCCTCGGTCAGACGGTAGTCGTCGGAGAGGGCGCGGTCCTCGTCTGGGGAGGCACCGATGGTGCACAAAACGTTGCCGACGGCGCAATCCTGTACCTCTGACCCGGGGTACACGTCAGCTTCACGCACCAGCTAGCTTCCCGCGCCGCCTCCAAGAACAGAGACGCCACTTTGGCCAATGGACCACGCGCAGTGTGGCCAGCGCATTCATCGGCCGTGTACGGGCGGCCGTCCTGAACCTGGCAACCTACCCACGCACGGGTCTGATCGACTCCGCGTTTCAAGCACCGGCATCGAAAGTATGGACCGCTGACACATCCACAACGGCTCCGGACGCGAATCCGGCAGGGTCTATCGATGTGATTGAGTACCTGGTCTGGTCCCGGAAGATCGCCCAGATCACGTTGATGCGGCGTCGAGCGAGAGCGATCAGCGCCTGCTTATGCGACTTGCCTTCACGTCGCTTCCGTTCGTAGAACGAGCGCGAGACGGGGCAAGTTCTGGAAGCGATGAAGGCCGCCTGGAAGCAGGCGTTCAGCAGGCGCCGGTCGTAGCGCCTGGGCCGGTGGTGGTTGCCGGAGATCTTCCCTGAGTCGCGAGGTACCGGCGCGAGGCCGGCGAAGCTGGCCAGCCGATCGGGACTCTCGAACGCGGCGAGATCAGCACCGGTCGCGGCAAGGAAGTCCGCGGCGAGCCTGCGCCCGAATCCCGGGATCGACACCAGCAATTCCGCCGAAGTGCTTCCCTCGAGCGCTGCTTCAATCTCTGCCTCCAACTCGGCGAGCTCGTCCCGGATGCGGAGAAGGTCATGCGCGGACCGGCTGATCAGCCGAGCTGCGGCAGCTTCCCCCACGACAACGGAGGTCTGTTCACGAGCGGCCTCGATCGCTGTTTTCGCGACGACCGCAGACTTCCAGCACCCCTGCCCCCTCAGCCACGACGCGAGACGGCTCTCTCCCATTCGCCGGATCGCTGCGGGCGTCGCGTACCGAGTGAGCAGCACCAGTGGCCCCCTGGTCGTTGCGAAGTTGAACGCTGACTCCAGCGACGGAAAGTAGTGGACCAGGATCGCGCGCAGCCGGTTCACGGCGCGGGTGCGATCGTGCACCAGGTCCTCCCGCCGGGCCGACAGCAGGCGCAGCTCCGCCGTGACCTGGTCGGCCTGGCGCATGAGCGTCACGTCTCGCCGGGTCCGCGGCTGGTCGGCGATGATGACCGCGTCCTTCGCGTCGGTCTTCGCCTCACCCCTGTAGGCGCCCGACGCGTGGTGGATCACGCGTCCCGAAATGTAGAACAGGGGCTGAGCATGGGAGCTGAGGAGCGACTGCAGCAGCCCTGTCCCGCCGTGGTTCAGATCCGTCGCCCACGCGACGTCCGTCCCACCCGGCAGAGACGCGACGTCACCCATCAAGGTCAGGATCGCCGATTCTCGGTTCTTAAACCGCTGCGACAGCAGCTTCGTTCCGTTGCCATCAATGACGACACAGTGATGTTCGGTCTTGCCGGCGTCGATACCGGCCCAGAGTTGGGGCACGCAGGGTCCTTCCGTTGAGGGGTGCGGTGCGCCATGAACGACCTTGCCGGCATGTCCTTACGGGGCGATCTGGTCGCGTTTCTCAATGAGCGGTCCTGCCGTTGCGGGATCCCGGGCGGCTAATCACGGCGTGCCATCAGTCGGCTGAAGGCGGTCAGCCATACCCGGGATCCCTGGCGCGTTCCGGAGCCTACAACTGCCCCGGATCCACGGAAATAACGGTAAGGAAGGCGGTTCTCCGCCTGAGCAACCGGAGGGCGCAGTGCAACCCGCAGGGCGGCGGTGGAGAGAGTTTCGGCGCGATGTGAGGGAGCGCAGCGACCGCGTGCCGAAAGTCTCGGAGAAGCCGGTGGCGCAGCCACTTGAACGGAGCCCGTAGGTAGCTACGACCGCAGCGAAGCGGAGGGAGCCGCCGAAGGCTTCACGGCAAAAAAGGGTGTGAGCCCGTAGGGCGACCAACGGCGCCCGGCGCAGCCGGGCGACCTCCTGGCGGCGCTCCGTCGCCGCTGCGCGAGCGCGGATACGATGCGTCGATGGAGAGGGACCTGTTGTGAAGACCTTCGATGCAAGCGGCCTTGAGCCGCTCTCCGACGCTGAGTTCTGGCCCGTCATCGACGTTCTCGGCGGCAAGCTGTGGCAGAAGACGATCGCCAGCGCCGAGCGAGAGCTCGCGCGGCGAGAGGATCAGCAGATTCTCCGGTGGGCGGAGACGGTAGGGCTGAAGGCGCTACAACTGAACAGTGTCATCGACTTCGGCGGTGATGCCCTGTGGTGCCTCGGAGCGACGATCGGGAAAGGGCAGGCGGTCTTCGAGGCGGTACAGACTGATGCTGACACCTTCGACCCCAGGTGGTGGAACGACAGCTCCCTGAGCGTCCTGTTCATCAGTTCCGGTGCTCTGGAACGCCGGCACGGTCCGCTGATAGTCACTACGTCATTCACACCTACGCACAAGCACCTCATGCACCGCGCCTACCCGGACTCCTTCTGACTGTGGAGTGATTGGCCTCCTCACGGATTCGAGTGACCTGCTTCATTCGCAGCAACTCGCTTGACCAGGGATGCACCCGCAGGGGGGGGCAGGGAGTTCCGACGCGATGTGAGGGAGCACAGCGACCGCGTGCTGAAAGTCTCGGAGGAGCCGGTGGCGCAGCCACTGTAGCTACGACCGCAGCGAAGCCAGGGAGCCGCCGAACGCTACGGAAAAAAGTTGTGAGCTCGTAGGGCGACCAACGGCGGCCGGCGCAGCCCGGCGACCTCCTGGCGGCGCTCCGTCGCCGCTGCACGAGCGCAGCTCGCGCCCGCTTTGTCATAGTCGGCCCGCCCGCGGCCGCCGATGTCACGATGTGTCCATGAGGGAACGCACGGTGATAGCGGTCGTCACCTCGAGCGTGACGGGAGAACCGGACATCACCCTCGACGGACGTCCCATCGGGGATTTCGTGACCGACGACGATCCGGAGGGTACGGGTGACGTCTTCACGGCACCCTGGGGCGAGTGGCGTCCGTTCCTCCTCTCGCTTCTCGGAGAAGGACCATCGGTCGTCACGGCCATGCTTCCTGACCGGATCGCGCTGGCCAGCTGCGCGTCCTGCGGCGACTCCAGCTGCGGCATCCTCTTCAGCGCAGAACTCGTGCGCAGCGACGAGATCGTCCAGTGGAAGGACTCCCGGTGGGAGTCGGAGACTCTTCGACCTCTTCCACCTCCATCAACGCTTCTCGGCCGGCTCAGCCGGCGGCTTGGCTTCGGCGTGACCGATGAGTTCGCCGGATGGTGTCCGAACGGAGAGCTTGTTCGTACCCTCACCTTCGAGAGGGAGCAGTACGACGGCGCAATACGTGAGGCACTGCGTCTGACGTGACCCGCAGTGACACGAGCGCAGTTCGCGCCTCCGGAACGGGAATCCTGGGGACCCTTCTATGGCTTCTGGTCAAGTCGCGGCGCAGGACGCTCGCAGCGTCTGTCGTCGTCGGGGGCGATGACGCGCGGAGAACGTTCTCGAGGCT
>NZ_PSVA01000019.1:0-74467 GCF_002932155.1 Rathayibacter sp. AY1F9 | reverse complement strand
ATCCGCCGGGCGGCCGCGTCGAGCGATCCGCACCGGATGTTCAGCACGGACGGGCGGGGAGTGCGCATCCCGGCGCCGAGCGGAAGGGGGTGCGGGAGGCGCGGGCGGCTGCCTACAGTCGGACTGCTGCGGCCCGGTTCCGCGGGTCGGACGACGGGAGGCGCGATGCGCGGCGAGGCGACGCTCTACACGGATGCGGTGGTGACGGCTCCGTTCGCCCTCGCGGTGATCGCGGAGGCGACCGGCTCGCGAGTGGTCGGCGCGCGGACTGCGGACGCGCACGTCCCGCTCTACAGCGGTCCGACGAGCGCGCGGGTCGAGATCGCGGGGTTCGGCGACAGCGTGCCGGTCACCGTCGACGTGCGCGACGAGCGCGGGATCGACGAGGCGCGCGCGGCCGCGCAGGCGCTCGGGCTGGAGCTCGCCGCCTACGCGGGCTGGGAGGTCGTGGCCGGCTTCTGAGCGTCGCGTCGGACCCGGGCGAGGTAGTAGCGGCTGGGAGCCGTCCTCACGATCGCGGGCACCAGGCGGTAGACGGCGAAGGTGCGCGAGAGCGCCCGCTCGAACCGCGCCTCCTGCCGTGCGGTCCAGTGGAAGCCGAAGGGCTCGCGGAGCGCCGCCGGGAGCAGGCCGGCGGTGATCAGGCGGAGGTAGGGGCCGAGCGGGCGCAGGTACCAGGCGGCGATGCTCGGGCCCAGCAGGTCGTGGGCGACGCGGCGGGCCGCGGGCGTGACCTCCAGGCGCTCCAGCTCCCGCTCCCAGTAGGCGTCGAACGCGGTGCGGGAGTCGGGCCAGAGGTCCGCGGGCATCTGCAGGGCCGCGCCGACGACGACGGAGCGGCGCACGATGTCGTCCGACTCCTCCTCGCTCAGCGCACCGAAGGCGCCCTCGTAGAGCTGCAGCATCGACTGGGTGAGCGTCGCCGCGACCCAGCGCTGCAGCTCCGGGTCGAAGGCCGTGTAGCCGGGGCCGCGCACGGGCACGTGCGCCCTGTTCACGCGGCGGCGGACGGCGCGCACGTCCTCGGGAGTGCCGTAGTGCAGGACGTAGAGGTAGGAGAGCGTCCCGTGCAGGCGGTTCACGGCCCGGTGCACGAAGTCGGAGTGGTCGGCGACGCCCTGCCCGACCGCCGGGTGCGCGATCTGGAGGAGGATCGCGCGCGCGCCCGCCAGCAGGAACACGCCCTCGCGGAAGACGTCCGGGGTGCGGGAGGCCGACGACATGGCTCCACGCTACGCGGGAGCGGCGGGCGGAGGAGGAGCCGGCGCCCCCGGCGGGCGTCCGGCGGGCGCGGAGCGACCGCACGGGAAGCCCCCGGCGGGTGCGGAGTAGACTCGGCGCGGCCCAGGGACAGTGCCGAGACTCCGGCGTCGTCCGGGCCACCTCGAACTCGAAACGCAAGCGCGCTCGGCGCGGAATGGGAATGCAGCGTGGATCTCTTCGAATACCAGGCCCGTGATCTGTTCGAGAAGTACGGCGTCCCCGTGCTCCCGGGCATCGTCGCCGACACGCCGGAGGAGGTGCGCGCCGCGGCGGAGAAGCTGGGCGGCGTCACCGTCGTCAAGGCGCAGGTCAAGATCGGCGGCCGCGGCAAGGCGGGCGGCGTGAAGGTCGCGAAGACCCCCGAGGACGCATTCGCCGCGGCGCAGTCGATCCTCGGCCTCGACATCAAGGGCCACGTCGTCAAGCGCGTCATGGTCGCCGGCGGTGCGCGCATCGACCGTGAGTTCTACTTCTCGGTGCTGCTGGACCGGGCCAACCGCTCCTACCTCTCGCTCACCTCCTACGAGGGCGGCATGGAGATCGAGCAGCTCGCCGTCGAGCGCCCCGACGCCCTCGCGCGCGTCGAGGTCGTCCCCGGCCAGGGCATCGATCAGGCCAAGGCCGAGGAGATCGCCCGCGCGGCGAAATTCCCGGAGGAGCTGATCGCCAAGGTCGCGCCCGTCCTGGTGAAGCTGTACGACGTCTACACCGGCGAGGACGCCACGCTCGTCGAGGTGAACCCGCTCGTGCTCACCGAGGAGGGCGACATCGTCGCGCTCGACGGCAAGGTCTCGCTCGACGAGAACGCCGGCTTCCGCCACGCGGACCACGCCGCGCTCGAGGACAAGGACGCCGCCGACCCGCTCGAGGCGAAGGCCAAGGAGAACGACCTCAACTACGTGAAGCTCGACGGCGAGGTCGGCATCATCGGCAACGGCGCGGGCCTGGTCATGTCGACCCTCGACGTCGTCGCCTACGCCGGAGAGAGGCACAACGGCGTGAAGCCGGCCAACTTCCTCGACATCGGCGGCGGAGCCTCCGCCCAGGTGATGGCGAACGGCCTCGACGTGATCCTCGGCGACGAGCAGGTCAAGAGCGTCTTCGTCAACGTCTTCGGAGGCATCACCGCGTGCGACGCGGTCGCCAACGGCATCCTCCAGGCGCTCGAGATCCTCGGCGACTCGGCCACGAAGCCGCTCGTCGTCCGCCTCGACGGCAACAAGGTCGAGGAGGGCCGCGCGATCCTCCAGGCCGCCGCCAACCCGCTCATCACGCTCGCCGCGACCATGGACGAGGGCGCCGACAAGGCCGCCGAACTCGCCGCCGCGTAACGGACCCGACGACTCAAGGAATCAGAGAACAAGCATGTCGATCTTCCTCACCAAGGACTCCAAGGTCATCGTCCAGGGCATCACCGGCGGCGAGGGCACCAAGCACACCGCGCTGATGCTCAAGGCCGGCACGAACGTGGTCGGCGGCGTCAACGCCCGCAAGGCCGGCACGACCGTCACCCACGGCGACGTCGAGCTCCCCGTCTTCGGCACCGTGAAGGAGGCGATGGAGGCCACCGGCGCCGACGTCTCCATCGCGTTCGTGCCGCCCGCCTTCTCGAAGGACGCCGTCATCGAGGCGATCGACGCCGAGATCGGCCTCCTCGTCGTCATCACCGAGGGCATCCCGGTGCAGGACTCCGCGGAGTTCTGGGCGTACGCGCAGGAGAAGGGGAACAAGACCCGGATCATCGGCCCCAACTGCCCCGGCATCATCACGCCGGGCGAGTCGCTCGTGGGCATCACCCCCGCGACGATCACCGGCAAGGGCCCGATCGGCCTCGTCTCGAAGTCGGGCACCCTGACCTACCAGATGATGTACGAGCTGCGCGACCTGGGCTTCTCGACCGCGATCGGCATCGGCGGCGACCCGATCATCGGCACGACGCACATCGACGCGCTCGCCGCGTTCGAGGCCGACCCCGAGACGAAGGCGATCGTGATGATCGGCGAGATCGGCGGCGACGCCGAGGAGCGCGCCGCGGACTTCATCAAGGCGAACGTCACGAAGCCCGTCGTCGGCTACGTCGCCGGCTTCACCGCCCCCGAGGGCAAGACGATGGGCCACGCCGGCGCCATCGTCTCCGGCTCGGCCGGCACCGCGCAGGCCAAGAAGGAGGCCCTCGAGGCCGCGGGCGTGAAGGTCGGCAAGACGCCGTCCGAGACGGCCGCCCTGCTCCGCGAGGTCTACGCGGCGCTCTAGCGCCCGTCCTCCCCGCACCACCGTCGGAACGGACGGTGCCCCTGCTCCGGCGGGCGGCGCCGTCCGTTCCGTCGTCGGGGCGGGTCAGGCCGGAGTAGCGTCGCAGCGTGACCCGCCGCCTCGGACTCGACCTGCTGACCTTCGTGCCGTACCCGGAGGGCCCCGAGCAGCCCGGCGACGCCGCGCGGAGCCTCGAGGAGGGGCTGGCACTGCTCGAGCTCGCCGAGGAACTCGGCTACGGCACCGGCTGGGTCCGCGTGCGGCACTTCGAGCGCTACCTCGCGTCTCCGATGACCTTCTTCGCGGCCGCCTCCCAGCGGACCCGCCGCCTCCGCCTCGGGACCGCGGTCATCGGCGCCCGCTACGAGTCGCCCGTGCGCCTCGCCGAGGACGCCGCGACCGTGGACCTGCTCTCGGGCGGACGCCTCGACCTCGGCGTCAGCAGCGGCTTCGCGCATCTCTCCTCCGTCTTCGACGGGGTGTTCGGGCAGGCCGAGCGCGACTTCCGCGAGGAGGCGCAGGAGCGCATCGCGCGACTCCGCGAGGCGCTCTCGGGCGCCGTGCTCGGCGTCGCGGAGTCGGCCCTGATGTCGGTCCCGGTCGGCGCTCCGCTGGTTCAGCAGCCGCACGCGCCCGGCCTCGCCGACCGGCTCTGGTACGGGGCGGGAACGGTGTCCTCCGCGGTCCGGGCGGGCGAGCAGGGCATGCACCTGCAGGTGTCCACGCTCAACACGGAGGAGACGGGCCTGCCGTTCGCCGAGCAGCAGGCGGTGCAGATCCGTGCCTACCGCGAGGCCTTCGCCGCCGCGCACCCGGGGCGCACGTCCAGGGTGACGGCGGGCCGCATCGTGCTGCCGCTGCTCGACGCCGCCGACGAGGAGGCGCACCGCCCCTTCATCGAGGGCTACCTCGCGCGGATGGACGACAAGGGCCGCCCCCGCACGGCCGACCGGTCGATCATCGCCGCCCCGATGCGCTTCAGCCCCCTCCACGTCGGGAGCCCGGAGCGGATCGTCGCGTCGCTCGCCGCGGATCCGGCGCTCGCGGAGGCGGACGCGCTCACGGTGACGCTCCCGGCGGTCGGCGGGGTGGAGTCGCACCGGCGCATCCTGCGCGCCGTCGCCGAGCGCATCGCCCCGCAGCTGGGCTGGACGCCCGGCGCTTGAGGATCAGCGCCGCGCGAGCAGTGCCCGGACGGGCCGCTGCAGCAGGAGCAGGAGCAGCCACCAGAGCCCGACCGACGGGACCAGCAGCGCCAGCGCCAGTGCGACGAGGAGCAGCGCGAAGGGCAGCAGGGCGGGCGCGAGCGGCAGGGGCCCTGCGCCGGGCCGCCTGAGCTCCGGGTGCCGGGAGAGGCGCAGCTCGATCAGGACCAGCGCCCCGCTCATCGCGGCCATCGTGCCGATGTAGAGCCCGATCGTCGCCCGGGAGTCCGGGAACAGCGCCAGCGCGCTCGTCGAGAACGGGAAGAACGCCAGCGCGGCCAGCCAGAGCAGGTCCAGCCACACCAGGGCGCCGTCGTAGTCCCCGGCGATCTCGAAGACGCGGTGGTGGGGGATCCAGAAGACGGCGATGACCGCGAAGGAGAGCGCGAAGGCGAGGACCGAGTCCAGGTGCTCCGCGAGCAGCGCCGGGACTCCGCCGCCCTCCCGGGCGACCTCGGGAGCCAGCTGCACCAGCGGCAGGACGAGGACGGTGATGGCGATGGCGGCGGTCGCGTCCGAGAAGATGACGAGCCGGTCGAGCCCGCGCTCCGTCCGGCGGTGGGCCGCTCGTCCTCCGGGGCGACCGCGGTGCACCAGGCGCTCGATCGGACCCGAGAGCAGGAGCAGCAGGAGCGCGAACATGTTGACGGCCGGCACGGCGACGGCGAGCACGAGGGCCGCGAGGAGGACGCTGATCACGATCAGCGACCTCGAGAGGGAGCGCCGCGGTTCCGCCCCCGGGGCCAGGAGATCCGGGTCGCGGCGCACGATGAGCTGCATCGCGAGGGTCGCCGCGCTCGCCGCGATCATCGTGCCGATGTAGAGCGCGATGACGCTGCCGTCGGTGTCGAGCACGTTCGAGATCAGGTTCGCCGCGAAGGGGAGCAGCACGACCGCGGCCAGCCAGACGAAGTTCGCGACGACGAGCGCGGGCGAGTACCGGGCCACGCCCTCGAAGACGGAGTGGTGGACCGCCCACAGCCGCCCGATCACGGCGAACGTGATGAAGAAGGCGGAGAGGGTGCCGTAGTGCCCGGTGAGGAGGGACCCCAGATCGGCCGCGCGGCCCTCCTCGACCACGTCGACCAGGGGGAGGACGAGGAACGTGATGGCGATGGCGACGACGGCGTCGGAGAAGTTCACGAGGCGGTCCAGGCCGCGCTCCGTCCGTGCGTCCGAGGTCCCCGTCGTGGCTCCGACACTAGAGGGCCGGGCGGCGCGCCCCTGACCCGCCTCCGAGCGCGCCGCCGCTAGGCTCGTCAGGCCCATGAACCGGATCACCGTCGCCCTCCTCGCCGCCTTCGACGCCGCGCTGTCGGCGCTGATCGGGATCGCGATCCCGCTCGTCCCGCTGACCGTCCTCTGGGCCGTGCAGTACGACACGACGGTCGACTTCGGCGTGTTCTGGCGGGTCGCCGCCGACGCCTGGCTGCTCGGCCACGGGGCCGACCTGCAGGCGGCGCTGGCCCCCGACTCCGCCCTCGCCGTGGCGCTGCCCGGAGGCGCGGACGCCTTCCCGGTGACGATCGCTCCGTTGGCGTTCGCACTCCTCACCGTGCTGCTCGGCGCGCGCACCGGCCGCCGCGCCCAGGAGTCGCCGTTCCGGGCCATCGGCGTCCTCGTCGCGATCGCGACCTACCTGGCGATCGCGCTCCTGGTCTCGCTCGGATCCGCGGACCCGGCCGCCACCGTCGATCCCCTGCAGGGGACGCTGCTGCCGCCGCTCGTCTTCGCGCTGGGGGTGCTCGTCGGAGCAGCGCTCCACTCCGCCCGCAGCGACGAGGCCGACCCCCTCGGCGAGCTGGCCGCCTCCGCGCTCGACCGCGTCCCCGCGCCGGGGCCCGGGCTCGTCCTCGCGTCGCTGCGCGGGGGAGCGCTCGCCGCGGCGGGCGTGGTCGGCGTCGCGGCGGTGCTCGTCGCCGTGCTGCTGGTCGTGCACTACACCTCGGTCGTCGCGCTCTACGAGAGCCTGGGCGCCGAGGCGCTCGGCGGCCTGGCCCTCACTCTCGGGCAGCTGGCGTTCCTCCCGAACCTGGTGATCTGGGCGGCGAGCTGGCTGATCGGCCCGGGCTTCGCCCTCGGCACCGGCTCCTCCGTGAGCGCGGCCGGGACGCTGCTCGGACCGATCCCGTCGATCCCGGTCCTCGCCGCACTGCCCGCAGGGGACTCGGCCTTCGGATTCCTCGGGCTGCTCGTGCCGCTGCTCGCCGGGTTCGCCGCGGGATGGCGGCTGCGGCGCGGCGTGATCGAGGCGCTCGACGGACGCTCGCTTCTGCGCTGGGGCGCGGCCGCGGCCGGCGGGATCGGCGTGGTCGGCGGCCTGCTGCTCGGGCTCCTCGCCTGGTTCTCGGCGGGCGCCGCCGGGCCCGGGCGGCTCGCCCAGGTGGGCCCGGACCCGCTCGTCGTCGGGGCGGTCGCCGCCCTCGAGCTCGCGCTGGCCGCGGGCCTGGGCCTCGCCGCGGGCCGCAGCCGGCGCGGCTGACGCCGGCGGAGGCGTCCCCCTAGACTTGCGCAGTGCTGAAGTTGGTCGTGCTCCTCTCCGGCGGCGGATCGAACCTCCGCGCCCTGCTGGACGCCACCGGCGACGAGGGCTTCCCCGCCCGCATCGTCGCGGTCGGCAGCGACACCGACGCCGAGGGCTTCCGCCACGCCGAGGAGCGCGGAGTCCCCGCCTTCACGGTCGCGCCGCGCGACTTCTCCTCCCGCGACGAGTGGGGCGCCGCCCTGCTCGGGCGCATCCAGGAGTGGGAGCCCGACCTCGTCGTCTGCGCGGGCTTCATGCGCATCCTGCCGCCCGTGGTGGTGGACGCGCTCAGCCCGCGGATGATCAACACGCATCCCGCCCTGCTGCCCCTCTTCCCCGGCGCCCACGCCGTCCGCGACGCCCTCGCCGCCGGCGCGACCGAGACCGGCGTCACCGTGCACGTGATCGACACCGGCGTCGACACGGGCCCCGTCATCGCCCAGGAGAGCCTCGCCGTGCTCCCCGACGAGAGCGAGGACGCGCTGCACGAGCGCATCAAGACCATCGAGCGTCGCCTGCTGGTGCAGACGGTGCTCGACATCGCCCACGGAACCGTCGACCTCGAGGAGCTCGCCCGCGCATGAGCATCACCGCCCACGACCCCAGCAGCTACGACGACCGCGACCGGGTCCCCGTCCGCCGGGCGCTGATCTCGGTCAGCGACAAGACCGGCCTGCTCGAGCTCGGAGCGGCGCTCGCCGCGGCCGGCGTCGAGCTCGTCTCCACCGGCTCGACCGCAGCGACCCTCCGCGGCGCCGGCCACGAGGTCACCGACGTCTCGGCCGTCACCGGGTTCCCGGAGTCGCTCGACGGCCGCGTGAAGACGCTGCACCCGGCCGTGCACGCGGGCATCCTCGCCGACCTGAGGCTCGCCTCGCACCGCGAGCAGCTGGAGCAGCTCGACATCGCCGCGTTCGAGCTGGTCGTGGTGAACCTGTACCCGTTCCGCGAGACCGTCGCCGGCGGCGCCGACGCGGCGACCGTGGTCGAGAACATCGACATCGGGGGCCCGGCCCTCGTCCGCGCCTCCGCGAAGAACCACGCGAACGTCGCGATCGTCGTCGACCCGGCCGACTACTCCGGGATCGAGACCGCCCTCGCCGACGGCGGCACGACGCTCGCCGCGCGCCGCACCCTGGCGGCCCGCGCCTTCGCGCACACCGCCTCCTACGACTCCGCCGTCGCCGCCTGGTTCGCCGGGCAGGAGGCGGCCGAGGGCGTCGAGGGCTCGGTCGAGATCCGCGGGACCCTGCAGCAGGTCCTCCGCTACGGCGAGAACTCGCACCAGAAGGCGGCCCTCTACGTCTCGCCCGACGGCACCGGCATCGCGCAGGCGACGCAGCTGCACGGCAAGGAGATGTCCTACAACAACTACGTCGACGCCGACGCGGCCGTCCGCGCGGCGTACGACTTCGTACTGCCCGCCGTCGCGATCATCAAGCACGCGAACCCGTGCGGCATCGCGATCGCGAGCTCGAAGGCGATCGACCCCATCGCCTCCGCTCACCGCCGCGCCCACGAGTGCGACCCGGTGTCGGCCTTCGGCGGCGTCATCGCCGCGAACCGGCCCGTCACCCTCGCCATGGCCGAGACGGTGAAGGAGATCTTCACCGAGGTGCTCGTCGCCCCCGGCTTCGAGCCCGAGGCGCTCGAGGTGCTGAAGACCAAGAAGAACCTGCGCCTGCTGCAGCTCCCCGACTTCTACGCCCCCGTCGAGCACGAGTTCAAGCAGATCTCCGGCGGCCTGCTGCTGCAGGAGCCGGACCGCTTCATCGGCGGCCCCGGCGAGGTCAGCTCCGGCTGGCAGCTCGTCGCCGGCGAGCCCGCCGACGCAGACACGATGCTCGACCTCGAGTTCGCGTGGAAGGCCTGCCGCGCCGTCAAGTCGAACGCGATCCTCCTCGCCAAGGGCGGCGCCTCCGTCGGCGTCGGCATGGGCCAGGTCAACCGCGTCGACTCCTGCCACCTCGCCGTCACCCGCGCCGGCGACCGCGCCCCCGGCTCCGTCGCCGCCTCCGACGCGTTCTTCCCCTTCGCCGACGGCCTCGAGGTGCTCCTCGCCGCCGGCGTGAGGGCCGTCGTCCAGCCCGGCGGCTCCGTCCGCGACGCCGAGGTCATCGACGCGGCCGCCCGCGCCGGCGTCACGATGTACACGACGGGGGAGCGGCACTTCTTCCACTGAGTGACGGGCGCTCCGCGCCCGTCACTCAGGTGCTTGTCTTCCCCGCCGCTCCTTGCGCGGCGGGGCGCGGTCGGCTCGGCGACGGGGTGCGTTCCGTGGAGCGGGGTGCGTCGCCGGTCGCGGGAATCGCTTGGCACGCGATTCCCGCTGAACCGGCTCTGCCTTGGCGTGTTCGTCTTCCCCGCCGCTCCCTGCGCGGCGGGGCGCGGTCGGCTTCGCGACGGGGTGCGTTCCGTAGAGCGGGGTGCGTCGCCGGTCGCGGGAATCGCTTGGCACGCGATTCCCGCTGAACCGGCTCTGCCTTGCGGTGGGCGGTTTCCCGGCCGCATCCTGCGGGGCGCGGTCGGCTTCGCGACACGGAGCGTTCCGTGGAGCGGGTCGCGTCGCCGGTCGCGGGAATCGCTTCGCACGCGATTCCCGCTGAGTCGGCTCTGCCTTGCGGCGGGCGTCTTCCCGGCCGCTGCTCGCGCGGCGGGGCGCGGTCGGCTTCGCGATGTGAGGCGTTACAGGGAGCGGGGGCGTCGTGGATCGCGGGAATCGCTGGGCACGGGACGCCGCTGAAACCGCTCTGCTTTGCGGTGGGCGGCTCTTAGGGGGCTGCTAGGGGATCGACAGGCGAGGCGGGGGCGGGGGCGCGTAGGGTCGCCGGGTGCCTTCCGACTCGACGCCCGCGTCCACTCCCGACACCCCGACCGCAGCGACCACGACCGCCCCGAACCGGGGCCGCGCGCCCGGAACGGGCCGCCGGATCCTCGTCGCGCTGCTCGCCGCCGCGGCGACCGCGCTCGTGGCGCACCTCGCCAACCTGCTGGCCTTCTTCATCGGCAACCAGCTGCAGCCCGGCTCCATCCCGCAGGTCAACGCCTACTTCCTGCTCTCGAGCGTGCTCGGCTTCGTGGTCGTCCTCGTCCTCGCCGTCGCGGGGACGCTCGGACGCACCTGGAGCGCCGCCCTCGCGGGACTCGTCGCGGGTGTGGTCGGAGCCGTGTTCGGCACGCTCGTCCAAGCCAGCGCCACCGGCGAGGCCGTCACGGGCGCCGTCTGGGCCTCCATCTTCCAGACCTTCGCCGGACTCAACCTCGTCTTCCTGCTCGCGTTCACCGTCTCGGCGGCGAGCGTCGGCCACACAATCTGGAACCGCCTCCGCACCACGGGCGCTCCGGCCGCCGTCGTCACCGACCGCCGCATCGCGATCGTCCGGGCCCCGGCCGCCGACCTCTCGGCGGGCGAGCTCACCCACCTCGAGCGCGTCCCCGTCGACCAGCAGCGCGCCCAGCAGCAGTGGGAGGCGTACGTCGACCTGCTCGAGCGGGCCGGCTGGGAGACGGTCGAGGCCGCACCGGCGCCCGGACTCGCCGACTCCGTCTTCCTCGAGGACGCGGTCGTCGTCTTCGGCGACCACGCCGTGATCGCCCGGTCCGGAGCGGAGTCCCGCCGCGGAGAGACGGCGGGCGCCGAGGAGGCCGTCCGCGCCCTCGGCCTGACGGTCGACCGCATCGAGGAGCCGGGCACGCTCGACGGCGGCGACGTCCTCAAGGTGGGATCGACGGTCTACGTCGGCCGCGGAGGCCGGACCGACGCGGCGGGGGTCGCCCAGCTGCGCGCGATCCTCCGCCCCCGCGGGTACGACGTCGTCGCGGTCCCGCTGACGAAGGTGCTGCACCTCAAGAGCGCCGTGACCGCGCTGCCCGACGGCACGGTCATCGGCTGGGAGCCGGTCGTCGACGAGCCGCGCCTGTTCCCCTCCTTCCTGCCGATGCCCGAGGAGCCGGGCGCCCACGTGGTCGTCCTCGACGACGACACCCTCCTGATGGCAGCCTCCGCTCCCCGGAGCGCCGAGCTGCTGCGGAGCCTGGGCTACCGCGTCCTCACCGTGGACGTCTCGGAGTTCGAGAAGCTCGAGGGCTGTGTCACCTGCCTCTCGGTCCGCGTCCGCTGACGGCGGAGGCGGGGGGAACCGCCGGATCGCGGCGGCCGCTGGACGGAGCACATAGCCCGGGTATAGCCTTCAAGGCTGCCCGGAGCTCTCCGGCCCGGTGGCACCTCCCGCCTCCCCGCCCACCCGGCAGGGGAGGCCCCGCCCTCGTCGCGAAAGCCCTCCGCCGTGTCCGCTCCCGCCCTCCCGTCTCCCGGCGCTCCCGCGCAGAAGCGCCCGAGCACGCTGCAGACCCTGCTGCGCCTCGTCCCCTTCGTCGGCGACTCCCTGCCCCGGCTGGTCGGCGGCATCGCGGTCGCGCTCGTGGCGAGCCTGGTGTCGCTGGTCATCCCGATCGTCCTGCAGCAGCTCGTCGACGGGCCGCTGGGGGACGGAGCGGCCTCCGCCGGCTCCGGCGACCTCGGGCCGCTGATCGGCCCGGTCGCCGTCATCCTCGTGCTCGGCGTCGTCGAGGCCGGTGCCATCGCGCTACGCCGCCGGATGGTCCTCACCCCCAGCACGCGGATCGAGGCGCGCATGCGCTCGGCGCTCTACAGCCGCCTGCAGGACCTCCCCGTCTCGTTCCACGACCGCTGGCAGAGCGGGCAGCTCCTGTCGCGGGCGATGAGCGACCTCAGCCTCATCCGCCGCTGGATAGCCTTCGGCTTCGTCCTGCTCGTGGTCAACGCGCTGACGATCGTCGTCGGCTTCGGCGTCCTCGTCTACTGGAACCCGATCCTCGGCGTGCTCTTCGTCGTGTGCTCGATCCCGGTCTGGATCTACGGGTTCGCGTTCGAGAAGCGCTACTCGAGCATCGCGCGCCGCAGCCAGGACCAGGCGGGCGACCTCGCCACGACCGTCGAGCAGTCGGTGCACGGCATCCGCGTCCTCAAGGCCTTCGGCCGCCACCAGCACGCGCTGGAGAACTTCGCCGGCCAGGCCGAGAAGCTCCGCGGCACCGAGATCGACAAGGCCCGCGCCATCGCCGGGATCTGGCTCGTCCTGCTGCTGGTGCCGGACATCGCGTTCGCGCTCTGCCTGCTCGGCGGGGTCTGGCTCGCCGCGGCCGGCCAGCTGAGCGTCGGCGAGCTGTTCGCCTTCTTCGCCACCGCGACCGTGCTGCGCTGGCCGGTGGAGTCGATCGGCTTCCTCCTCTCGATGACCTTCGACACCCGCACGGCGGTCGACCGCTACTTCGAGGTGATGGACAGCCGGAACACCATCACCGACCCGGCGGACCCCGGGACGATCCTCGAGCCGCGCGGTCGGGTCCGCTTCCGCGACGTCCACTTCCGCTACCAGGACGCCCCCGAGCGCTACCGCGACCTCCTCGACGGCGTCGACCTCGAGGTCGAGCCGGGCGAGACGATGGCACTGGTCGGCATCACCGGCTCCGGGAAGACGACGCTCACCGCGCTGCTCCCGCGCCTCTACGACGTGACCGGCGGAGCCATCGAGCTCGACGGCGTCGACATCCGCCGGCTCCGCCGCGACGAGCTGCGCACGCACATCGGCATGGCGTTCGAGGACGCGACGCTCTTCTCCACCAGCGTGCGCGAGAACGTCCTCCTCGGCCGACCCGACGCGACCGAGGAGGAGCTGCTCGAGGCCCTCGAGATCGCGCAGGCCGACTTCGTCCACCGCCTCCCCGAGGGCCTGGACACGAAGGTGGGCGAGGAGGGGATGAGCCTCTCCGGCGGCCAGCGCCAGCGCCTGGCCCTCGCCCGCGCGGTGGCCGCGCGTCCGGCGGTGCTCGTCCTCGACGACCCGCTCTCGGCGCTCGACGTCGACACGGAGGCGCGCGTCGAGGCGGGGCTGCGCCGCGTGCTCGGCGACACCACGGCGATCATCGTCGCCCACCGCCCCTCGACGGTGGCGCTCGCCGATCGCGTGGCACTGATGGAGGAGGGCCGCATCACCGCGGTCGGCACCCACAGCGAGCTGCTCGCGAGCAGCCCGCACTACCGCTTCGTCATCTCGAGCCTCGAGGAGGACGAGCTGACCCGGCCCGCCGGGACCGAGCGCATCGGCTCCCGCCCCACGACGACCCACCAGGAGACGCGATCATGAGCACGCTCGGTTCCTCCGAGGAGCGCGACGACCTCAGCAGAGCGGAGTCGGCGGCTCTGCGCCGGCGCTCGCTGCGGCTGCTCGGCTCCCTGCTGCGGCCGCTCCGGCTGCGGCTGGTGCTCACCGCGGTCGTGGTCGTCGTCGCGACCGCTGCCCAGGTCGCGGGACCGGCGCTGATCGCGGCGGGCATCGACAACGGCCTGCCCGCGGTCCTCGCGGGGAACGCGGTCCCGCTGGCGGTCACGGTCGGCGCCTACATCCTCACCGGACTCGTCGGCGCGCTCCTGGTCGCCTGGTACACCGTGCTCTCCGCGCGGGTGAGCCAGGCGATCCTGATCGACCTGCGCAAGCGGGTCTTCCTGCACACCCAGAAGCTGAGCCTGGAGTTCCACGAGAATTACACCTCCGGCCGGATCATCTCGCGCCAGACCAGCGACCTCGACTCCATCCGCGAGCTGCTCGACTCCGGCATCAACCAGCTGGTGCAGGGTGCGCTCTACATGGGCTTCGTCGCGATCGCCCTGGTCTCCCTGGACGGCGTGAGCGGCATCGTGCTCGCCTGCGCCCTGGTGCCGCTCGCGCTGCTCACCCGCTGGTTCCAGAAGCGGTCGCAGGCGCTGTTCCGCGGCACCCGCGTCGCCTCGTCGCGGCTGATCGTGCAGTTCGTGGAGTCGATGACCGGCATCCGCGCCGTGCAGACCTTCCGCACGCAGAAGCGCAACGAGTCCGTGTTCGGCGGGGTCGTCGAGCAGTACCGGCTCGCCTACAAGCGCGTCTTCGGAGTGTTCGGCACCTTCGACCCCGGGCTCGTGCTGATCGGCAACGTCACCGTCGCCGTGGTGCTGTTCATCGGCGGCGTCCGCGTGCTCGACGGCGGGCTCGAGATCGGCGCGCTGCTGGCGGTCCTGCTCTACACGCGGCGCTTCTTCGACCCGGTGCAGGAGATGGCGATGTTCTACAACTCCTACCAGTCGGCGGCCGCCGCGCTCGAGAAGATCTCGGGCGTGCTGGCCGAGGAGCCGAGCGTCCCGGATCCGGCCCGCCCGGTCGACCTGCGGCAGGCGCGGGGCCGCCTCGGCTTCGAGGGCGTCCGCTTCGCCTACACCGCCGACCGCGAGGTGCTGCCGCGCTTCGACCTCGACATCCCCGCCGGGCAGACCATCGCCCTCGTCGGGTCCACGGGCGCCGGCAAGACGACGCTCGCCAAGCTGATCTCGCGCTTCTACGACCCGAGCGACGGCGTGGTGACCCTCGACGGCGTGGACCTGCGGCAGCTGCACCCGAAGGACCTGCGGCGCGCGATCGTGATGGTCACCCAGGAGGCGTACCTCTTCTCCGGATCCGTCGCCGACAACATCGCGATCGGGCGGCCGACCGCGTCCTACGACGAGATCGTCCGGGCCGCGCAGGCGGTCGGCGCGCACGAGTTCATCCAGGCGCTTCCGGACGGCTACGACACCGATGTGAACAAGCGCGGCGGCCGCGTCTCGGCCGGTCAGCGCCAGCTGATCTCGTTCGCCCGCGCGTTCCTGGCCGACCCGGCGGTGCTGATCCTGGACGAGGCGACCTCCTCCCTCGACATCCCGAGCGAGCGCCTGGTGCAGCAGGGCCTGCAGACGCTCCTGGCGGACCGCACGGCGGTCATCATCGCGCATCGCCTCTCGACGGTCGCGATCGCCGACCGGGTGCTGGTGATGGAGCACGGCCGCATCGTCGAGGACGGCACTCCGGAGGCGCTCATCGCCGGCGAGGGCCGCTTCGCCACCCTGCACGCGGCCTGGCGGGACTCGCTCGTCTGAGCGGCTGCCGCTCGCGACTAACGCACTTGAGCCGATCCCGGCTCAGGGGCGCCAGCGTGCGCTGCGCACGTCGACGCGCCAGCCGCCCGGCGTGACGACGAGGGGCGTGCCCTCGCGCTCGTACTCCCGGCGGGCGCGCTCCTCGTGGCCGACCGGGGGCGCTCCTCCCGCGCGGACGACGCGCCACCAGGCGGTGTCGGAGCCGTAGCGGGCCATCACCGTGCCGACCGCGCGTGCCGCACGAGTGCCGAGGACCGCGGCGATCTCGCCGTAGGCCATCACGCGTCCGGGCGGGATCGAGGCGACCACCTCGAGGACGGCGGAGACGAAGTCGGCCGGCTCCGCTGCCTCCGGCGCCGCGCTCAGAGCGTCAGCGCCCCGATGTTCTCGCCGTACTGCGTCTCGCCGACGACCTCGAAGCCGATCCAGCGGAAGAACTGCTCCGGGCCGTCCTCGCCGGACTCCCAGATCACCGTGAGGGTGTCGAAGCCGCGGGCGCGGGCCTCGTCGGCGGTGGCGCGGACGGCGAAGGTGCCCACGCCGCGGCCCTGCTTCGCCGCGTCGATGTTGATGCGCCAGATGCAGCTGCGGAACTCCTCCGCCGCCTCCGGGTCGAAGTGCGCGTGGATGAAGCCGACCAGCTCGTCGCCGTCCATCACGGCCCGCTGCCAGGAGGCGCCCGGGTCGATCACCGCGGCGGCGGCGGAGTAGGAGACCGGCGCGATGAACTGCTCCTGGCCGGGTTTGAGGCTCAGACCGTTCACGGCGGAGATGTTCGAGGCGGACAGCTCTTCCAGGCGGAGGTCACTCATGCCGTCACTGTACCGGCGGCGCAGGACGGCGGGCATCCTCCTGTCGGGCGACGTGCGCCGGCCCCGGCGCGGACGATCGAGAACTGTCTCGACATCGAGACAGTTCGGGCCTCGGGTAGGCTGGCGGAGGCCATCCGGAGCGGTGCAGAGCCGCCCGTCCCGCACAGGTGCGGGGTCATCGACACCATGGGAGAGCAATGTCCAAGATCAAGGTTGAGGGAACGGTCGTCGAGCTCGACGGCGACGAGATGACGCGCATCATCTGGCAGAAGATCAAGGACACCCTCATCCACCCGTACCTCGACGTGAACCTCGAGTACTACGACCTCGGCATCGAGTACCGCGACGAGACGGACGACCAGGTCACGATCGACGCGGCGCACGCCATCCAGAAGCACGGCGTCGGCGTGAAGTGCGCGACCATCACCCCCGACGAGGCCCGCGTCGAGGAGTTCGGCCTCAAGAAGATGTGGAAGTCGCCCAACGGCACGATCCGCAACATCCTCGGCGGCGTGATCTTCCGCGAGCCCATCATCATCTCGAACATCCCGCGCCTGGTCCCCGGCTGGAACAAGCCGATCATCATCGGCCGCCACGCGTTCGGCGACCAGTACCGCGCCACCGACTTCGTCTTCAAGGGCAAGGGCACGCTGACCGTCGAGTTCACGCCCGAGGACGGCTCCGAGCCGATGAGGTTCGAGGTCTACAAGGCCCCGGACGACGGCATCGCGCAGGTCCAGTACAACCAGGACGCGTCGATCCGCGACTTCGCCCGCTCGTCGCTGAACTACGGCCTCTCGCGCAATTACCCGGTCTACCTCTCCACCAAGAACACGATCCTCAAGGCCTACGACGGCCGCTTCAAGGACATCTTCGAGGAGATCTTCGAGACCGAGTTCAAGGAGCGCTTCGACGCCGCGGGCCTCACCTACGAGCACCGCCTCATCGACGACATGGTCGCCTCGGCCATGAAGTGGGAGGGCGGCTACGTCTGGGCCTGCAAGAACTACGACGGCGACGTCCAGTCCGACACCGTCGCGCAGGGCTTCGGCTCGCTGGGCCTGATGACCTCCGTGCTCTCCACGCCCGACGGCAGCGTCGTCGAGGCGGAGGCGGCGCACGGCACCGTCACGCGCCACTACCGCCAGCACCAGGCCGGCAAGCCCACCTCGACGAACCCGATCGCCTCGATCTACGCCTGGACGCGCGGCCTCGCGCACCGCGGCAAGCTCGACGGCAACCAGGAGCTCATCGACTTCTCGCTCACCCTGGAGGACGTGGTCATCAAGACGGTCGAGTCCGGGAAGATGACGAAGGACCTCGCCCTGCTCGTCGGCCCCGAGCAGGGCTGGCAGACGACCGAGGAGTTCCTCGCGACCCTCGACGAGAACCTGAAGGCCCGCATGTCGGCCTGATCACCGGCTTCAGCAGACGCGTCCGGCCCGCACGATCCTCGGATCCTGCGGGCCGGACGCGTCTCCGGGCCCGGTGGGACGCGCCCGGGCCGAGCGCCTCAGAGCGCCCGGGCGAGCTCCTCCATCGCGTGGAGCGGATCGGGCCCCGACGGCATCAGCACGACGCTCGACGCACCGGCCTCGTGCAGCAGGCCGATGCGGCGACGAGCGTCCTCGGGAATGCCCACGACGGCCAGCTGGTCGACCCAGGCGTCGGGCAGGTCGCGGACGAAGGCGGCGCGGTCGGCGCTCTCGGCCCGCAGGCGGGCGAAGTCCTCGGCGAAGGGGAGCGGCTCGATGTGCGGCGCCCAGTCCGGCTCGCCGATCCACTCGAGTCCCGGCCGGACCGCGTCGCGCGCGGCGGCCGCGTCGTCGTCCACGGCGGCCACGTTGTAGGCGACGATCCGTCCGGTGCCGCCCAGGTGGCCGCGGGCCGCCGCGAGGTACTCCGGAGTGACGGGCTCGGCCAGGACGACCCCGTCGGCGATCCGGCCCGCGAGCGCCAGCGACTTCGGTCCGCGGACGCCGGCCAGCAGCGGCGGCACGACGGCGGGCGGCGACTCCAGGACGAGGCCGTCCACGTGCACGTAGCGGCCGGAGCGGTCGGTGCGCTCGCCGGAGAGCAGCGAGCGGATCGCGTCGAACTGCTCCTCGAGCAGGGTGAGCGGGCTGCGCGGCCAGACGCCGAGGCCGCGCAGCCAGTGCGGCATCC
The DNA here is from genome assembly GCF_002932155.1 of Rathayibacter sp. AY1F9. Classification (NCBI taxonomy): domain Bacteria; kingdom Bacillati; phylum Actinomycetota; class Actinomycetes; order Micrococcales; family Microbacteriaceae; genus Rathayibacter; species Rathayibacter sp. AY1F9. Next base: position 56,278 of record NZ_PSVA01000019.1, on the reverse strand, counting down.
CGTGCCCGATGCCGGCGTGGACGCGGCCGGGGAACAGTTCGGCGAGAGTGCCGAGCTCCATCGCGGTGAAGGCCGCCGTGCGCACGGCGGCGGGCAGGATGCCGATGCCGACGACGATCCGCTCGGTGGCGGCGAGCACCGCGCCGGCCTGGGCGATGCCGCCGCGGAAGCCGAGGTCCTCGACCACCCAGAGCTCGTCGAAGCCGAGCTCCTCGGCGCGGCGGGCGTAGACGAGCACCTCGGAGGCGGGGAGATCGCGGGGGAGCAGGACGCCGACAGCGGTGTCGGAGGAGGAGGCGCGCATCCGGCCAGCGTAGGGCGTGCGGACACGCGGAGGGCCCGCCCGCACGATCGCGGACGGGCCCTCGCTCGTCGTCCTACTCGGCGGCCGCCTCGCCGATCCGCACCTGCTCGGGGCGGGCGGTCGAGACGACCTCGATGCGGCGGGGACGCGCCTTCTCGCTGACCGGGATGGTCACCGAGAGCACGCCGTTGTCGTAGGACGCGGCGATGCGCTCGGTGTCGACACCCTGGCCGAGGCTCAGCTGGCGGACGAAGGTCGCCGACTGGCGCTCCCGGGTGATCCAGGTGACGTCGTCGCCGCCCGCGACGGTGCGCTGGGCGCGGATGGTGAGGAGCTGCCCGTCGACGTCGACGTCGACGGACCCGGGGTCGATGCCGGGGAGGTCGGCGGTGAGGACGTAGTGGTCGCCGTCCCGGTACAGGTCGATCGGCATCCGGCGGGGCCCCTGGCCGGAGCCGAGGAGGGCGGTGGCGAGGCGGTCCAGCTCGCGGACGGGGTCGTAGGTGACAGCCATGAGATCACTCCATTCAGTCGTGCAACGAAGAGTTCCAAGAGTTGAGCCGACCCGGCTCAATGCGAATAAATTAGCACTCGCGGAGGGAGAGTGCCAACGGATCGGCCTCTTTCGGCGTCAACTTCGTTACCCGTTCGTAACAAAGCTGGGCAATCGAGTTCGTAGGGTCGTTTCTGTGTGGAAACCGATCCGGTTCCCAGCGAATGTGAGTAAGGACATCGATTGCCGATCCACCTGTCCCACCGACCACCCGTCCGCCGCGCTGAGAGGCGCATCCTCGCGGGCCTCGCCGTCCTCGGAGTCGCCGCGACCGCGGCCTTCGCCACCACCGGCGCCAGTGCCGCCCCTCTCGCCGGCAGTGCCTCGCTCGTCGGCGGGCTCTCCGTCGGCCAGAGCTTCGACGACGGCGACTACGTCGTCACCCTCGTCGAGCCCTCCGCGGCCACCTACCAGGGCAGCGATGCCCGTTTCGCCCGCACCGCGCCCGTCGACGGTGCGCAGCTGCAGGCCGCCTCGGCTCCGGTGGAGGACTACTCCGCCCACCTCGAGCAGCGCCAGGAGGACGTCGCCTCCGCGGTCGACGCCGCCATCGGCTACCACTACACCGTCGCCCTCAACGGCTTCTCCGCGACCCTCTCGGGCGAGCAGGCGGGCGAGCTCGCGAGCCGCCGCGACGTCGCCCAGGTCCGCAAGGTCGAGAATTTGAAGGTCGACCGCGCCGCGCAGGCCTCACCGCTCGCCGCGGCCGCCGCCGGTACCCCGGTGCCCGACACCGGACAGCAGCGCTCCACCGACTTCCTCGGCCTCGAGGGCGAGAACGGCGTCTGGCAGAAGCTGGGCGGCATCGACAAGGCGGGCGAGGGCGTCGTCGTCGGCGTCATCGACTCCGGCATCGCGCCCGAGAACCCCTCCTTCGCAGGCGCGCCCCTGGCGACCTCGCCCGGAGCGGCCCCCTACACGGACGGCACCACCACCTCCTTCGTGAAGTCGGACGGCGGCACCTTCGTCGGCTCCTGCTCGCCGGGGCTCCCCGCCTCCGAGCAGTGGGACGGCGACGAGTGCAACCAGAAGCTCATCGGCGCACGCTGGTTCCTCGCGGACGAGGAGGTCGGCTCGACGGACAACCCCGAGTACCGCTCCCCGCGCGACGCCGACGGACACGGCTCGCACACCGCGAGCACGGCAGCCGGCAACAACGGCGTCGAGGCGAGCGTCGACGGATACGACTACGGGAAGATCTCCGGAGTCGCCCCGGCCGCCAAGGTCGCCGCGTACAAGGTCTGCTGGAACGGACCCGACGAGGGCACCGACGACGACGACTTCTGCTCCGGAGCGGGCATCCTCGCGGCCATCGACGCCGCGACCAAGGACGGCGTCGACGTCATCAACTTCTCGATCGGCGGCGGCTCGGCCACCTCGACCCTGACCGCGATCGACGAGGCGTTCCTCAACGCCGCCGCCGCGGGCGTCTTCGTCGCGGCCTCGGCCGGCAACTCGGGTGCGGGCGCCTCCACGCTCGACCACGCGTCGCCCTGGTACACCACGGTCGCCGCGTCCTCCATCCCGACCTACACCGCGACCGCCGCTCTCGGCGACGGCCAGAAGTTCGTCGGAGGATCCATCTCGGTCCACGAGGACGTCACCGGACCGCTGGTGAACAGCGCCGACGTCGTCCGCTCGGGCGCCGAGAACCCCGCCATCTGCGAGACCGGCACCCTCGACCCCGACAAGGTGAAGGGCACGATCGTCGCCTGCACCGCGGGCGTCACCGCGCGCGTCTCCAAGTCGGCCGAGGTCGAGCGGGCCGGCGGCATCGGCATGCTGCTGCTCAACCCGACCCCGAATGCCCTGCACGTCGACGACCACTCGGTCCCGAGCATCCAGATCGACTCGCAGGCCTATCAGGCGATCACGACCTACGCCGGTACCGCCGGTGCGACCGTGACCCTCTCCGAGGGCAACTCGTCCGGAGCCTCCATCCCCGTCCCGCAGGTCGCCGGCTTCTCGTCGCGCGGACCCGCTGAGGCGGACGGCGCCGACGTGCTGAAGCCCGACCTCACGGCGCCCGGCGTCGCGATCCTCGCCGACAGCTTCAACGCCGAGGGCGACGACCCCGCCTTCGCGTTCGAGTCCGGCACCTCGATGTCGTCGCCGCACGTGGCGGGCCTCGGCGCGCTGATCCTCGGCGCGACCCCGAAGGCCTCGCCGTCCGCGGTGAAGTCGGCCATGATGACCTCCGCCTACGACGGCGTCGACCAGTCGGGCGCCGCGTCCGAGGACGTCTTCGCCCAGGGCGCCGGACACGTCGACCCGGCCGCGTTCCTCGACCCCGGACTGCTCTACCAGAGCGGCACGGAGGACTGGATCGCGTTCCTCAAGGGTGCGGGCTACGTCTTCACCTCGAACCCGGTGATCGACCCGATCGCCGCGATCGACCCGTCCGACCTCAACCAGGCCTCGATCGCGATCGGCGCCCTCGCGGGCACGCAGACCGTGACCCGCACGGTCACCTCGACCGGCGCGGGCACCTACACCGCCTCGGTCGACGGCCTCGCCGGGATCGACACCGTCGTCTCGCCCTCGACCCTCTCCTTCACGGGTGCGGGCCAGACGGCGGAGTACACGGTCTCCTTCACCACCGGCTCGGCGGCGCTCAACCAGTTCGCCACCGGCTACCTGACCTGGGCGAGCGCGGAGCACGACGTCCGCAGCCCGATCGCGGTGCGCCCCGTCCTGCTGGACGCGCCCTACGAGGTCTCCGGAACCGGCTCGACCGGCACCGGCACGGTGACGGTCACGCCCGGCATCACCGGCGCGCTGCCGCTCACCGCGAGCGGTCTCGCCGAGGGTGTCCTCGCCGAGGACGCCACCGCCGCCGACGGCCACTCGGCGACGCTCCCCACGGGGAAGTCGCTGACGACCACCGTCGTGGTGCCGGAGGGCGCCGAGTTCGCCCGCTTCGATCTCGACTCGCTCGACGACGCGGCCGACCTCGACCTCACCGTCACCAGCGAGAGCACCGACAAGGTCTTCACCTCGGCGACCGGCTCGGCCGACGAGCGCGTCGACATCGCCGACCCCGCTCCGGGCGAGTACACGGTCCAGGCCGATGTCTACTCGACCGCTCCGGGATCCTCGACCGTCACGTTCGACTTCCGCAGCTTCGTCATCACTCCGGAGAACGGTCTCGGCTCGCTGAGCACCGACCCCGCCGTGGTCGACGCCGTGCAGGGCGAGCCGATCGCGTACGCGGTCTCCTGGTCGAACCTGGCGGGCCCGGCCCGCTACCTCGGCCGTGTCGCCTACACCGACTCGGGACTCGCGACGCTCGTGAGCGTCGACGTCACCGAGGCGGTCACCCCCACCCCGACGCCGACCGCGACTCCGGAGCCCACGGGCACCCCGGAGCCGACCGCGACGCCGACGGCCGGCCCCACCGCCGGACCGGGGGAGCCCACCTCCACGCCGACCGCCGGACCGGGGGCGCCCGGCCACGGCGCCGGCGGCCTCCCGTCGACGGGCTTCGACGGCGGTCTCCTCGGAGCCGCCGCCCTCGCCCTCCTCGGTGCAGGTGCTGTGATCACCGGCCTCCGACGCCGCGCCCTGGCGCAGCGTGAGGCGGGCGCCGCGGAGTAGTCCTCCGCGACCGCCGCGAACGGCCGTCCCCCTGCTCCTCCCGGAGCGGCGGGGGCGGCCGTTCGCCGTTCCCGGGCGGGGGAGGCGGAGACGGGGCGGCTCGTGGTGCGGGCCGGGAGCAGGACCGGCCGGGCTGCGTGGGGGAACGGCTCGAGAGCGGAGGCGGGAGCGGGTCGGGGAGAGATCGACGATCAGGCGGGGCGGAGCATCTCCGACTGGGGCCCCGGCAGTGCGATCGGCCCGGGATCCCGCTGCGGTGGCGCACCCCCGGAGGTGCATCGACGGGAGAGCGCGATGGCAACCTGCCGCTGCGAGTCGGGACGCCCCCTACGGTTCCGGTCCGAGGCGGCGGTGATCGCACGGGGACAGCGGTGCACCCTCGGGGACAGCGGTGGACGGCTCCGAGCGAGCGCCCCCTCGGCCTGAGCGGCCGCCGTCAGAATCAGAGGGAGCGGCGTCCCGCGATGACGCCGGAGACGACGGCGAGGACGCCGAAGACGATCGCGACGACCGGCTGGCCGAGGTCCAGCCACGCCAGCGCGGCGGCGCCCATCACGAGCAGCTCGATCAGCGAGCGGCCGTAGATGTCGATCGCGAGGACCGCGCGCGGCGAGAGGAAGAGCGCCCAGACCAGCGCGGCGACCACCGGAGCGCCGATACCGAGGACGATGTTCCACGGGAGGTCCCACGACGCGAAGCCCCAGAGGGCGAAGGTCGCCAACGCGACGAGCTCCAGGAGGAACCGGAGGATCGCGTTCGGGCCGATCCTGATGTCGGTGCCCGCGGTGTCCGCTCCTGCTCGATTCACGCCGACCATGCTAGCCGCCGGAGGTCAGCGGAAGATGATGGTGCGGGCCCCGTCGAGGAGCACCCGGTCCTCCGCGAACCACTTGACCGCCTGCGTGAGCGTGCGGCTCTCCTCGTCCTGCCCGATCGCCACGAGCTGAGCGACCGAGTGCGAGTGGTCCACGCGCACCACGTTCTGCTCGATGATCGGCCCCTCGTCGAGGTCGCTGGTGACGAAGTGCGCGGTCGCCCCGATCAGCTTGACGCCGCGGGCGTGCGCCTGCTTGTACGGGTTCGCGCCCTTGAAGCCCGGCAGGAACGAGTGGTGGATGTTGATGGCGCGGCCGGCCAGTCGCGCGCAGAGCTCGGGGGAGAGGATCTGCATGTAGCGCGCCAGGACCACGAGCTCGACGTCGTGCTCCTCGACGACCTCCAGCACGCGCTCCTCGAACCCGCGCTTCGACTCCGGCGAGACCACGGGGCGCGACTCGAAGGGCACGCCGTAGAACTCGGCGAGGTCGCGCAGGCTGCCGTGGTTGGACAGGATCATCGGGATGTCCACCGCGAGCTGCCCGGCGCGCTGGCGGAAGAGCAGGTCGTTGACGCAGTGCGCGGCCGTGGAGGCGAGGACGAGGGTGCGCAGCGGCCGGCCGACGACGTCGAGGCGCCAGGTCATCCCGTAGTGCTCGGTGATCGGCAGCAGGGCGGCGGCGAACTCCTCGCGGCTGATCGGCGACTCCACCTGCAGGCGCATGAAGAAGCGGCCGGTGTCGGCGCTCGAGAACTGCTGGCTCTCGGTGATGTTGCCGCGGGCCTGGACGACGGCACCGGACACGGCGTGCACGATGCCCGGCTGGTCGGGGCAGGCGAAGGTCAGGGTCCAGTGGTTTCCCGCGGGCCGGGCGCCGGACCACGCGGCGTCGCTGCCCGTCGGACGGGTGCTCGCGGAGGCGGGCCGGGGAGTCGCGGACGCGGCGGGTTCGGGCTGCATCCGCCCAGGATAACGGTGGGGCACGGGGCGGTCCGCGCGCCTCAGCCCGCATCGACGGACACGACGGCGACGGGTCCCGTCCGCCTGTCCGGGGAGGAGTAGCGGACGCCGATCGTGTGCCTCCCAGGACCGACCTCCAGGGTCGCGGCGAGGACGGGGGCTCCGGGAGCGAGGGACCGCACCTGCCCGCCGTCGACCAGGAGGTCGAGGCCGTCCGCGTCGGGATCGGCGAGCACGAGCACGCCGACCGCGCCCCCGCTCGACGCGGCCCGGGCGAGGAGCACCGGAGCGCGCAGGTCGACCGTCTCGGGGGCGCTGACTCCTGCAGCGGTGCGCGCCAGCACCGTGGTCGTGCCCGCGGGGAGGGGGAGCGCCGGCGCGGTCCAGGAGCCGTCGGCGTCGGCGGTGGCGGAGCCCACACGGTGTCCGTCGGAGGCGTCCTCGAGGAGCACCTCGGCGCCGGGCGCGGCGGTGCCCCGGGCATCGGGCAGCAGCCGGCCGTCGGTGTCGAACGCGAGGGTCGGTGCGGCCGGAGCGGGAGGTGCGGCCGGAGTGGGAGTCGTGACCGGAGTGGGAGTCGTGACCGGAGCGGAGGTGCTCGGCGCCTCTGTCGGGACCGGCGCCGGAGTGCTCGGTACGTGCGTCGCTGCCGGAGCCGGAGTGTCCGGTGGGGGAGTCACGATCGGAACAGGAACCGGGACCGGAGTGCTCGGTGCGGGGGTCGGGACCGGAACGGAGGGCAGGGCCGGATCGCTGCCGATCGGGCCCGGCGCGGAGCCCCCGGTCGTGGTCCCCGGCGGCCCGGAGGGGGCCGGAGCCTCGGTGACGGCAGGGGAGGGCGCCGGTGCGGGGCCGCCGGTCACGGCAGGGCGGGACGGGGCGGGCTCGGCGGCAGGAGTCGGGGAGGCGGTCGCCTCGATCCCTCTCGACGCCGGTGCGCCGACGGGATCGTGGGACGGCTTTTGTTGCGGCGGGCGTCCCGTCCTCCCGGGGGTCGCGCGCGTCGCTCCGGCATCGTCCGACGCAGCCCGTCCGGCCACGGCCGGCACCGTGCTCCTCGGAGCGGCGCCGGAACCCCTGGACCGCCCCGCCGGATCGCCGTCCGCTGCACTCGTCCGGTCCGCGGCCTCCGGGTCCGTCTCCGGTCGGTCGGCGCTCGCCGTCGCTCCTCCGCTCGACGCCGGCGCAGCCGCCTCGGCCGTTGCGCGCTCGTCCACCCGCGCGGAGGCGTCCTCCGCCGCCACGAGCGCGCCGCCCCCGTTCCCGGACAGCAGCACCGCGCCGACGACTCCCGCGACCGCGAGTGCCGCCGCAGCGGACGCGGCGACGACCACTCTTGTTCCGCTGCCCGCTCTCGACGCTCGGACCGCCGATGCGCGGACCGCGCTCGACGCCCGGACCGCGCTCGGCAGCGGACCGGAGGCCGCGCCGGAGCCCCCGCCCGCCGCCCAGGCGGCCGCACCGCTCACGCCGGCCGAGAGCGGCAGCAGCACCGACGCGAGGCGGCGCGCAGTGCTCTCGGCCTCCGCCAGCGCCTCCCGGCAGGAGAAGCACCCGTCCAGGTGCCGGTCGATGCGGTGCCTGTCCCGGACGGGGACTCGTCCTCGCGCGTACGTCCCGGCCCGCTCGAGCACCCACTCGCACTCGCCCGTCGCCGAGGCGTCCGTCACGTGCTCCCGGATCCACGCGGATCGCAGCCCCTCCCGCGCCCGCACCCCGAGCGCTGCGACCGCATTGGGCCGCAGGCCCATCAGCGGCGCGGCGGCGGCGGGGGACAGGCCCTCCACCTCCGTGTACCAGAGCACCTCCTGCCAGCGCGGCGGCAGCGCCCGGAACGCGCGCGCGCCCAGGTCGCGCTCGAGGGCGGCGAGGGCGTGCGCCTCGGGATCGGGGCCGGCAGAGGGGAGGGCGCGGTCGGCCTCGTCGAACGGCCGCTCGTGCCGGTCCCGCCGGGCCCAGGACCCCGCGACGTTGCGGACGGCGGTGAAGAAGTAGGGGCGGAAGGCGCCCTCGGGTCCGCCGCCGCGCTCGATCGCCCGCAGGACGCGGAGGAACGCCTCCGAGACCAGGTCGTCGGGGTCGGAGCTGCTCGCCCACGCCCGGGCCACGGTGCGCCCGGCCGAGGAGTGGCGGCGCCAGAGCTCGGAGACCGCGTCGGTGCGGCCCTCCCGGACCAGCGCGACGAGCTCCTCGTCGCTGCGGCCGTCGATGCGCTCGGAGCGGCGTCGAGGACTCACGGCGACGCCCTCCCTCCCGGTCCCGCGCCGGGACCCCCCGAGGGATCGTCGCACGATCGCGCGTGACCGCCCCCGACTGGCGCGACTCCCGCGCCACCCGGCCCGCTTGCTAGAGTGAGCCCGCCGCGACTGGCGTTCGGATGGGTGACCATCAGGGAGCGGCACCTCCTCCGGGGCAGCGCCCCGGACACTTTTCCCGCCGCACGCCTGGGCTGGAACGGATACCGTAGATCGGGTCGCCCGAACGAGCCGTGTCGCGCCGCAGCGACCTGCCGGGCCCCTTCCGTTTCCCAGCCAAGGAGCGTCCGTGTCCTCTTCCCCCGCCAGCCCCGGCGTCGCCGCCTCGTTCGACCAGCCCGTGTCGGTGGTCGACCCCGAGATCGCCGCCGTGCTCCAGCAGGAGCTCGACCGCCAGCGCGGCTACCTCGAGATGATCGCGAGCGAGAACTTCGTGCCGCGCGCGATCCTCGAGTCGCAGGGCTCCGTCCTGACCAACAAGTACGCCGAGGGCTACCCCGGCCGCCGCTACTACGGCGGCTGCGAGTACGTCGACATCGCCGAGCAGCTCGCGATCGACCGCGCCAAGGCCCTCTTCGGCGCCGAGTTCGCCAATGTCCAGCCGCACTCCGGAGCCTCCGCCAACGCCGCGGCGCTCGCCGCGCTCGTGCAGCCCGGAGACACCATCCTCGGCCTCGAGCTCGCGCACGGCGGCCACCTGACCCACGGCATGAAGCTGAACTTCTCGGGCAAGCTCTACAACGCGACCGCGTACGGCGTCGACCCGCAGACCTTCCGCATCGACATGGACGCGGTCCGCGAGAAGGCCCTCGAGGTCCGTCCGCAGGTGCTCATCGCCGGCTGGTCCGCCTACCCCCGTCAGCTCGACTTCGAGGCGTTCCGCGCCATCGCCGACGAGGTCGGCGCGAAGCTCTGGGTCGACATGGCCCACTTCGCAGGCCTCGTGGCGGCGGGGCTGCACCCGTCGCCGGTGCCCTACGCCGACGTCGTGACGACCACCGTCCACAAGACGCTGGCCGGCCCGCGCTCGGGGCTCATCCTCGCGAAGCAGGAGTACGCCAAGAAGCTGAACTCGGCCGTCTTCCCCGGCCAGCAGGGCGGCCCGCTCATGCACGTGATCGCCGCGAAGGCGACCGCGTTCAAGCTCGCCGGCGAGCCCGAGTTCGCCGACCGCCAGGCACGCACCATCCGCGGCGCGCAGATCCTCGCCGAGCGCCTCACGGCGGCCGACTCGAAGGCCGAGGGCATCGACGTCCTGACCGGCGGCACGGACGTCCACCTCGTCCTCGCCGACCTGCGCGACTCGCCGCTGGACGGCAAGCAGGCCGAGGACCGCCTCCACGAGGTCGGCATCACGGTCAACCGCAACGCCGTGCCGTTCGACCCCCGCCCGCCGATGGTCACCTCGGGCCTGCGCATCGGCACGCCGGCGCTCGCGACCCGCGGCTTCGGCGACACGGAGTTCACCGAGGTCGCCGACGTCATCGCCGAGGCGCTCAAGCCCTCGGCCGACCTCGAGGCGCTGCGCGGCCGTGTCGCCCGCCTCACCGACGACTTCCCGCTCTACCCCGGGCTGTAGTCGATCCGCTGCACCACCCGCGCGGCGGAGGCCGGGGCACCGTCCCCCTCCGCCGCGCAACGACCGAGGAGCCCGAGATGACGGCACAGGTACTCGACGGCGTCGCGACGGCGACGGCGGTCAAGACGGAGATCGCGGAGCGGGTCGCCGCTCTGCGCGAGCGGGGCGTCGTGCCCGGGCTCGGAACGCTGCTGGTGGGGGACGATCCCGCCTCCCGCTCGTACGTCGCGGGCAAGCACCGCGACTGCGCGGAGGTCGGGATCGAGTCGATCCGCGTGGACCTCCCCGCGACCGCGTCGGCGGACGACATCCGCGCCGCCATCCGGCAGCTCAACGACTCGGAGGCCGTGACCGGGTACATCATCCAGCTCCCGCTGCCGAAGGGCATCGACGAAAACGCGATGCTCGAGCTCATGGATCCGGACAAGGACGCCGACGGCCTGCACCCCACCAACCTCGGCCGCCTGGTTCTCGGCGTCGAGGGCGAGCTGGACAGCCCGCTGCCCTGCACGCCGAACGGGATCGTCGAGATGCTGCAGCGCCACGGCATCCCGACCTCGGGCCGGCATGTCGTCGTCGTGGGCCGCGGGCTCACCGTCGGCCGTCCGCTCGGGCTCCTGCTCACGCGGAAGGGCCTCGACGCCACCGTGACCCTCACCCACTCCCGCACGGCCGATCTCGCCGCGGAGGTGCGCCGCGCCGACATCGTGGTGGCCGCCGTGGGCGTGCCCGGGCTCATCCGCGCCGACTGGGTGAAGCCCGGCGCCGCCGTGCTCGACGTGGGCATCACGCGGGTCGAGAACCCGGAGACGGGCCGCGCGAAGCTGACCGGCGACGTCGCACCGGAGGCGGCGGAGGTCGCGGGCTGGCTGTCGCCCGTGCCCGGCGGAGTCGGCCCGATGACGCGCGCGATGCTCATCCACAACGTGGTGACGGCGGCCGAGCGCGCCCTGCGCTGACCGGTCCCGCGCCACAGGACCCGCGCCGGACCGCGCTCGGGGGCGACGTCCAGTCGCCTGCCGGTAGCGTGGCCCGGCGCTCTCGCGTCCCCCACCCCGTCGGACACGTCCTCGGAGCGCGCCCCGCCCCACGAGGAGAACCCATGCTCACCGTCACCGCCTACGCCGCCCCCTCCGCGACCGAGCCGCTCGTCCCCACCACCATCGAGCGCCGCGACGTCGGACCGCACGACGTGCTCATCGAGATCGCCTACTCCGGCATCTGCCACTCCGACATCCACACCGTCCGCGGAGACTGGGGTCCGGTGGCGTACCCGCTGACCGTCGGCCACGAGATCGTCGGCGTCGTCGCCGAGGTCGGCTCCGAGGTCACCAAGCACTCCGTCGGCGACCGCGTCGGCGTCGGCTGCATGGTGAACTCCTGCCGCGAGTGCGAGAACTGCCTCGCGGGCGAGGAGCAGTACTGCCTGAAGGGCAACACCGGCACCTACGCCTCCGTCGACCGCGACGGCACCATCACCCAGGGCGGCTACTCCACGCACGTCGTCGTCGTCGAGGACTTCGTGCTCCGCGTCCCGGAGTCGATCCCCTACGAGGCCGCCGCCCCGCTGCTGTGCGCGGGCATCACGACCTACTCGCCGCTCTCGCACTGGGAGGCGGGGCCCGGCAAGCGCGTGGCCGTCGTCGGCCTCGGCGGGCTCGGCCACATGGCCGTCAAGTTCGCGCACGCGATGGGCGCCGAGGTCACCGTGCTCTCGCAGACCCTCAGCAAGAAGGAGGACGGCCTCCGCCTGGGCGCCGACCACTACTACGCGACGCGCGACGAGGCGACCTTCACCGATCTCGCGAACACCTTCGACCTGATCGTCAACACGGTCAGCGCGCCCCTCGACCTCGACGCCTACCTGGGGCTTCTGCGCCGCAACGGCACGATGGTGAACGTGGGCGCTCCGGCCGAGGCGCTGCCGTTGCACGTCTTCACGCTCTTCGGCGCCCGTCGCTCCTTCGCGGGCTCGGGCATCGGCGGCATCCGCGAGACCCAGGAGATGCTCGACTTCTGTGCCGAGAAGGGCATCGCGAGCGAGGTCGAGGTCGTCTCGGCCTCGCAGATCAACGAGGCCTACGAGCGCGTTCTCGCCTCGGACGTCCGCTACCGCTTCGTGATCGACGCCTCCACGTTCGAGAAGTGAGCGCGGCCGGGGCGCTAGCCTCGGCGGCATGAGCGAACGGAGCCACCCGGCCGTCGACCGCGTCCTCGCCGACCTCGACCGGCACGGCGTGCACCCGACCGTGCGCTGGCTCGATTCGGCCGCGTCGACGGCGGCACTGGCGGCCGAGGCGCTGGGCGTCGACGTCGGCCAGATCGCCAACTCGCTCGTGTTCCTGATCGACGGTGCGCCGCTGCTGGTCCTGACCAGCGGCGGCCACCGCGTCGACACCGCCTGGCTGGGCGTGCAGCTGGGCGGATCGATCACCCGGGCGCCGGCCGCGGAGGTGAAGTCCGCGACGGGCCAGACGATCGGCGGGATCGCGCCGGTGGGCCATCCCGCGCCGCTGCGCACCGTGGTCGACACGGCCCTCGCCGCCTACGACGTGGTCTGGGCTGCGGCCGGGCACGCGCACACCGTCTACCCGACGAGCTTCGCCGAGCTGGTTCGGGTCACCGGGGGAGAAGGGCGCGCCGTCGTTCCGCCGGATCCGGCGCCGTAGCGGCTGGACGAGGAACGCCCCCTGCGACGCGAGGTCGCAGGGGGCGTCGACGGAAGCAGAGGTCAGAGCACCCGACCCGCGCCGTCGGCGGCCGTGACCAGGAAGAGCTCCGGAGTCGTGAAGCCCTTCTCGGCGAAGGCGGCGAGGACCGCGGCGCGGACCTCCTCCTCCTTCTCCACCGGGGTGAGGGCGATCGCGGAGCCGCCGAAGCCGCCGCCGGTCATCCGGGCGCCGATCGCTCCGGCGCCGCGCGCCGCCTCGACGGCGGTGTCGAGCTCGGGCACCGAGATCTCGAAGTCGTCGCGGAGGGAGACGTGGCCGGCGTCGAGCAGATCGCCGATCGCCCGGGGACCGTGCTCGCGCAGGGTGCGGACGGTCTCGAGCACGCGGACGTCCTCGGTCACGACGTGCTTCACGCGCCGGTAGGTGACGTCGTCGAGGAGCTCCTGGGCGCGCGGCAGGTCGTCGACCGTCAGCTCGCGGAGCGACGGCACGCCGAGGGTCGCGGCGCCGAGCTCGCAGGAGGCGCGCCGCTCGGCGTAGCCGCCGGTGGCGTGCGCGTGCTCGACGCGCGTGTCGACGACGAGCAGGACGAGGCCGGCCTCCTCGAAGCCGAGGGGGACGACCTCGGTGTCGAGGCTGCGGCAGTCCAGGAACACCGCGGCGTCGCGCTTCCCGAAGAGGGAGGCGGACTCGTCCATGATCCCGGTGGGGGCGCCGACCGCGACGTTCTCGGCGCGACGGCCGACGCGGGCCATCGTCGCGCGGTCGAAGCCGAGGTCCCAGAGCTCGTCGAGGGCGACGGCCATCGCGCACATCAGCGCCGCCGAGCTCGAGAGCCCCGCGCCGACCGGCACGTCGGAGTCGACGTACGCGTCGAAGCCCGAGCGGGAGCCCAGGTCGACGCCGTACTCGGTGAGCGCCCAGACCACGCCGAGCGGGTAGGCCGACCAGCCGGTCACGGCGCCGGGGCCGAGCTCGTCGAGAGCGACCTCGACCACCTCGGGGGAGAAGGCGCTGCTGATCCGGATCAGGCGGTCCTCCCTCGGAGCGACGGCCATCGCCGTGGCGCGGTCGATCGCGAAGGGGAAGACGAAGCCGTCGTTGTAGTCGGTGTGCTCGCCGATCAGGTTCACGCGGCCGGGGCCGGCCCAGACGCCCGCGGCGGGGCGGCCGAAGGTGCGCTCGAAGGCGGCGGCCGCGCTCTCGGCGACGGCGGTCAGGGATGCGGGAGCGGCGGTCATCGGTTCTCCTCGGCGATGTCGGCGGCGGTGGTGGCGGGAGTGGCGGCGCCGCCGGGAAGCGAGTCGTCGCTGTGCGCGGCGACCGGCAGCGCCGCGTCGGGGCGCTGTGCGATCCCGGCCTCGAGCACGGCCGCTTCGGCCCGCTCGATCGCCGCGCGCAGGGCCGCGGCGCTCGTCTCGGGGGCGATGTCGCCGATCCAGGCGCCCATCGCGGCCTCGCTCCCCGCGAGGTACTTGAGCTTCGTCTCGGCGCGGCGGGGCGAGGTGATCTGGAGCATCAGGCGCACCTCGTCGCGGCGCTCGTGCACCGGGGCCTGGTGCCAGGCGGCGATGTAGGGCGTCGGGGTGTCGTAGAGGGCGTCGATGCCGCGGAGCAGGCGCTGGTACATCACAGCCAGCTCGTCGCGCTCCTCCGGGGTCGTCGCCGCCAGGTCCGGGACGTGGCGGTGCGGCAGGAGGTGCACCTCGACGGGCCAGCGCGCGGCGAACGGCACGAACGCGGTGAAGTGCTCGCCGCGGAGGAGGACGCGCTCGCCGGCCTGCTCGAAGGCGAGGACGTCGGCGAACATCGACGGCCCGTAGCTGTCGAGCGAGGCGAGCAGGCGGGTCGTGCGCGGCGTGACGTAGGGGTAGGAGTAGATCTGCCCGTGGGGATGGTGCAGCGTGACGCCGATCGCCTCGCCGCGGTTCTCGAACGGGAAGACCTGCTGCACGCCGGGAAGGGCCGAGAGGGCGCCCACGCGGTCGGCCCAGGCCTCGACCACGGTCCGGGCTCGGGAGGCGCTGAGCGTGGCGAACGAGCCCTCGTGCTCGGGGCTGAAGCAGACGACCTCGCAGCGGCCGACGCTGGTCAGCGTCCGGCCGAGCCCGAGAGTGCGCAGGTCCTCCAGGGAGGCGGGCGCGTCCGCGTCCTCGAGGAGCGGGCCGAAGGAGGGGGAGCGGTTCTCGAAGACGGCGACGTCGTAGCGGCTGGGCACCTCCGACGGGTTCGTCGGCGACGCCGGGGCGAGCGGATCGAGCTCGGCCGGCGGCAGGAACACGCGGTTCTGGCGCGACGCGGCGATGGAGACCCACTCGCCGGTCAGCACGTCCTGGCGCATCCGCGCGGTGGCAGGGCGGGGGTCGAGGTGGCGGGCGTCGGCGGCGCGCTCCGGGGGGAGGGTCGTGTCGGCGTCGTCGAAGTAGAGGAGCTCGCGGCCGTCGGCCAGCGTGTGCGGGCGCTTGACGACGCCGGCGGAGAGTGTGATCGCTTCGTTCATGGCAGGAGTCAGACTAGGGCCGCACCTTCGAAAAGGAAAGCTCGTTTTCCCTTTGACAAGTCCACCGGCCCGCGGGCACGATGGGCGGATGAGGACGGACGGCGAGCAGGAGTCCACGTCGGCGATCGAGCGCCGGCTGCGGCTGCGTCTGGCCGCCGAGAGCTCGGGCTTCGTCGGGGTCGCCCCGATGGCCGACATGCTCGGGGTCTCGGTCGTCACGGTCCGCTCCGATCTCGCCCTGCTCGCGAGCGAGGGCGTCCTCCAGCGGGTGCGCGGAGGGGCGATCCCGGCGCCGAGGCCCACCGGTGAGCGCTCGCTCGAGGAGGGCCTGAGCGCCGCCTCCGACGAGAAGGCCGCGATCGGCGAGGAGGCCGCCGCCTCCGTCTCCTCCGGGCAGAGCATCGTGCTCGACGTGGGCACCACCCCGCTCGCCATCGCGCACGCGCTCGTGGCGCGGGAGGAGCTGCGCGACGTCACGGTGATCACGAACGGCCTCTCCACGGCGCTGGCGCTCGAGCCGGCCATCCCGCGCTTCACGGTCGTCGTCACCGGGGGCACTCTGCGGCCGCTGCAGCACTCGCTGGTCGAGCCGCTCGCGTCCGAGCTGCTCGAGCGGATCCGCGCCGACATCGCCTTCATCGGCTGCACCGGCGTGCACCCCGAGGCCGGCGTCACCAACGTCAACCTCCCGGAGGCGACCCTGAAGCGCCGGATGCTGCAGGCGGCGACCCGCCGGGTCGTGGTCGCGGACTCCTCGAAGCTCGGAGTGGTCGACCTCGGCCGGGTCGCCGCTCCCGACGAGTTCGACCGTCTGCTCACGGGGGCGGGGGCCGCCGACGGAGTCGTCGCCGCTCTGGAGGAGGCGGGGCTCGCGGTCACCCGCTGCCGGACGCTCGGCGAGCGCGTCAGTCCGTAGGATCAAGGAATGGCCGACTTCACCCCCGCCCCCGCCACCGGGCGCCAGTTCTCGCTCGACCTCACCGCCGAGGGACGCACCCTGCACGCCGTCGTGACGGAGGTGGCCGCAGCGCTGCGCCACCTCTCGGTCGACGGAGTGGAGATCACCGCCTCCTACCCGGAGAGCACCGTCCCGCCGTTCGGCTCGGGCATCGTCCTGATGCCCTGGCCCAACCGCGTCAAGGACGGGCGCTGGCACCACCGCGGCGAGACGCTCCAGCTCGCGATCACCGAGCCGAAGTACCACAACGCCATCCACGGCCTCCTGGTGAGCACCCCGTACCGCCTCGTCGACCAGGGCCTGTCCTTCGTCGAGCTGGCCGCGCCGGTCGTGCCGCAGGCGGGCTACCCGTTCCACCTCGAGACCTCGGTCCGCTACGAGCTGCAGGCCGACGGGCTGAAGGTCGTCCACCGCGTCGTCAACGTCGGAGCCGACGAGGCGCCCGTCGCCATCGGCACGCACCCCTTCCTCGCCATCGGCGACGTCCCGACCGACGAGCTCGAGATCACCGTCGACGCGGCGGTGCACATCGAGGTCGACGAGCGCCTCAACCCCACCGTGCAGAACCCGGTCGAGGGCACCGAGTGGGACCTCCGCTCCGGCCGCCGCATCGGCGACCTCGAGCTCGACGACGCCTGGGCCGACGTCCGGATGGTCGACGGCGAGAGCGTGCACGGCCTCCGCGCCGCGGACGGCCGCCGCGTGCTCCTCTGGGCCGACGCCTCGCACAACTTCATCCAGGTCTTCATCACCCGGATCTTCCCCGACGGCGACGACGTGAAGACCGCGATCGCCGTGGAGCCGATGACCGCTCCCGCCGAGGCGTTCAACAGCGGGCAGGGCCTGCGCTGGCTCGAGCCGGGCGAGGAGTGGACCGTCGCGTGGGGCATCCGCCACGAGGGGTTCCCCACCGCGTCATGACCACCCTCGCGGCGGTCGGGCGCGACGACGAGGCCAAGCGCGTCGCTCTCGTCCGGATGAAGCGGCTCGCCACGGGCCTGCTCGTGGTGATGGCCGTCGTCTTCGCCGTGTCGTTCGCCCTGCAGGAGCGCTACCCGTGGCTGCAGTGGGTCCGGGCCGCGAGCGAGGGCGGGATGGTCGGCGCGCTCGCCGACTGGTTCGCCGTGACAGCGCTGTTCCGTCGGCCGCTGGGCCTGCCGATCCCGCACACCGCGATCATCCCGACCAAGAAGGACGAGATCGGCGCGAGCCTCGCGCAGTTCGTCGAGGAGAACTTCCTCCGCGGCGCCATTGTGCGCGAGAAGCTCGACTCCTTCGGGATCGCCCGGCGGGCGGGGCTGTGGCTCGCCGAGCCGGAGAACGCGCACCGGGTCGGCGGCGAGAGTGCCGCGGCCGTCCGCTCGGCGATCGCCCTGCTGGACGACTCCGACGTGCAGCGCGTGATCGAGGCGCTGGCGCGGCGCCACCTCCTCGACCCGCAGTGGGGCCCGCCGCTGGGCTCGCTGGTGGGCAGCGTGGTCGAGGCGGGCCACCACCGGCGCCTCGTGGACACGCTGGTGGAGCAGGCGGAGGCGTGGCTGACCGCGAACCCGCAGAGCTTCACCCGCATGGTCAGCGGCCGCCTGCCGAGCTGGCTGCCCTCCGCGGTCAGCCGAGCGGTGGACGAGCGGCTGTACCGCGAGGCGCTCGTCTTCGTCGCCGCGGTGCGCGAGGACCAGGTGCACCCGTTCCGGATCGCGATCGACGGCTACCTCGCCACGCTGGCGCAGGATCTGGGCACCGACCCCGACCTGATCGCCCGGGTCGAGGAGATCAAGAACCGCGCCTTCGACAGCCCGCGCGTCCGCGAGCTCGCCGGGGACGCCTGGGAGGCGACGAAGGCCTCCCTCCTCGGCGCGATGGACGACCCGTCGAGCCCCCTCCGCGGCAGCATCGAGTCGATCGTGGTCGATCTGGGCCGCCGGCTCTCGACCGACGCCGGTCTCGCGGCGACCGTCGACTCCTGGATCGGATCGGTAGCGGCCAACCTGGTCGACCGCTACCGCACCGACATCGCCAGCATCATCGGCGACACCATCCACCGCTGGGACCCGCGCGAGACGTCCGAGAAGCTCGAGCTGCAGGTCGGGAAGGACCTCCAGTTCATCCGGATCAACGGCACCGTCGTGGGCTCCCTGGCCGGGCTGGTCATCTTCACCGTCGCGCACGCGCTGCTCGGCTCGTGAAGCGGGGCGCCCGGGCCCGCTCCGCAAGCCCTCGTCGGCGTCGGTGGTCGGGCGTACGGTCGCACCATGAGCGATGACAACACCACCGATCCCGATGTCAAGACCGAGGGCGACGTCCTCGGCGCCCGTGCCGACGACGGCAGCGACACCAGCGCCAGCAAGGACCCGTCCGACTGGGTCACCGGCGATGAGCCGATGACCGGCCCGCAGCGCAGCTACCTCGACACCCTCGCGCGCGAGGCGGGCGAGACCCTGCCCGCCGACCTCACCAAGGCCCAGGCCTCCGAGCACATCGACCGCCTGCAGTCCTCCACGGGCCGTGGCGACGGCAGCAACGGGCACGACTGATCCCGCCGGGGCGCCCCGGGGCTGAGCATCAGTCCCCGTCGGCGCCCCCGTCCGGGGCGCGCACACCGCGCCCCGGCGTCCCTAGGGTTCCGTCATGGCGATCTCCCGCACCACGCGCAACGCCCTCGACCTCATCGACGCGATCCGGATCCCCGGCCGCATCGATCCCCGTCTGGCCCGGCAGGTGACCCTGTCCCTCCGCCAGCTCCTCGAATCCGGAGCCTTCGGCCCGAGCGAGCGGCTCCTCCGCCGCCGCGCGAGGAGGCTCCGCTCCCGCACCCGCGAAGCGGCCGCGTTCCGGCAGACGCGCTCGGCCGGCTGCACCGTCCAGCCCTGAGTCCGCTGAACGGAGCCGCTCCGCTGTGACCGGCGACGGGACAGACACCGTTCGCGCGGTCGTCTAGAGTTCCTGGCATCCGGTCCGCCGGATGCCCGCCGCAGTCTCCCGGCCGGTCGACAACGGAGTCGTCCCGGTGCGGGTCATCCCCCCGTTCGCGCGTCGAACGCCCCGCTGGTTCCAGCACCCCGCTCCCTCCTCGAGAAGGGACTCCCGCGATGACGACTCGCGTCTCGCACACCGCGACGACCGTCCGCCTCGTCCGCTGGTACCGGATCGACTCCGACTGGCTCTCGGATGTCGTCACCGGCCGCCTGCTCGAGCACCAAGACGGCCGCTGGCGCCTGCTCGTCGGCGAGAAGGTCCGCGACTACCCGGACGAGGTGTGGTCGCTCTGCCACGAGTGACGCCGTCGCGGAGCACCGCGGCCCGGACGAGCCGTCAGAGGTAGAGGTAGTACGTCTTCGCGCAGTCCGTCGGGCAGAACGGGTCACGGCGGCGGGCCGGCCGGACGCGGCACGCCTCGCACAGCCGAGGCCGGCGCAGGAGGACGCGGAGGACGGTCAGCACCTCTGCACGGTAGTGCGGCGACCTGGCTGCGCCCTGGCACTGTCCGGAAAGCGCGACCAGGCGGTCGTGTGGTGGGCCCCGTCGGGCTCGAACCGACGACCCGCGGATTAGGCGTACGGGTCTATCAGGGGTTAGTTCGGGCTAGCGCAAGCTGCCAAATGGGCAGGTCAAGGGCAGTTTCGGATCGCAGCGTCTAGCGATGATTGTCGCTCTATGTGCGGAGATAGTTCGGAGTAATGGAGGCCCCCTTGCTCGAGGGCTGTTCCATCTGCCGGTACTGACGGCATCAGTTCCGGCAGATCCTCGAGCGTCGTCGCCGAGACGCCCGTAGGGTCCGGGCATGAATGATGCGCTGCACCCTGATCCTGGAACCGCCGTCGTGATCGACGCTGTCCATCGCAGCGGCCGATCGCATGCATGGGTAGCTCGCCGCATCGGTATCTCTGAGGGGACGATGCACCGCAAGATGACGTGCAAGTCGCCAGTTACGGTGGTCGAGGCGATGCGGATGATGCAGGCCGTCGGGACGACGTTCGTGGCCGAGCTGCGCCACGCGGGGGTTTAGGTCAGCGCCTCGAGCTTCGAGAGCTTCGTTGCCCGCTCTGTCCGGGCACCTCGTGGCTGTAAAGGTACCGACCGGTATCAGGGTTGGTCATCACCTTCCCGTCGCGCCAGGCGAGCAACCAGGGCGCCTCGTCGCCGACGTTGCGGAACGCCTGTTCGTAGACGGACACTTCGCGCGGCCGGGCGGGATGGTTCGGGTCGTAGCGGGTTCCCATGGACGAAGTGTGCATATCACCACCGACACCATCCGAAGGCCGCCGGGGCACACGGACCACTTCAGGAAGCACGTCTCTTCAGATCGACCAACACTCGAGCAACGTCGCAACCGCCCGCACTCGATTGCGACGGCCCCCAGCGCCACGTCTGCGCTACGCATGGCGCGCACGAAGAACGCCACGGCCCCACGGCTCCTAGACACGCCGAGCAACGAATATCATCCGCCCAAGGCGACAACTTGATCACTACGGAGTGCTCAACTACCAGTGCCACAAATCGATGATGACGAACGTTCGCCCTACAGCGCGGCCTAAGCGCAATCCAGCGCGAAATGGCGCGATCGAGGCCGGGCTAGCGCGCAGGCGCCAGTCCGCCGCCTCGACGGCGTAGAGCACGCGCACTGTCCTCAAGCTCGGCGGAACTATAGTCGGTGAAGCTGTCACCCGTCGGCCCCGAGATGTGGTCGAGTACGGTACCGCGGGCTCGGAGGCGCTCAAGGAAGCTGTAACCGCCCCAGGTTCGCTCCACGCGCTCAGGACGGTCCGCGTGCCCGTCGCCGATGGCTTCCGAGTCCGGCTGCGACGCTGCACCGGACTTGCGGTTATGATGTTTGCTCAACTCGAGTCCTTCTCCGTTGATGCGGTGAGCGTGTGCTCAAGAAGCACTCTACGCCCCCAGCTGGCGGCTGACGCTATGAATGTGATAGCTGCCAGGCAGGCAAGGCTGATCCACATCCTCGTGGGATCGAAGTCTGGGCTGATGACCTTTGAGTTCTGAACGATTGCAAGCACGACGCCTCCTAGGGCCAAGAAAGCAACAACTGTCGGAACCAGGCGCGAGATCAGGACGGGGTGCCGTGACTCTTTGTTGACGTCAAAACCTGAGAGCGCGGCGACAGCGATGGGCACGGCAAGCAGGAGACCGATGAGCGGCGAGTCATCTACCGGCCCGGTCTTCGGCGTGATCCCTAGCCGGTGCCGGATCGCAATCGCACCGAGAACGACCAGGGCGGCAAGTGCGGCGAGGGTCGGCGCGGCGAGAGATCCTGGAGATCGTTCTAGGAACGTGGCGGTGAAGTAGAGAGCAGTCTGTTGGGAATTGTGCTTGATGTACACGTGTGCTCGACGCTGGCCCAACCTTGGCTGTACCGCCGCCTTGAGAGCATTTACGTCCTTCTTGTCATCGCCAATGAGCTCTTGTTGCGCGAGAAAGGTTCCGATCGGGCCTTCAACTGAAAGGTGATAACTTGGGGTTTGCCGCGCGTTCTCAATCTCAAAGTAGATGACGTCGGGGCGCACCCCGAAAAACATTCGGACCTGTTCGAGGGCGCGCTTGAAAGTTTTAGTGAGCGTCTCGAGAAAGCGTTGAGCGTTCGAAGCGAAGGGCGGATTGCTCAATACCGATCGAACATATCGGCGCTCCAGCCGTAACCGCATCACGTGCGGCCAAGGCTGGCCCTCGACATCTGATGGGCGAATTCCCACGCAGAGAGGCTGAGTGGCGGCAAGCCTCCGTAGTACTGCGAGGAATAGTCCCAGCTCACGGGTCGGTCCACGACGCTTAGCAATGCGCCAGGAGGGCGGCTTCCAAGACTGAGCCGCTTTACTCTTTAGGTCCGCCTCTAGCGCGGCAAGTACGTTGGGCTCCGGCGCGTGCGGCATCCGCAGCATGCTCGAGACTCGGTCTTCTAGCGATTCCTGTGCCGGTTCTGAGGTTCGAACGTACTCGCGAAAGAAGCTTTGCGAGAACATGAGGGCGAGGCCGCGAAGAACCGCCAGTTCGAAAAGGGCGACATCCTCTCCAGTGAGAGTTGAGACCCGTTTGTCGTCATGCCCGTGAACGCGAAGCCCGTCGACAACTTGCCCCTTAGGAGTAAGCTGGAGCGGAACGATAAAATTTGTCGAAGAGTCAGCTGAGCCGTCTACGGACTTTCCCGGGGACGCGATGCGAGTGCTAAAGGTGGAGGAGACAAGCGTCGATCTGTGGCTGAGGCGGATGGTCTCTGAGATGCGCAAGTAGCGTGTTGTTGGATGTACTACGCAGTCGACAAAAAGCGTCAGTTGCTTCGGTCCCAGCTTTCCGAAGCCCGCTGCAGACACAAACTCGTCTAGGACCCTCGCGTCCGGCGCATAAATTTCAGCGGGACTACGCAGAGGAATCTGGTCTCGCGTCATGACTGAGTGGGAGTAGTGCAAGTAGGCTGCACCGTTAGTCAGCATCACGACGAGGTTCGCGATGAACCACTCCCAAGTGACATCGCCCCACAGTCTCAGCGCGCATGCGAGCAGGAAGAGCGTGCTCAGCACGAACATGATCATATGCGCAGCACGTGCTTCGTTGATCGCCGTCCGGTCCACCATCGCGCCATGCTAGCGGTATCGAGACTCGCCGTCCCGGTTCGCGACCAGCGCGGGGCGAGCCTTCGTTGCCTCATGCCAGCAGGACGACGCGAAGAAGCCGCGACCCTGGTGACCTGGCCAGACCTTCACCTCTGGCTTCCTCTTCACGCTAGAGAGCACGTGCCGCCCATTAGGTACCGCGACGAGGAGAACTTCGAAACTTCAGGAGGAGCGCTTAGACAGAATTTCGGTGACTGCGGCGAGCAGTTGTTGCGCGCTCGAGTCGTCATCCGTCTTTCCCGAATCCGGGGGCGACCCGAGGACGCGCCTCGCGAATGCTTCGTAAACTCGCGCCTTCGACTCCGCGTCATCTATTGGGCTGACGAAGGCAAGAAAAGACCGCAACTGCACGGTGATTCCTTCCGCCCATACTGCAGCTTGCCTGTGGTGAGTGGCCTGCCTCGCTAGGTAGGCTGAGAGAGCGGAAAGAGCGGAAAGAAAAGCGACATGATAGATTGTCTCACTCCAAGCAAAATTCCCCGACTCTTGCCTTGGGCTGACATAGCCGTAAACAACTAGAGCCACTGCCGCGAGAACCACAATAGACAAGATCACAACTGTTGCGATCCGGAAGCGGCCGGCTGTTCGCCGCTCCTCGAAAGCATACTTCTCGAATGCTGATTGTAACTCGCTGGTTCCTTGCTCCCCTGCAGAACGGGCGGCGTCGGCTGCCGCGCGGCTCGCTCGAACACTCGCTGCCTTCGACTCATCGAGCAGAGCATCTAGTTCCGCAACTGATCGCTGAAGTTCATCCCCAGTAAGGATTCGGATTTCAGCGGAGCGAATCCGCTTGAAGATTCGTCTGATCGCTTGCGTCCACTCCCACTCCGCAGAGGACGGCACGTGAGCTTCGTCTCTCGCGGCCGAGAACGAGGAATTCGATAACTCGAGTATGAATTCAAGTGCGTCGAGAGCCCGTTGCATCTCGCCAAGGAAAGTCGGTCTTGACGCTTCTTGCGCAAGACTCTGCAGATTTACGGACCCGCGATCAAGGGCTCGAAGTACGGCATCTCGGTCAATATTGACGAATGGGCTATGGGATGGGTCGGCCAGTAGCTGGAAGGCGTCCAAGTAAATAGAGGCCAGATTAAGGACCTCGTCAAAATTTGGACCACCAGAGACTGATGCAATTTGCCTTTCCCAACTTTTTCGAAGTTCGTACAGCTCTTTGCTACTGATGGGGTTCTCGTCGTTGACAGTCACTTTGCGAGACTAGTACTGGTCGACGCTCCTTCGTGAGCGAGTGCGAACCTTCATGGAGCGAGCAGCGACGAACCGGTTCGACAGGGACCGCGCACCCAGCTGACCTTGGCGAGGGCTCGGGACGATCGCGTCGCCGCCCGAGTTGATGCCTCTCTGTATATGGCGCGGCCGAGTTAGGCGACGCGCAGGACGAGGACGGGCGGCGTCCTCGTGAAGGCGCGCCCCACATGTCAGTTGATACCGTTGACGCGCAGCGCGCGCCACGACCGGCGTTGGGCGTCATGATTGCGGCGGTAGAACTTCGTGCGGATCAGGACCTCAAGGTCACCCGGTGCTCGTCTTGCCACCCTTCGACTGAGTACCGGTCGGGCGTCGGCTCGTCCTGTTGCGCGCGAGCGATCGCAGCGTCCGCGTCGTCGGGGCTGGCGAAGATGCCGAGGACGGTCGGCGCTTCGTCCCATGGGCGGCGTGTCGTCACGAGGTAGTGCTCGGAGCTGGTCATGGCTCCATCGTCTAGCGCCCGTTAGGCGTCGTGGCTGGACGGCGTGAACTGTGGCGCTGGTGGCGCGCTCGAAGCCCACAACGACAGAAAGCCCCCGCGGTCCGCAGCGAGATGCTGCGAGCCGCGGGGGCTCAGTGGTCGCGCTAGTTGGCGTAAAGCGCGAGGGCCTGGCTGAGCTTGCGCTGAATGTCTTTCGCGACACGAGTCGGGTCGTAGCTGTAGAACGGGCCGTTGAGGTTCACCACCGGCGCGATGGTTCTGCCGCCATAGACGTTGTTGGTCGTGTACTGCGATGGCATCGGGGCGAGCGTCCGAACGTCGATCCCGTCGCCTCCGCGGCCAAACGCTCCGAGGCGCTCACCTGCCGCCTCCCAGATTGCGAGGTTGCGGCGCTCTTGGCCGGGCTTGCCGGAGATGTACGCCTCCCAGCGTGTTTCCGGCTCCGCGAACTTGTGGATCGCCCCCTGACGGCCGGCGTAGATCCCGGGCGCGAACCCGCCGTTGGCGAAGGCGAGCGCGTTATTGGCGGCTGCGACTGCGCCATTCGCGTAGGCGAAAAGGTTGCCGTTCGCGGAGCCGGCCGAGCTGCGCGCGTCCGAGAACGCGGCGCCGTTGGGGCTGTTGGTCACGACGGTGACGGACGTTGTGCGGTTGCGGGTGAGGTACGCGAGATCCGCCTCCGCCTTGTCGACGCCCGTAAGCCCGACCGCCGTGCTGACGTCGTCAGGGATGAGCCCGAGGTTGTCTGCGTAGTCGTCCGCGGCCTGCCCGGTGATGCCGAATTGTGCGAGCTGCGCGATCAGCTCCTCCCGGCCGCGCTGCACAGCCGCGCGCGCGTCTTCCTCGCTGCCGGTTCGCTTCAGTGTGGCCGAGGCGACTCCGAGCGCCGAGGAGGCGATCGCGTCGAGGGCAGCCTGGTTGGATCGGCCGGCCTCGGTGCTCACGTCGAGCGACGTGCCGTTCTCCTGAACAGACGCGGTTGCGGCGTCGAGAGCGGCCTCGAACTCACGCGTCGACGAGTTCACGTCGAGCTGCGCGGAGCCGAACCCGCGGATTGCATCTGCGAGCGCGTCGAGGTCGGTCTTGGCCGACTGCGCCTTACCCGACAGGCCTTCCAGCTTCTCAGTGTTCGCCTCGGTCGCCGCGGCCGTGTCCTCCTGCGCCGTAGCGGTCCCCTGCAGGGCCTCCTGGTAGCCGGGAAGCAGTTCGTCCATGAGCTTCTGCGTCGGGATTCCCTGCGCTTCTGCCGCGTCAGCGATGGTCCGGAACTGTCGCGCTGCCTCGTCGGCCGCACCACCCTCGACAAGAGCCTTGAGTACCTGGTCGATCTTCTCGAACTGGTCCCGCGTGGTCTGCACGGAGTCACTGACGGGTCCGCCGAGCGCCTGGTTGATTCCCGAAGCCCACCGGTTGAATCCGTCGAGGTTCTCGTCCAGATCGTTCCCGAGGAGTCGCTTGAGCGCACCGTCGAGGTCGTCGACCGGGCCGGCTCCGTCCAGCTGCGCAAAGATCTTGTCGACGCCGTCCAGCTGCTTCATGGCGCGAGCGGTCTCCTCGAGAGAGGGCGCCGCCCGATTGCCGCTGTTGGCGATCGCGTCGAGGACGACAGCAACGGTGGTGAGCCCAGCGATCAGCCCGAGGCCCTTCGCCGCGCCAGTTGCGAACTTCGCGGTTCGGGGCATCTCCTCGTTCAGCACGGCGAGGCTGCGGCGCATCTCTCCGACGCGCGTAGCGCCGATCAGGAGCGTGCCGCCGAGGAGCGAGAATCCGCCGACCGTGCCGGTGGCCGCGAGTCCCGCCGAGAGCACGGGGGCGGGGAGCTGCCCGAAGAAGTCGACGGCATCGGTCGCGTGCTGCACCATCTCTCGCAGCACCTCGTTAGCGCCCGAGCCCGCCTTGATGAGCCCGGTGTCGATCGCGCCCTGCAGGTACTCGAGGTCTCCGGAGAGGTTGTCGAGGTTGGTGGCGGCGGTGATCGCCGCGTAGCCGGCGTCGTTGACCTTCGATGTCCAGTCCGTGATGCCGTCCGCCCCGTTGGAGTAGAGGACGTTTGCGGCACGGACCGCATCGTTGCCGAAGATCGTTGCCAGAGCTGCGTTGCGCTGCTCGTCAGTGAGACCGCCGAGCTTGCTCTCGAGCTGCCCTGCGATGTCAGAGAACGACAGCATGTTGCCCGAAGAGTCGTAGACGGACAGTCCGTACTGCTCCATCACCCCCCGCGCCTTCTCAGAGGGGTTCTGCAGCGCGAGGATCGCGGTCTTGAGGGAAGTACCCGCATCCGAACCAACCAAACCCGCAGCCGCGAATGCCGCGAGCGTCCCGGTGGTCTCCTCGATCGAGAACCCGGCCTGCGAGGCGACGAGTCCGCCCTGGTTAAGCGCCTGCGACAGATCCTCGACGGACCCCTGAGCCTTGCCGGCGCCCGCGGCGAGCAGGTCCGCGATGTGGGGTACCTCCGACCCCTTCAGGTTGAACTGGGTCATTGCGGTCGCTGCGATCTCTGCAGCGTCAGCAACGTCCAGCGAGCCTGCGGACGCGAGCGACAGCGCACCCATCAGGCCTCCGCCGAGGATGTCCTTGGTCGAGACGCCAGCCTTCGCGAGCTCGTTGATCGCGCCTGCCGCCTCGGTGGCGGAGAACACGGTTTCCGCGCCGGCCTCGAGAGCCGCATCCCGCAGGAGCCCCATGTTCGCCGTGGACTCGTGAGTCGAAGCCGCGACGCCCGACATCGCCTTGTCGAACTCGGCGAACTTGGCGATCGCGAGTCCCACCGCGGCGATAGCGACGACACCGACACCGATCGCGGCGGTGCCAAGCTGGTTCATGGCTTCGCGCTGCTCCGCGAGCTTGTCGACGCCGTCCCTGGTGGTCTCGCGCATCTTGCGCTGCATCTTGTCGAGGCCCTGGATGTACTGAGTCGCCTGCAAAATCGCAGTGACCTTTACCTGCCTATCGACCATTTTGGTTTCCTTTCGGGTATGAAAACGCCCCATCTGCATTCACAGATGGGGCTTTGGTTATGGGGAGAGGTCAGTTTGACCTATTTATTCGTTTCTCGCGTATGCGAGCTAGTCGAGCTGGTCCCTGGAATACCTCGCTGAGAACCTCGGCCATCAGGGCAAGGATCTCTTCAGCATCGAGGGAATCCGGAGCGGAATCAATGTCGCCATGCGCCATATCATTTCCCATGAAGCGAACCTCATGAGCCTGCTCTGCGATTGCCGGTCGAATAAGTCCACCATCTCGCATCGCGTTGATCTTCGAAGCGAGCGTGCCGGAAGATATTCCTTGACTCTTGGCGCACGCCTCAACGACCGTGCGAGCCATCAGGATTGCAGCCATTGCATTATTCACGCTGGCGCTCGAATAGGCTTCACGGGCCGCCCGTGCAATGTGCTCCGGTACATCACGAACTTCGGGCGAAACGCCAACTTTCGGCCACCAATCGAGGGAGGACGAGTACTCTTCGGCCGTCTGGTTGATGGTGTCCAAATGCGTGTTGTTTGGGTAGCCACTTTGGACATAAGACGAAGCGGACGACACTTCGTGACAGTAGTCACACGTGGCAGCAATCCGAAGTCGCGTACCCCTCTCGTTGATCTTCCCCCAGCGGACAGTGGCGTGCGTGCGGTTCTCGCAGAACGGGCAAAGTATCGAAGGCATGTCGCTCATTGTCGCGACACCTGAACCATCTGCGCTACACCCATCATCCGTGTCGGCGGGCGGCTCCGCCAAGACAGCCTCGCACTCGAGATCGAAGAGCACCGCCGCTCGGTCGTTGTCCGAGTTGGCGCAGACTGGGCCACCCGCGTCCATGCTCATCAAATGGACTTGCCGTACGCCTGCATCCACCGTGACTGACCGCCTGCACGGTGCGGGTTGACCGCGGCGCCGGAGTTCTCGTCAGGGAGCTTCAGCCCGCGTACGAGCTGCGAGAACGTCAAACGCTGCTGCCGGACCTCCTGCAGCAGAGGATGAGCTACCAACTGCCCCTTCGAGCCCGGCACCATCGCAGGCTGATCCTTCATCGCGTCCTGCAGCTGATCGATGAGGTCGGCCGTGCCGCACGCGGCGCGGAGCACCTCGAGCTCGTCCTGACGCAATGTGTACGTGGCGGTCACTTCCTTCCATAGCCGTTTGCCGGTCAAAGCCAGGCCTTTCGGTGCGTTTACTCTCACTTTCAATTCCTTTCGAATCGTTCAGGGGAAGCCCCAGAAACAGAAGAAGCCGCGCGAATGCACGGCACTGATGGTGCGAGGCCGGGAGAACCAGCCGGGGAGACCTAGCTGGCCAGGGATGGCTATCCGGCGGTTTTTTGTATCGACACAAAAGGGGCACCCCCACCCCCTTTCGATCAGGGTTATCGTCTCCTCAAGCTGAAGCCACGTCCACCGGATCGGTGCTAAGCGCTTGGGGCTTGATGATGCGCCCCGAGGCGGTGCGGTGGTGCTTTGTGACACCCTGCACGGTGCCGACCAGGCCGATAAGCCAGAGGGCGAACAAGACGGGGCTGCCGAACCACCACCAAGCCTGACCGATCGTGAACAGCTGCCACGTGAGCCAGCCCGACGTGGCAAGGAAGAGCAGTCCGATCACGATGCTCGGACCGTCGCGTCGCTTCTCACCGCCTGTGGCCAAGATGCTGACGTCACGGTCAATGCGCCTCTTCAGTTGGGCTTTCGAGCTGAGGTCGCTGGGCATCGCGTTGTAGATCTCGATGTCACGAAGAACGTCAGCCCTCGTGTTCCGCAGCCTGGGCGCTTGGAAGATGGCACCAACGATCAGGGCTAATCCCGCGATGACTGCAGTCCAGACGCTTTCACTCATAGCAGGAACGGTAGGGCGCGCCGGAGCCAGGTCCGCTCGACGCGCCCCAGCGTTACTCGGTCGGTACGTCGTAGCCGTCCTCGTCGATCTCCACAGCGTTGCCTGCGCCGACGAGGTGCCGGAGCGAGGACGCAGCGAGCTTGTGGCTGGTGATGACGTCGCCGGCTGCATGCCCGCCGCTGTCCTTGAGAAGTCGCACACGCACCTCGGGATTGGCCGGCTGGTCTCGCCGGTCGTGACGGGCGAGCGCGTCGAGTCCCTGGGTGAACTGCTCGCCCGTCGTGATCGGGTCGGTGACGGCCTTCACGAAGGGTGCAGCTCCTGGGATGGAGGAGATGCGGTTGCCGCCGTACACGATCTCGGTGTCGCCCCATTCGCCAGCCCCGCCGCCTCGCACGGTGACGGGGACGCCATCTATCTCGAGCCCGTCGCGCGGGATGCCGAGCTTGCGAAGGCGAGCGGCCCATTCGCGGACTGAGGTGTTGCGTGCATCGAAGGCGAGGATGACCTGCTCGAGCGCAGTATTGAGCGCGGTGATCGCTTCTGCCGCCTGGTCGGTACTGAGCGCCTCGTCCGCGAGCATCTCGTCGAGGGCGGCGCGAATGTCGGCTTCGGGTCCGCGTGCGCTGGTCTCCTGCTCGAGGGCTCGGCGTGCGGCGTTGAGTCGGGCTGCGACGAGTGCGCGTTCGTTGTCGAAGCGGGCGAGGGATGCGCCGTCGACATTGCCGGCGAGGGCGGACTGTTCGAGGTTGATCCGCTGCCGGTCGAGCTGCTCGAGCTGGCGGGTCAGGTCGTCGTGTGCGTCCTTGGCGGGGGTGGTGATGGTGAGCATGCGTGCCTCCTGGGCTAGCGGTTGAAGACGCGGGTCACGATCGCGTCGATGTCGGTGTCGGGCGGGGTTGCCCGTTCGGTGGTGTCGACCGCGCGCTGGCTGTCGGTCATGGATGCGGCGATGGTCTCCCACTGCTCTTGCGCGAGCTTTAGGGCCGGCTGTCGCGCTCCGGTAGCACCGACCTTCGCGATGAACAGCCCCGCCTGTTCGATCACGTTGGCGAAGACGGTTAGCGACTCGGACGTCGGCAGGTCGGCGTGGGCGAGGATTTGCAGGTCTGCCGCGGTGACCGGGCTGCCGTTCGCTGCCGACTCGAGCAGGAACCGCACGGGATGGTTCTTGGGCAGGTAGCGACTGGAAGTGCTCATGCCGCGTCCTCCTCGGTGGTGGCCGTCGGATACGGCGCGGGTGGCACGAGCGCGCGGAAGGTGGTGAGGAACGCGCCGAAGTTGATGAGCGCGGCCGACACCTGGAACGTGTTCGGGTGGGTGAGCGAGAACCCGGCGAAGGTGCCTGCGACGGTGGTCCCGACCGCGAGGAGGTAGTCGGCGCTCGTCTCGTCGAAGATCCGCCGCGTCTCTTTGCTCACGTTGACGCTCGAGTCCGCGCCGGCGGTGATGATGAGCTCGAACAGGCGCGTCGAGTCGCGCTGGTACTGCTCCTTGGGCATCGCGGCGAGTGTGCCGTCAGTGCCCTCCCAGAGAATCTGATCCTCGGTGTTGTCGTTCATGCTTCTTCCCTTTCGTGCTCGTGCTTGTGGTGGTGTTCGTACAACTCGGCCTGGTTCAGCGCGATGCAACGGTGTACGTCTGGAGAGACGGTCGCTCCTTCGGGCATGACGAGGAGGAGGGCGTCGGGGGTGGTGGCGAAGTAGCCACCGTGCGCGTAGATCTCCGCGAGTGCTACGGCGAGTGGGAGCGTCATGGCGTCTCCTGCTGGTGATGAGGGGTTGGGAAGAGGCTCACGATCGCGGGCGGTCCCTCGAAGGCGTCAGCCAAGGTGTCGAAGGCGTCGGGCCTCAGGGTGGTGACACCTTTGACGCCTTCGGTGACACCTTCGTGGTCGAGTTGCCAGACCCAGCCGGACCCGAACGCAGACTTCACGCTCTGGATCTTCGGGTTCCTGCAGCGTCTGCGGGCGTTCTTCATCTCGGATTCGTTGAAGCCAGCTCCTCGACCGGCCTTGATGACGTCGGCCGCGTTCGCCTCCTGCGCTTCGGTGCTCCGGATGTAGTCGAGGACGAAGGCCTGTGCAGCGTTCCGGTCGTCTTGCTCGTCCTCGCTCCCCCTGTTGATGACGTCGTGCACGGTCCTGTCGGTGATGCCGAGGTCGATGACACGAGCTACCTGAGTCAGCTCGCCGTCGTCGGTGGGGACGTCGACCGACTCGAGGCGGAACGCGAGGGATTCGCCCGCCGCGGCTGAGTAGTTCGACTTGTCCACGGAGACGATGCGATCGCCGGTCTCTTCGTCCTCGGCGAATACGAGCACGGAGCGCGCTGCGTCTCGGAAGGCGGCGGAGCCTGTCAGCTTGTCGCTCACCGAGCCCGCTCCCTTGTTGAAGTGGCTGACGATGACGATGGCGGTGCGCGTCTCCTGCGCGACGGTCGCAAGGCGGTCCATGGCCGCGCGAACGTCCTCGCGCTTGTTGAGGTCGCCGGAGACGATCGAGGAGGCGGGGTCGAGCATCACGAGTCCGGCCTTCGTGACCTCGATCGCTTCGCGCAGTCGGTCCACGTCGAGAGGCATGACCGGTGAGCTTGTTGAGGACTCGCCGCCTTCGTAGGTTGTTCGGACCTCGAAGCGGTGGACTCGCTCGAGGTCGGCGCCGGCCGCGATGAGCCGGGGAACCATGACGGCACTCCAATCGTCTTCTGGCCCGACGATCAGGGCGTCGGTCGGCGTTCGGACGTCACCGGTGAGCCGGCCGTGGGTGAGGTCTGCGATCCGGGCGAGGACCCAGGAGGATTTGCCGGCGCCTCCCCTGCCGGCGCAGACCGTGAGGGTGGAAAGCGGGATCAGGCTGGGGATGAGCCAGGGCTGCCTGAGGGACTTGATGTGCGATGCGCGCGTGAGATGGAGGGTGCGTGCGGCTTCTGTCATGCGGCTTCCTCCTTTCGGGAAGGGATTTCGGTGAGGTCGATGCGGCCGGTCATGACGTCCTGCCAGTAGTTCTCGGCGGCGGTGTCGATCCGACGAAGTTGGCGTTCGCGGGTGTCGTAAGCGGCGCGGTAGTACCTGTCTGCGTCGGCGTTCGCTCGGTCGATTTCGGCTTGACGTGAAGCGCGACCTTCGTCGTAAGCGAGTGACCAGAAGCCGGCGAGACCGGGTGCGAGTTGCTGCAGCCCGATCTCGCCAGCGATGAGGCGCCAGAGCGTCTCTTCCAGCTGTGCGTCGACGGAGTGGCCGATTAGTCGTCCGTCCGTGACGCCGCCTCCTCCGCGTCGGGGTCGTCGAGCCAGTAGTTGACGACGGGATGCTCGGACCGGTGTGCCGCCTCAAGGAGGGCTGTGGCGAGCCTCCACGCCTCGGCGGGCGATAAAGGCACCTCGAGTTCGGGGAAGGCGAGGTGAACGGCGGGCCGATCGAGGAACGCTTTGGGCCTGACGAAGACGGCCCCCGCCGCGTGACGGACGTCGACCGCGATGCTGCTCAAAGCACCGGCTCCGTGCTCGCAAGGATGACGCGCGGCGAGAACGCGTCGAGCACGTCGAGACCGACGACGCGGTAGTCACCGAGGTACTCGAACAGCATCGGGCAGTCAGAGTCTTCGTCCTGCCAGGACCAGCGGGCACCAGGCGCCGTGAACCGCTCGGCGTGGGCGTCGAGGTTGATGTGAAGCGCGACGATGCCCTCGTACTCGGTGGCAACGAGCGAGACGACGGACCCGATCCGGCCGACAATGTCCCTCGACACGTGCGAGGTCGGGATAGAGAACAGTTCTCCGGCGTTCAGCGTGTCGGCCTGACGGGCAGCGGTGGCGAGTGCGACCGAGGCAGCGAGGGCCTCGTCGCTCGACAAGGCCCTCTGCACGTTCGCCTCTACCTGCCATGTTCCGGACGTCAGGTCGTGGACGGTGTTGATATCCAAGGCGGGGTTGGGGCGAGGGAGCTCGAGCCAGCTGCGGGAGCCCTCGGTGTCCTGATCGACGGTGATCGTCACGGCCGCGGAGAGGAGGTCAGCGCGCTGGTCGACGACGAGACGACGCCAGTCTGCGAGTGCGGTCGGCTTCTGGTCGGTGGCGATGGCCGGTACAGTCATCGGAATAGCTCCTTCGGATTCGTGAGACTTTTCGGGTGGGGTGTTGCCGGTCGGGCCTGCCAGGGCTTCGACCGGCTTTTTCGTGCGGATCACGTTTGCGACCTTTCGCTCTTGACCTGGATGCGGCGCGACCTGCCGGAACGCGTCGGTACCGCCTCGCAGTGGACGAGGACCGCCTCGAGCAGGCCCGACTCGATGAGGAAGACGTCGCCAGCGGGGCCGCTGATTTTGTAGTTGCCGGGGGTCAGATTCCTGACAGCCCGATCTCCTGTCGGGTCCCGGTACGTCAGGGAGTTGAAGTCAGGCGCCCGGAGGTCGGCCTGAGACGGGGCGTGCCGGTTGCCGTCTATGCCGGCACCGCTTTCGCCTGCTGCTCTTCTATCCAGGCGTCCACGGATTCCTGCGTGAAGCGCAGCTTGGAGCCGACCTTGAACCCCTTTGGCATGTCGGCTCCGATGCTGCGCCACCGGTAGAGGGTGGCGACGCTCACCTTCAGCTGGCCAGCGACGTCGTTGACGTCCAGGAAGGTGCGTGAGGCGACGCGTTTCGTATCGGTCATGGAACTCCAATCAAAAAGTGATTTTGACAAGCAAGCGTTGATTGCGCCTAGCGACAGTTGTACGCCCTCTCGCGTTGACGCGCAAGTTCTGATCTGAAAGAATCAAAATATGATCGACGACACCGAGGTAGAACGCACCGCATGGGCCGCGTTCGAGAAGCGCGATGCGCTGAGAGTCGTGGCGCGGGTAGGGCACTTCTGCGAACTCTTCGAGGTGACCCCTGTCGAGCTGTGTCGCAGGCTCGCGCTGGTGGGATGGCCGGTGCCGGTCAACACCATGCTCGGAATCCTTCGCGGCAAACGGCGTTCGATCTCCACGAGCGAAGTGACCGCGTTCGCGGCTGCGCTTGGGGTGAGCACGCTCGTCTTACTGGCTCCCGTCGCGCCGCTCATGAGCGAGAAGGACGAGCCGGTGGAGGTGCTGCCCGGCGTCAGGGTTCATCCGGTCGACCTGGTGAACTCGAACTTTCTCGGCCTCGGCGAGCCCGTAGGGACGGTCGCGCCGCCGGACTCCGCCGCCCTGGGAAGCGGAAACGATCTCGTGCAGTTGCTCGCAAGCCTCCCGGGAATCAAGTGGAGCGTGTGGAACAAGCTGCTCACGGTGAGCGGGTTCGGAACGAGGGGGTCGCTGGCTGGCTTGTCGCCAGAGGAGATCCTGGCTGACGAATGGGTGATCAAGAGCGCGCGTCAGCTGGCGACGGCGACGGCGTTGCTCCGTGCGACCCTCGACCGAGTTCCCGAGGCTGCAACGGGCGCCCGATCTGTCGACCGCTGGACAAAACTAGCGCTGGATCTGCAGCTCGAGAGTCTCGATGAGCCGGAGCTAGTCGAAGTCGCATACAAGCTTTCGCTCGAGGCGAGTGGTGGAACCGATGGCGCGTCCTCGTAACCCTGCGGGGTCTCATGGTGTTCTGAACATCTCGGAGCTCGAGCCCGGCAAGTGGCGCGCGCGCACGCTGTACCGATTCCATGACGGCAAGCGGCGACAGGTCGAGCGAGTCCGAGAGTCGGGGCCGAAGGCTCGCCAGGCTCTGCTACTCGCGCTCACGACCATTGAGGCTCCGTCAGAGGAGGAGATCCGACGCGGTACGACCATCGCGAAGCTCGCTGAAACGTACCTTGCAGTGAAGACGGAGGCTGGGCTCAAGCCGCGGTCGATCGACACCTACAGGCACAACATCTCGAGCATCATCGTGCCTGCTATCGGGAGTCTGACCGTGGGGGAGATGACCCCGATGCGGGTCCAGAAGTTCATCACGCAGGTCACGAAGACGAACGGGCCAGGAGCGGCGAAGGGCTGTCGGTCGGCACTCTCCGGGATGCTTGCGCTCGCGGTCGTGAACGATGCCCTGCAGTCGAACCCTGTCGCGGGCATCCAGAACATTAAGAAAGCACCGGCTGGCGCTGCGGCGACGGCGCTACCACTCGATTCCGTGCCAGCCTTCGTTGCCACGATCCGAGCAGACGGCGAGATGAAGAGACTCGATCTGGTCGACCTGTGGGAGTTCATGCTCGCGACCGGATGCCGCATCGGTGAGGCGCTGGGCCTCACGTGGGATCGTGTCGACATCGCAGCGGGGACGGTTTCGATCGGCCCCAACGTGGTGCGCAT
Source organism: Rathayibacter sp. AY1F9 (assembly GCF_002932155.1). Classification (NCBI taxonomy): domain Bacteria; kingdom Bacillati; phylum Actinomycetota; class Actinomycetes; order Micrococcales; family Microbacteriaceae; genus Rathayibacter; species Rathayibacter sp. AY1F9. Next base: position 20,668 of record NZ_PSVA01000019.1, on the reverse strand, counting down.
CAAGGGGGTCGGCCTTCGGATTCAGGACGAGGGCAAGACGGCTGCCTCGACCCGCACCATCATCGTGCCAGCTGCGACGGTCGCCCTTCTCGAGCGCCGACAGCGGGAGGGCATCATCACCGACCTCGGGCTCGTGTTCCCCTCGATCCTCGGCAGGCTCCGTGACACGTCCAACACGGAGGCCGACTGGCGCGCGAACCGTGAGCGACTGGGCTACCCCGGGTTCAAGAGTCACGGCTTCCGCAAGACAGTGGCCACGGCGCTCAGCGCGGCCGGCATGCCGCTGAACGAGATCGCGGAGTATCTAGGTCATGAGGACCCGACCATCACCACGAACACCTACATGAGCCGCACCACGAAGACACGCAAGGCTGCGGACGCGCTCGGCCCAATGTTCGGAGTTAGTTCGGAGTGACGAACCATCAACCCGAGTCAACTGTTGCGTTGGCGGGGATGTGGTGGGCCCCGTCGGGCTCGAACCGACGACCCGCGGATTAAAAGTCCGCTGCTCTGCCAACTGAGCTAGAGGCCCGCGCGCTCCAGGGTAGCGGGCCGTCGACGCCCCCGGAGCAGGTGCGGCCCGGAGCAGGTGCGGCCCGGACCGCGGACGATCCCGGAGCGGACCGCGTCCTCGGCGCGGGCATACCCGCCCAGCCGCGGGCGTTACCCTCCTCGAACCCCCTACGGAGCGCGAGCGCGAGAGCGTCCGCGCGCACGACCGCGGAAGGCGGCCCCATGACAGACGGCTTCCACAAGCCGACCAAGTTCCCCTCCCACGTCTTCGAGGCGTTCCAGGGAGGAGAGGACCCGGCGCAGATCAGCCGTGTCGCCCACGAGACCGCGATCGCGCTGCTGAGCCGTGTCCGGAACGACCCCGACCCGGTGGTCATCGACCGCCTGGTCGAGTACACCGACCACAACGGCATCGACGCGCTCGCCGAGCTCTGGGCGCGCTCCAGCGCGGCGAGCCTGCCAGGCGCCCTCTGGCGGATCTACCTGCTGCGGCTGGTCATCCGGCAGGACCCGGAGAGCACGAGCTTCCTCTACCAGCGCGGAGTCGAGCTGTCCGCCACGATCGACCCGGTGGTCGCCGGAGCCAGCACTCCCACGGGGCCGGCCGAGATCACCGAGCTGGCCGACCGGATCCTCCGCGGCGTCTTCGACGGCGACTTCGCGGTGGCACTGGACCGCGCCGCGGCGTTCTGCCGCGTGAGCGCCTCCGGAGCCGTCTCGGTCGCCGACGACGTGGAGCCGGTGAACCCCGCCCGGGCGAGCGAGCTGACCACCCGCGCCCTGCGCCTCTCGACCACCGCGGCCGAGCTCGTGAGCTGCGCGCGGCTGTGGCGGAGCGACTCCCTGGAGTGACGCGCAACCCGCGTTCACCCACTGCGAACGCCGCTCGCCGCCACCGCGGAGGCCTTTGGTAGACTGGCGGAAGCCGGATCGCAGTAACCCCGGGCTCCACTTATAGCCGCTTCGAGCGGCCTCGCGCCGAGAGGCGTTCCTGCGGTCCGGCCCCTTCTCTGCTCGCATCGAGGCCACGGTGCGCGAGGCGAGGGCCCAGGAGGAGTCGATCCTCGCCCGAGTCCCCACAGACAGGCGCCAGCGGAATGAAGAACAGCAGAGCTCTCCGGATCGGCGCGCGCGTCTGGGCGGGGACGGGGCTGCTGGTCGTCGCCGCCCTCTACCTCCTCGCCGCGCCGAGCGTCGACGACGCGGAGGGCGCCCAGTTCGCCGCGGGGGTCTCGCTCTCGCAGGGCACGGTGATGCGCGTCCTCGCGGTCCTCGACGTGCTCGCCGGGCTCTGGGTCCTCATCCGCCCGCGCAGCTATCCGGGCATCACCGCTGCGGCGGTGGCCGTGATCTCGCTCTGGCTGGCCCCCCGGCTGGGCGACCCCGCGCTCGTGCCGATCGGCACGTTGGCGCTGGATGTCCGATTCGTGACGCATCCGATCGAGGTGTCGGTCGTCGTTGCAGGCCTGGCCGTGACAGCCTTCTGGATGACGCGGAATCTTTCAGCCCGGGCGCGGGCGAGGCGGGGCTGATGACGGACGACACCACAGCGGAGGCGGCTGTCCTCCTCGAGCGCATCGCCGGGGGAGAGCAGGCCGCGTTCGCCGCGCTCTACGACCAGATGGCCGGCCGGGTCCTCGGCCTGATCATCCGCGTCCTCGTCGACCGCTCCCAGTCCGAGGAGGTGGCCCAGGAGGTCTTCCTCGAGATCTGGCAAACCGCTGGGCGTTTCGCTCCGAATAAAGGAAGCGCGACGACCTGGATCCTCACGATGGCACACCGCAGGGCCATCGACAGGGTCCGCGCGGCTCAAGCCGGCCGTGATCGGGACATGCGCATCGGAATCCGAGACCTCGGACGCGACTACGACCAGGTCTCCGAGCAGGCGGAGGTGTCCCTCGAGCACGAGAAGGTCGCGGCCGCCATGGGCCGCCTGACGGAACTGCAGCGGCAGGCGCTGCAGCTCGCTTACTACGGCGGATACTCGCACAGCGAGATCGCGGGGATCCTGCAGTGCCCCGTGGGAACCGTCAAGACACGCCTGCGTGACGGAATGATCAGACTTCGAGAAGAGATGGGGGTGGCCCTGTGAACGATGTGCGACTCCCCGACGGGATGGACGACCCGCGCGATCTCGCGGCGGGTCACGCACTGGGCATCCTGACGCCCGAGGAGCAGGAGCGCTTCGAGCGCTTCCTCTCCGAGCACCCGGAGGCGCGCGGCGAGGCCGACGCGTTCGCTGAGGTGGCGGAGGCGCTGGTCGCCGACGCACCCGCCGTGGAGCCCTCGCCGGGCTTCAAGGCCGACCTGATGGCGCTCATCGCCACCACTCCGCAGCTGCCGCTGGAGGAGCCCGACGAGGACCACGAGGCGCCCGCCGCGCCCCGTCTGGTCCCCGTCGCCTCCGAGGGCGAGCGGAGCGGTCCGACGGCTCGCCGGGACGGTGGCGGCAGCGCCGCGAACCGCGCCCGGAGCCGCTGGTTCGCCCGCCCCGCGGTCTACCTCTCGGCGGCCGCGGCCGCCGCGGTGATCGTGGTCGGCGGAGTGACCCTTCCGCCGCTGCTCTCGTCCGGCCCCGGCCAGACGCAGCAGCAGACGGCTCTGGAGCAGATCCGCAGCGCCCCCGACGCGCAGGAGACGACCGGCACGGTCGCCACCGGCGAGCAGGCGACGCTGGTCTGGTCGAGCTCGCTCGGCCGCTCCGCCCTCGTGGTGGACGACCTGGCGCCGCTGCCGGAGGACAAGACCTACGAGCTCTGGTACATCGGCTCGTCCGGTCCGGTCGCCGCAGGGACGTTCGATGGGGGAGAGGGCAGCACCGTGGCCCCGCTCGAGGGGAGCCTGACCGAGGGCGGAGTCGTCGCCGTGACGGTCGAGGACGCCGGCGGCTCGCCGACTCCGACCACCGATCCGATACTGGCGATCGACATCGCCTGACGGCCCGAGCACGAGAAGAGCCGCACTCCCATGACGGAGTGCGGCTCTTCTCGTTCCCGGAGGGAACGCGGTGGAACGAGAGCGAGCCGCGACCCCGGAGGGACGCGGCTCGCTCTCGTCTGGGGCGGATCAGCCGAAGCGGCCCGAGACGTAGTCCTCGGTCGCCTGGACGGACGGCCGCGAGAACATCGTCGCGGTGTCGTCGTACTCGATGAGCTTGCCCGGCTTGCCGGTGCCCGCGATGTTGAAGAACGCGGTGCGGTCCGAGACGCGCGAGGCCTGCTGCATGTTGTGGGTCACGATGACGATCGTGTAGTCGTTCTTGAGCTCCTCGATGAGGTCCTCGATCGCGAGGGTCGAGATCGGGTCGAGGGCGGAGCAGGGCTCGTCCATCAGGAGGACGTCGGGGGAGACGGCGATCGCGCGGGCGATGCACAGACGCTGCTGCTGGCCGCCGGAGAGACCGGAGCCCGGCTTGTCGAGGCGGTCCTTCACCTCGTTCCAGAGGTTCGCGCCCTGGAGCGAGCGCTCGACGAGCGCGTCCGCGTCCGACTTCGAGATGCGGCGGTTGTTGAGCTTCACGCCGGCCAGCACGTTGTCCCGGATGGACATCGTCGGGAACGGGTTGGGGCGCTGGAAGACCATGCCCACCTGCCGGCGGACCTGCACCGGGTCGACGCCCGGGCCGTACAGGTTGTTGCCGTCGATCAGGACCTCGCCCTCGACGTGCGCGCCGGGGATGACCTCGTGCATGCGGTTGAGCGTGCGGAGGAAGGTCGACTTGCCGCAGCCGGACGGGCCGATGAAGGCGGTGACCGTGCGGGGCTCGATGGCGAGCGAGACGCCCTCCACCGCGAGGAACTGGCTGTAGTAGACGTTGAGGTCGTTGACCTCGATGCGCTTGGACATTGCTTCCTTCGGGGATTCCGGCCGGAGCCGAGTGGTGGGTGTCAGCGGCCGAGCTTGGGGGCGAAGATCTTCGCGATCAGGCGGGCGACCAGGTTCAGCGCCATGACGATCAGGATGAGGGCCAGCGCGCCGGTCCAGGCCCGGTTGAGGAACGCCTCGGCGTCGGGGCCCTGGTTCGCGTACTGCGTGTAGACGAAGACCGGGAGGGTCATCATCCGCTCGCTGAAGAGGTCGTAGTTCATCGACGCGGTGAAGCCGGCGACGATGAGCAGCGGGGCGGTCTCGCCGATGACGCGGGCGATCGCGAGGGTGATGCCCGTCGTGATGCCGGCGATGGAGGTCGGCAGCACGATCTTGACGATGGTCAGCCACTTCGGCACGCCCAGGGCGTAGGACGCCTCGCGCAGCTCGTTCGGGACCAGCTTCAGCATCTCCTCCGACGAGCGGACGACTACGGGGATCATCAGCACGGCGAGGGCGATCGAGCCGGCGAAGCCCATCCGGACGCCGGGGCCGAGGAGCAGCGCGAAGAGCGCGTACGCGAACAGGCCCGCGACGATGGAGGGGATGCCCGTCATCACGTCGACGAAGAAGGTGATCGCCCGGGCGAGGTGGCCGCGGCCGTACTCGACGAGGTAGATCGAGGTGAGCAGGCCGATCGGCACCGAGATCAGCGCGGCCATGGCCGTGATCTCGAGCGTGCCGATGATCGCGTGGAGGGCGCCGCCGCCCGCGTCGATGACGTTGCGCATGGACGAGGAGAAGAAGAGCGGATCGAACCGCGCGACTCCGTTGGAGACGACCGTGTAGAGCAGGGAGATCAGCGGGAGCAGCGCGATGATGAACGCGGTCGCGACCAGCGAGGTCACGAGGCGGTCGACAGCCTTGCGGCCGCCCTCGACCAGGCGCGAGACCACGTAGATGGCGACGTCGAAGAGGACGGTGCCCCAGAAGATCGCGCCGACGAGGCTGAAGTCGTTCATCATGCCGGCCGCCTGGAGGATCAGGAAGACGGCGGCGAACACGACCCAGCTGCCGACGAGCAGCATCCAGGGGGTGCCCTTGGGCAGCTTGCCCGCCTGCAGCGAGAAGGGCATCGACGAGGTGGCGGCGGACATCAGTTGGCTCCCGAGAAGGCCTTGCGGCGGTTGACGATGAACCGCGCGACCGAGTTCACGACGAGGGTGATGACGAAGAGGATGAGGCCCGAGGCGACGAGGACGTTGACGCCGACTCCGCTCGCCTCCGGGAACTGCAGCGCGATGTTCGCGGCGATGGTGTTCGAGTTCTGCGAGGTGAGCAGGAGGAAGGAGACGACCGTCGCGGGCGAGAGCACCATCGCGACGGCGAGCGTCTCGCCGAGGGCCCGGCCGAGGCCGAGCATGGCGGCCGAGACGATGCCCGGGGCGCCGAAGGGCAGGACGGCCATGCGGATCATCTCCCAGCGGGTCGCGCCGAGCGCGAGCGCCGCCTCCTCGTGCAGGCGCGGGGCCTGGAGGAAGATCTCGCGGCAGACCGCGGTGATGATCGGGATGACCATGACGGCCAGCACCACCGAGGCGGTGAGGATCGTCTTGCCGGTGCCCGACGCCTGGCCGCCGAAGAGCGGGAACCAGCCGATGTTCACGTTGAGGAAGAGGTAGAAGGGCTGCACCATCGGCGCCAGCACGGTCGCGCCCCAGAGGCCGAAGACCACCGAGGGGACGGCGGCGAGGAGGTCGACCACGTAGCCGAGGGCCATCGCGATGCGGCGCGGCGCGTAGTGCGAGATGAAGAGGGCGATCGCGATCGAGAGCGGCAGGGCGATCACCAGGGCGATCACCGCCGACCAGACCGTGCCGAACACCAGCGGGCCGACGTAGGCCCAGAAGCTCGTCGCGTCGCCGGGGAGGCTGCCGGCCGGCGCGGTGAACGCGGGGATCGACTGCGCGATGAGGAAGATCGCGACGGCGGCGAGGACGAGGAGGATGAGGGAGCCGGCGGCGACGGTCGAGATCGAGAAGACCCGATCTCCGACACGCACCTTCGCCTTCGGGCGGACGACGGTCTCAGTTGCCATTCCAGGGGACTCTCTTCAGACGAGGGGGTTCGGCGGGGCGCACAGGGAGATGCTAGGGCTCGGAGGGGCGTCCGGTGGGTCGAGCCCGGCACAGGCGGGGCCCGTCCCGCGGATCGTGCTGCGAGACGGGCCCTGCCGGTGGGACTACTTGATCGACTCGATCGCGGTGGCGACGGTCGAGGCGAGCTCGGAGCTCAGGGGAGCGGAGCCGGCCTGAGCGGCGGCGGCCTCCTGGCCCTCCTCGCTCGCGACGTAGGAGGCGAAGGACTTGACGACCTCGCCCTTGTCGGCGTCCGCGTACTCCTGGCACACGATGAGGTAGCTGACCAGGACCATCGGCCAGGCGTCCGCCTCGGTGCCGGTGCGGTCGATCTTGATCGCGAGGTCGTTGTCCTCGCGGCCGTCGGCGATGGGCGAGGCGGCGACGACCGCCGCGGCTCCGTCGGCCGAGATGGTCGAGAACGCGTCGCCGACCTTCAGCTGGGCCATGTCCATGCCTTGGGCGCCGGACTCGTCGGCGTAGCCGATCGTGTTGGTGCCGTTCTTGACCGCGTCGACGACACCCGAGGTGCCCTTGGCGCCGTCACCGCTCTGGTACGGGAAGGTCTGCGCGGCGGGAGCGTCCCAGACGTCGCTCGCGGTGGCCGCGAGGTAGTCGGTGAAGTTCTGCGTGGTGCCCGAGTCGTCCGAGCGGTGCACGGAGGTGATGTTCGCCGACGGGAGGGTCGCGTCGGGGTTCAGGGCCTTGATCTCCGGGGCGTCCCAGGAGGTGATGGTGCCCTTGAAGATGCCAGCGATGGTGGCCGCGTCGAGCTTGAGCTCGTCGACGCCCTCCACGTTGAAGATGACCGCGATCGGCGAGATGTAGACCGGGAGGTCGATCGCCTTGGTGTCGGGGGCGCAGGCGGCGAAGGTGCCCGCGAGCTCCTCGTCCTTGAGCGCGGAGTCGGAGCCGGCGTAGTCGGCGGCGCCGTCGATGAAGTTGGTGCGGCCGGCGCCGGAGCCCTGCGGGTCGTAGTTGACCGTGACCTCGGGGTTCGCGGTCTGGAACGCGGCGGCCCAGGTGGTCTGCGCGGTGCCCTGAGCGGACGAGCCGATCCCGGTGATGGTGCCGGAGAGCGTGGAGGTGGTGGCGGAGCCGGAGCTGCCGCCTGCGGCCGGTGCCTCGTTGGCAGCGCAGGAGGTCAGCGTGATCGCTGCGACGGCGGCGACGACGGCCGCCTGGCCGAGACGCGAGAATCTCACAAGTATCCCTTTCGGGTAGGAAAGCGTGGAAAACAGAACAGGGCCTGGTGCAGCCCGCGAGCGAGAGTACGGAGGGGTCGTGTCCTGGCACCGACCGCTCGGTGAACGCGCGGTGAACGGGTCCGCCTCGGGGATTGCGGAGCGACGGGGCGGCGGGGAAGGCGCGGTGCGTCGGGCGCGTCCCGGCGGCGCGACCGGCCCGGTCCGGAGGGACCCGTCGAGCCGGCCGCGCAGCGCCCGGGCGGGTCAGGCCAGCGGCGTGTGCGTCTCGATCGCGACGATGCCGGAGCCGGGGTGACCGGTGGAGAGGTGCACCACGGCGAAGCCGCCGGTCGGGAGCGCTGCCGCCTCGTCGAGGTAGGCGCCGAGAGGGGTCGCCGTGGCGAGGGCGATCTCGCGCAGGATCTCGGGGATCACCGGTCGGTGGCTGCAGAGGACGGCGGTGCGGCGGGCGCGGACCCGCTTGCCGACCAGGGCGCGGACGTCGGCGGTGCCCTGCTCGTGCGCCTCCTGGCTGAGGTCGTCGCGCAGCTTGACCGGCTTCCTGACCAGACCGGACAGCGGGGCGATGGTCGACCGGCAGCGCTTGGCGGTGCTCGAGACGAGGCGGCGCGGGCGCCAGGCGGCCACGGCCTGAGCGGCGGCAGCGGCCTCGACCCGGCCGCGCCCGGTGAGGCGGCGGGTGGAGTCGCGGCCGTCCCAGGAGGAGGCGGGCACCGCCTTCGCGTGCCGCAGGACCACGATCGCGAAGGTCTCGAGCGCACCGCGTGCGGCGATCCGGGCGAACTCGTCGACGATCGTCACGTCGTGCGGATAGGTCAGGTAGCTCCGGGCCCGCTTGAGCGTCACCCACTCGAGCGCCTCGACCTCGTCGTTCGGGAGGAAGTCGGACGCCAGGACGGCCTTCTCGGTCACCTGCGCCGCCCAGTAGTAGACGGCCTTCGGGCGCCCACTCGGCAGCGTGTACTCGGTGCACCCCAGCGGCACCCCGAGCGCCACCGAGAGCCCGGTCTCCTCGCGGATCTCGCGCACCGCGGTCTCCGGGAGGGACTCGCCCGCGTCGACCTTGCCCTTGGGCAGGCTGACGTCCCGGCGGTGCGGCCGGTGGATCACGAGGATGTGCGGGCGGCCCTCGATGATTCGCCAGCACACCGCTCCTGCTGCGTAGACGGTGCCCGTCACGGGCGTCAGCGGCTGGAGGCCCGGTTGGCGGACCGTGTCGCCGCGCGCTTGCGATGGGTGATGTGCTGCATCAGCTGGTTCTGCAGGTCGGCGAGCGGAGCGCCCTCCTCATCGAGGTGGTGCCGCGTCCAGTCGCCGTCCGGGCCGAGCCACCAGGAGGCGGTCCGCTCGTCCATCGCCCGCTCGAACATGTCGTCGATCTCGCTGAGGTGCGCCGGCTCGACGATCCGCACCAGAGCCTCGACGCGGCGGTCGAGGTTGCGGTGCATCATGTCGGCGCTGCCGATGAAGACGTCCGGCTCGCCGCCGTTGACGAAGCTGAAGATGCGGGAGTGCTCGAGGTAGCGGCCGAGGATCGAGCGCACGCGGATGGTCTCGGAGAGCCCCTCCTGGCCGGGCTTCAGCCCGCAGATGCCGCGCACCCACACGTCGACCGGCACGCCGGCCTGGCTGGCGCGGTAGAGCGCGTCGATCACGGACTCGTCGACGATCGAGTTGACCTTGATCCGGATGCCCGAGGGGCGCCCCGCGCGGGCGTTCTCGGTCTCGGCGGCGATCCGCTTGAGCAGGCCCTTCCGCAGGTGGCGCGGCGCGACGAGCAGGCGCTTGAACTTCTTCTCGATCGCGTAGCCCGAGAGCTCGTTGAACAGACGCGTGAGGTCCTTGCCGACCTCGGGGTCGGCCGTCAGGAGTCCGAGGTCCTCGTAGATGCGCGAGGTCTTCGGGTTGTAGTTGCCGGTGCCGATGTGGGAGTAGTGGCGGAGCACTCCGCCCTTCTCCTGGCGGATGACGAGCGCGAGCTTGCAGTGGGTCTTCAGCCCGACGAGCCCGTAGACCACGTGCACGCCCGCCTTCTCGAGCTTGCGCGCCCACGAGATGTTCGCCTGCTCGTCGAAGCGCGCCTTGATCTCGACCAGGGCGAGCACCTGCTTCCCCGACTCGGCCGCGTCGATGAGCGCCTCGACGATGGGGGAGTCGCCGGAGGTGCGGTAGAGCGTCTGCTTGATCGCGAGCACGTCCGGATCGGCCGCCGCCTGCTCGAGGAACGACTGCACGCTCGTCGCGAAGGACTCGTAGGGGTGGTGCAGGAGCACGTCGCCGCGGGAGACCGCCTTGAAGACGTCCTGCCGCTGGTTGGGCTCGCTGGGCGAGAGCTGCACTGCCGTCGTCGGGACGTGGTTGGGGTACTTCAGGTCCGGGCGGTCGATCTTCTGCAGGCTGAAGAGCCCGCTGAGGTCGAGCGGGGCCGGGAGCTTGTAGACCTCCTGCGTCGTGATGTCGAGCTCGCGGACCAGCAGGCCCAGCGTCTCGTCGTCCATGTCGTCGGTGACCTCGAGGCGGATGGGCGGGCCGAACCGGCGGCGCAGCAGCTCCTTCTCGAGGGCCTTGATCAGGTTCTCGGTCTCGTCCTCGTCGACCTCGACGTCCTCGTTGCGCGTCACCCGGAACACGTGGTGGTCGAGGATCTCCATGCCGGGGAACAGGTCGTCCAGCTGGTTGGCGATCAGGTCCTCGAGCGAGATGAACCGCATCGGCTCGCCCGGCGCCGCGACGCCGGCGATCCGCACGAAGCGGGGGAGCATCTGCGGCACCTTGAGGCGCGCGAACTCGACCTTCTGCGTCTTCGGGTTCCGCACCCGCACCGAGAGGTTGAGCGAGAGGCCGGAGATGTAGGGGAACGGGTGCGCCGGGTCGACCGCGAGCGGCATCAGCACCGGGAACACCTGGGCCGAGAAGTAGTCGTCCAGCACGGTGCGCTCGGCGTCGCTCAGCTCGTCCCAGCGGACGAGGTCGATGCCGCCGTCGCGCAGGGCGGGCTCGACGAGCTCCTTGAACGCTCGGGAGTGGCGCTGCTGCAGCAGGTGCGCCTTCTCCGAGATGTCGGTCAGCACGTCGACCGGCACGCGCCCGATGTTCGTCGGCAGGGCGAGCCCCGTGAGGATGCGGCGCTTGAGGCCGGCGACCCGGACCATGAAGAACTCGTCGAGGTTGGACGAGAAGATCGCGAGGAAGTTCGCCCGCTCGAGCGCCGGAACCAGCGGATCCTCCGCGAGCTCGAGCACGCGCTGGTTGAACGCGAGCCAGCTCAGCTCCCGGTCGAGGTAGCGGTTGTCGGGGAGGAGCGGGTCCGAGTGCTCCTCCTCGTCGTCGAAGTCGTCGTCGAGGTCATCGCTGAGACCGTCTTCGAGAAGCAGGTTGTCGCCGTCCATGCGACCATCCTGGCACCGCGTCCGTCCGCTCCGCGCCGCCGCTCGTGAATGCCGGATGAACGGGGCCGGGGGAGGCCCTGTGGAGGAGTGCCGGCTCAGCGCAGCGGCGCGGCGCGCTGCAGGTACTGCACGTCGACGGAGGCGTCCGTGAACCCGAGCGAGCGGTAGAGCGCCACCGCCGACCGGTTCTCGGCCTCGACGTAGAGGTCGGCCGCGGTGCAGCCGCGCTCGAGCATCCGCGCGAGCCCGGCGTTCAGCAGGGTGCGGCCGAGTCCCCGTCCGGCCGCCTCGGGGGCGACCCCGAGGACGTAGATCTCGCCGGTCGTCGATCCGGGCTCGATCTTGAGCCAGTCGTAGCCGAGGAGCGTGCCGTCGGCGTCGCGGAGCAGGAGGAAGTCGCCCTCGTCGAACCACGGCTCGGCGCGGCGGGCCGCCAGGTCCTCCTCCGTCATCCGCCCCTGCTCGGGGTGCGCGGCGAAGACCCGCGCGTTCAGGGCGATCCACTCGGCCGGAGCGAGGTCGCGGGCGTCCGAGAGGACGACGCCCTCGGGGACGCGGACCTCGGGGGCGGCGAGCGGCTCGAGCTCGAGGTGCAGGAGGGTGCGCACCGGGGCGAAGCCGTGGGAGGCCGCGAGGGCCCGGGCGGCGGGGTGGTCGCCGTGCGCCCAGGCGAGCAGGCCCGTCCGGCCGCTCGCGAGGACCTGCTCGAGGGTCGCGGTGCCGAAGCCGACCCCGCGCCACTCCGGATCGACGACGAACTCCAGCTCGCCCTGCCCGAGGATCGCCGCCGCCACGACCACGTCGGCGCGCAGCCCCACGAGGAGGGTGCGCGAGCCGGCCCGGGCGTCGACGAGAGTCTGGTCGCTGAAGGGGGGCTGATGGTCGAACCAGGCGGCGCGCCCGATCAGGTGCTCGAGGCCGGCCGCCACCGCGGGATCGGCCAGGTCCTCAACGGACAGGTTGAGCGACTCGCTCATTGTCCTCTTCGTACACGTTGAAGCGGTATCCGACGTTGCGGACCGTGCCGATCAGCGACTCCAGGTCGCCGAGCTTCGCGCGGAGGCGCCGCACGTGCACGTCGACCGTGCGGGTGCCGCCGAAGTAGTCGTAGCCCCAGACCTCGCTCAGCAGCTGCTCGCGGGTGAAGACGCGCGAGGGGTGCGTGGCGAAGAAGCGGAGGAGCTCGAACTCCTTGAAGGTGAGGTCGAGCGGGCGCCCGTGCACCTTGGCGGAGTAACTTGCCTCGTCGATCACGACGCCCGAGGCCTGGATGCGCGAGGTCGACTGCTCCTGCGCCAGCCGGCCGATCACCAGGCGGATGCGGGCGTCGACCTCGGCGGGGCCGGCCGAGTCGAGAATGACGTCGTTGACGCCCCAGTCGGCCGAGACGGCCGTGAGCCCGCCCTCCGTGAGGATCAGGATGAGGGGGACGTTGATGCCCGTGGTCGTGAGGATCTTGCAGAGCGACTTGGCGCTGGCGAGGTCCTGCCGCGCGTCGACCAGGATCAGATCGCAGCTCGGGGCGTTCACGAGCTGGGCGGGCTCCGCGGGGATCTGCCGGGTCCGGTGGCTGAGGAGCCCCAGTGCGGGGAGCACCTCGGCGCCTCCCGCCGAGGTCAGTATCAACAACTGCGCCACGGATCCTCCAGAACTGGTCTGCCCGCAATACTAGCGGCGGGCCGGGAGGGGCGTCCGCCTGGGGCACAATTGTCGGATGGGCAGGGATCGGGTGGGCATCGGAGTCGTCTGGGCGCTCGCACTCGCGGGCTCCGTGCTGACGCTGGCGATCGCCGCTCCGGAGTCCCGGCAGCTCTGGCTCGCGCTGACGTTCGGCGGCTGCGTGCTCGCGACCTTCGCGGTGCAGCTCGCCGTGGCCCGCGCCGAGGGGTACCTCCTCCGCGCGATGACGAGCATCGTCGGAGCGATGGCCGTGGTCGCGGTCGCGAGCGGGATCGCCCTCCTCCTCCCCGCCTGAGCAGTCGCGCCCTCCCGTCCCGAGCGCCCGGATCCGCACCGCCTGAGCGGTCGCGTCCGCCCCGCCCCTGCGTCGGAGGCGGCGGGTAGGATGAGCGCATGCTTCTCGCCCTGGAACTCTTCTACCTCGGTCTGCTCGGGCTCGCCTCCCTCGCCATCGCGTGGGTCTCCGGCGTGGTCGTCTACAAGCTCTACCGCGGCCAGCGCTAGCCGCCGCCGGAGCCCGAGTGATCTCGCTTCCGTCGGGCCTGCCGCCCGAGCTCGTCCCCCTGTCCTGGCTGCTCGGCGTCTGGGAGGGCTCGGGCGTCATCGACTACACGATCGGCGACGACTCCGTCCAGGCCGAGTTCGGCCATCGCATCAGCTTCAGCTACGACGGCCTCCCGTACCTCAACTACAACTCCTACACGTGGCTGATCGAGGAGGGCGCCGAGGAGGCGCCCCGGCCGCTGGTCACCGAGACCGGCTACTGGCGCCTCAGCCGCGCTCTGACCGACTCCGACGCCGGCCCGGGAATGCTGCCCGGCCGCGGCGCACCCGCCTTCCCCGACGCGGAGTCCGTCGAGACGCTGCGCAACGCCGCCGGCGGGTTCGACATCGAGGTCTCGCTCGTGCACCCGGACGGGGTCAGCGAGCTCTACCTCGGCCAGGTCAAGGGGCCGCGGATCGACCTCGCGACCGACGCGGTGATGCGCACCGCCGCGGCGAAGGACTACGCCGCCGCCACGCGCCTCTACGGCCTGGTCGACGACCACCTGCTGTGGGCGTGGGACATCGCCGCGCTCGGCCAGGGCCTGCGGACCCACTCCTCCGGACGGCTCGCCCGTGTCGACTGACGCGCTCTCCCCGCTCCTGGCCGCCCCGGGCGCCGTCGCGACGACGAGCGCCGCCGAGCCCGGCGTCGCCGCCCACTACGGCGAGCCCTTCCGCGAGCAGCGCGCTCTCGCCGCGGGCACCGCGCTCGTCGACCTCTCCGGCCGCGGCGTCGTGACCGTCACGGGGCCGGACCGCCTCACCTGGATCGACTCGCTCACCAGCCAGGCCGTCTCGCGCCTCGCTCCCGGCGCGTCCGCCGAGACGCTCCTGCTCGACCCGACCGGCCGGATCGAGCACGTCATCCGCCTCGTCGACGACGGCGAGACCGCCTGGCTCCTGCTCGACCGCGACGAGACGGCCGGCCTGGCCGCCTGGCTCGACCGGATGCGCTTCATGCTCCGCGTCGAGGTCGCCGACCGCACCGACGACTTCGCGACCCTCGCCGCCCTCGGCGACGGGCCGGCCCTGACGCTCGCCCTGTCCCTGGCCGAGGAGCCCGTCGTCTGGAGCGACCCGTGGTCGCAGGTCCAGCCGGGCGGCTGGCAGTATGCGCTGACCACAGAGCACCCCGGGGCCTCCTGGGAGCTCCGCGAGGTCCTGGTCCCGCGAGCGGCCCTCGAGGCCCTCGCGGAGACGGCCGTCGGGGTGGGAGTGGCCCTCGCGGGAGTCGACGCCCTCGAGGCGCTGCGCATCGCCGCCTGGCGCCCGCGCCACGCGACCGAGGTCGACGAGCGGTCCATCCCGCACGAGCTCGACCTCCTCCGCTCGAGCGTGCACCTCGCCAAGGGCTGCTACCGGGGCCAGGAGACGGTGGCGAAGGTGCACAATCTCGGCCACCCGCCCCGGCGCCTGGTCCTGCTGCAGCTCGACGGCTCCGACTCGGTCCTCCCCGCCCACGGCGACGTCGTCACGGCGCTCAAGGGCGGCGAGCCGGTCGACGTCGGCACGGTCACCTCCAGCGCCTGGCACTACGAGGACGGACCGGTCGCTCTCGCGGTCGTCAAGCGGAGCGTCCCGGTGGATCTCGAGCTGACCGTGCTGGCCGGCGACTCGCGCGTGGCCGCGGCCCAGGAGGTCGTGGTCCCGCCCGGAGCCGGAGCGGAGGCGGGAGTGCCCCGCCTGCCCCGCCTCGGGGCGACGACCAGGTAGGCCACGCCGTGGTGGCCGCACGTCCCGCCGAGCGGGGCCGGGCGGCCGAGCGGCTGCGCGGTCTCGTCCGGACCCCCGAGCTGAGTCCCGCGCGCGCCCTCGCCCGCGCGGGGGCGTCGCTCCCCGCCGTGCTGCAGATCGTGCTCGCGGCGACCCTCGCCTACTCCGTCGCGCACTTCCTCCTCGGGCACCCCGCGCCGGTGCTGGCGCTGACGGCCACGATCTCGAGCCTCGGCATCGCGCGCGACACCCGCCCCAAGCAGGTGGCCGAGACAGCGACGGGGATGCTCATCGGCATCACGGCCAGCGAGGTCCTGCTCCTGCTCTGGGGGAGCGGCGTCTGGCAGCTCGCCGTCGTCCTCGCGATCGTCTTCACGCTCGGCCGGGCCCTCTCGCCCTCGCCGGGGTTCGCGGTGGCCGCCGGGACCCAGGCGATGCTGGTGATGGTCCTCCCTGCGCCGGACGGAGGCGTCTTCACCCGGAGCGTCGACGGCCTGATCGGCGGGCTCGCGGCGCTGCTCTGCACGGCGATCGTGCCCCGCCCGCCGCTGCGCACAGCGCGGGCCGAGGCGCACCGGCTCCTCACCGCGCTCAGCCGGACCGTGGAGGAGCTGGCCGAGGCGCTCCGCCGGGGCGACTCCTCGGCGTCCACCGCAGCCCTCGAGCGGATCCGCGGGACGCAGCCGGTCATCGACGGCTGGACCGCGGCGCTCGACTCCGCGACCGGCGTCGCCCGGATCTCGCCGTTCGTCCGCCGGCACCGCGGCGAGCTCTCCCGCCAGGCCGTGATGCTGTCCGCGCTGGACCTCGCGACCCGCAACCTGCGCATCGTCGCGCGCCGCACCGACTTCCTCGTCCGGGACGGCGCCCCGCGGCCGGAGCTCGCCGGAGCGGTCGCCGCCCTCGGCCCGGGCATGGCGCTGCTCGGCCGCGCGGTCGCCGATCCGTCGGTGCTCGCCCTGGCGCGTCAGGACCTCGTGCTGCTCGCGACCACGCTCGACCCCCAGCGGCTGATCCCGGAGGCGCGCCTCGCGGAGAAGACGGTGCTCGTCCTGCTCCGCCCGCTCGTCGTCGACCTGCTCACGGCGACCGGCGCCGCTCCCGCCGAGGCGCGGGCCGCCCTGCCCCCGCTCGCCTAGGGCTCAGGAGGTCCGGTGCTCAGGTCCGGTGCTCAGGTCCGGTGCTCAGGCCCGGCGCTCAGGAGGAGGGGGCGACCGCCTCCCACGCGACCGTCACCTCGCCCAGGCGCCAGCGCCGCGGCCCGCCGAGGACCGGCCACTCCGGCCGGAGGTCCCGGACCGCCGCGATCCAGCGCTGACCCGGACCGTAGACGGCGAGAGGGGCGTTCAGCGTCCACGCCCGCTCGAGGGCGGAGAGGAAGGCGTGCACGCCCTCGCCGGGCACGTTGCGGTGGATGAGGGCCTTCGGCAGGCGCTCGGCCGCCGTCATCGGCGAGGGGATCGCCGCGAGCCGGAGCGAGAGGGTCAGCGAGCGCGGGCCCTCCCGGCCGACCTCGATCCAGGTGCAGATGCGGCCGATCTCGTCGCAGGTGCCCTCGACCAGGACGCCGTCGGGCTGCAGGCGGTCCGTCATCGTCGCCCAGGCTTCCTCCACCGCGTCCTCGTCGTACTGGCGGAGCACGTTGAAGGCGCGGATGACGCCCGCCCGCCGCCCCGCGGGCAGGGGCACCTCGAAGCCGCCGCGCTCGAAGCGCACGCGCGCGTCCGCGGGGAACGGCGTGCCGCCCTCCCTCACCCGGGCGAGCTGGCGCCGAGCGGTGTCGACCCGTGCGGGCTCGATCTCGAGGCCGAGCACCTCGACGTCGGGCGCGGCCCGGACGAGCCGGCGGTGCAGCTCGAGCGTGGTGACCGCGCTCGCCCCGAAGCCGAGATCGACGACGAGCGGGGAGGCGGTGCTGCGCAGGACGGGCAGCTCGGCGAGCCGGCGGTCGACCCGGCGGAGGCGGTTCGTGCCCGTCGTTCCGCGGGTGACGGCTCCGATGGGCATGCTCTCCAGCGTATCCGCGGGCGAGGGGGCCGCCTCTAAGCTGGACGCATGTCCGAGACCTACACCCTCATCCTCGTGCGCCACGGCAACAGCGAGTGGAACCAGAAGAACCTCTTCACCGGCTGGGTCGACGTGCGCCTGACCGAGCAGGGAGTCGCGGAGGCCACCCGCGCCGGCGAGCTGCTGACCGAGGCGGGCCTGCACCCCGACATCGTCTACACGTCGCGCCAGACGCGTGCGATCCAGACCGCCAACATCGCCCTCGAGGTCGCCGACCGCCTGTGGATCGACGTCAAGCGCTCCTGGCGCCTCAACGAGCGCCACTACGGCGCCCTGCAGGGCAAGGACAAGGCGCAGACCCTCGCCGAGTACGGCCCCGAGCAGTTCCAGACCTGGCGCCGCTCCTTCGACGTGCCGCCGCCCCCGCTCGACGACGACGACCAGTACTCGCAGGCGCACGACGAGCGCTACGCCGACCTCGGCGACGCCCTGCCCCGCACCGAGTCGCTGAAGCTCGTGATCGAGCGGATGCTCCCGTACTGGGAGTCCGACATCAAGCCGGACCTCGCCTCGGGCAAGACCGTCATGATCACCGCGCACGGCAACTCCCTCCGCGCGCTGGTGAAGACCCTCGACGGCATCTCGGACTCGGACATCGCGGAGCTCAACATCCCGACCGGGATCCCGCTCGTCTACGAGCTGAACGAGGACTTCGAGCCCATCGGCGAGGCGCGCTACCTCGACCCCGAGGCCGCGGCCGCCGGTGCCGCCGCCGTCGCCGCCCAGGGCGCCAAGAAGTAGCACCGCCCCGCACGCGCGAACGGCCCGCCCGAGTCCTCGACTCCGGCGGGCCGTTCCCGTAGCCCCGGAGGCGGAGCGCACGGACACGTCCGGCCCGCAGGAGACGCTCGTTCCTGCGGGCCGGACGGTGAGACGGGCCGGAGCCCGAGGTGTCGACTAGGAGTAGTCGCCCGAGATCAGGTACTGGACCTTCTTGGCGATCGACACGGCGTGGTCGGCGAAGCGCTCGTGGTAGCGGCTGGCGAGGGTCGCGTCGACGGTGTCGGCGGCCTGGCCCTTCCACGCCTCGCTGAGCACCTTGTCGAAGACGCTGACGTGCAGCTCGTCGATCTTGTCGTCCTCGTCGCGGATCTCCTCGGCGATGCGCGGGTCCTGCGAGCGGAGCAGGTCGGTCAGCTTGTGTGCGACGACCACGTCGAGGCGGCCCATCTCGACGAACGTCGGACGCAGGCTCTTGGGGACCACCTTGTCGGGGAAGCGATAGCGCGAGAGCTGGGCGATGTGCTCGGCGATGTCGCCCATCCGCTCGAGCGACGCGCTGATGCGCAGCGCCGAGACGACGATCCGCAGGTCGCGGGCGACCGGGTTCTGCCGGGCGAGGATGTCGATCGCGAGCTCGTCGAGGCTGATGGCCAGCTCGTCGATGCGCGCGTCGCTCGCGATGACCTCCTCCGCGAGGGTGACGTCGGAGTGGTTGAACGCCTGGGTCGCCTTCTCGATGGCGATCTCGACGAGTCCGGAGATCTCGACGAGTCGTTCCTGGACCTCGGCCAGCTCCTGCTGGAAAACTTCGCGCATCTGTGTTCGACCCTCTCTACGGCGCGCGCGGACGACGGCGCCGGATCTGCGGCGAGCACCTCGCACGCCGCTGCGACTGCACTCCGTGGGCGCAGGCGCAGTCATGATGACCACGGCAGGTTAACGAACGGTGCCGGGCGTTTGAACAGTACTCGACCCCCGGAGGATCGACGGGAGTCCGGTAGGGGGACGCCCGGTGGATGGTTAGCCTGGGTCCGTGGATTCGGGCTTGATCGTGGTTTTGTCGCTCGTTCTCGGTGTCGCGATCGGGATCCTTCTGACGACCGTGCTCACGCTCGCCGCCCGCCAGGGCCGCATCGCGCAGGACGTGATCTCGGTCGGGCTCCCCGAGGGGATCGAGGCGATCATCGACGCCGTCGGCTCGCCCGCCTTCGTGACCGACCCGTCTCACAACGTGCTGAAGGCGTCCACCCGCGCCGTCGCGCTCGGCCTGGTCTCGCAGGACACGCTGCTCCACCCCGACCTCGCCGCCATCGTCGACCGCGTCCGCCGCTTCGGCGACGACATCGTCCAGGACCTCGAGCTCGCGACCAGCCCGCTCTCCGACGCCGCCGTGACGCTCGTCGTCCACGCGACCCGCCTCGGCTCCCGCTACGTCCTCGTCATCGCCGAGGACCACACCGAGGCGCGCCGGCTCGAGGCCGTCCGCCGGGACTTCGTCGCCAACATCTCCCACGAGCTGAAGACCCCGATCGGCGCCGTCGGCCTGCTCGCCGAGGCCCTCGACTCCGCCGCCGACGACCCCCAGCAGGTGCGCCGCTTCGCGCACCGGCTGACCCAGGAGTCGCACCGCCTCGCGAAGATCACGCGCGAGATCATCGAGCTCTCCCGCCTCCAGGCCGCCGACGTCGCCGGCTCCGCCGAGATCATCCGCGTCGACGACGTCGTCACGGCGGCGCTCGAGACCACCCACGTCATGGCGGAGTCGCACGACGTCACCCTGGTCAAGGGCGGGATGAAGAAGGCCTACGTCGTGGGGCAGGAGAAGATGCTCGTCTCGGCGCTGCACAACCTCCTCGCCAACGCCATCCAGTACTCGCCCGCAGGCTCCCGCGTGGGCATCGGCGTCCGCTCCACCGGCGGAGTCGTCGAGATCGCCGTCACCGACCAGGGCATCGGCATCCCGGAGGAGGACCTCGACCGGGTGTTCGAGCGCTTCTACCGCGTCGACCAGGCCCGCTCCCGCCACACCGGCGGCACCGGCCTCGGCCTCAGCATCGTCAAGCACGCCGTGCAGAACCACGGCGGCGACGTCCGCGTCTGGTCCAAGCCCGGCCGCGGCTCCACCTTCACCATCCGGCTCCCCGAAGCCGACCCCGCCCGGACGCCCTTCGCGGCGACCGCCCCGATAGGAGAACACGCGTGACCAGCATCCTGCTCGTCGAGGACGAGAGCGCCCTCAGCGAGCCCCTCAGCTACCTGCTCGAACGCGAGGGCTACGACGTCACCGTCGCCGAGGACGGCAACCGCGCCGTCGCCGCCTTCGACGAGGGCGACTACGACCTGATCCTCCTCGACCTCATGCTGCCCGGCATGCCCGGCACCGAGGTCTGCCGCGAGATCCGCACCCGCTCCTCCGTCCCGATCATCATGGTCACCGCCAAGGACTCCGAAGTGGACATCGTCGTCGGCCTGGAGCTCGGCGCGGACGACTACGTCACCAAGCCCTACTCCACCCGCGAACTGCTCGCCCGCATCCGCGCCGTCCTCCGACGCCGCACCGAGGAGCCCGGCGAGGAGCGGATCGTCGTCGCGGGCCCCGTCCGCATGGACATCGAACGCCACACGGTCGAAGTCGACGGCGTCGAGACCCCGATGCCCCTCAAGGAGTTCGAGCTCCTCGAGATGCTCCTCCGCAACGCGGGCCGCGTCCTCACCCGCGGCCAGCTCATCGACCGCGTCTGGGGGAGCGACTACTTCGGCGACACGAAGACCCTCGACGTCCACGTCAAGCGCATCCGCTCGAAGATCGAGAAGACGCCGAAGGAGCCGGTGCTCCTGGTTACTGTCCGCGGCCTCGGCTACCGCTTCGACGCTTGATCGCGGG